>JARLIH010000198.1 GCA_031291845.1 Isosphaeraceae bacterium | reverse complement strand
CGGACCTTGAACGAGACCGGCACGATCTCTTCGAGGATGCTCTTCGGGTCGGGCAAGAACTCGTACGGCACGCGCTCGCCCCGGGTCGGAGCGGCGGCCACGGGGCCGGCGGGCTTGGCCTGCCGGACCGAGGGGCCGGTCTGGCCGACGCTCGCGGTCGTCATCGGCAATAGGGTCTGGACGACGGCCTCTTGCCGCGCACTGTTGATGAAGCGGGTGAACGCGACATCGAGCCGGTCGACCTCGCCGTTGACGTAGAGGCCGATGTAGCGGTCCGCCAGCTTCTCCACGTCATCGAATTGCGGACGGTCCTCGTAGTGGGTGTAGGCCGCGTCGGTCGGGACACCACGGAACCGGAAGTAATTGATCCCGCGCTTGCCGGCGACTTCCAGGATGGTCGGGATCCCTTCCACCTGGTCGTCCTGCAAGCGCCGCGTCGACACGCGCAGGACGTTGCCGTTGTAGCCCCCCGCCAGCCCGCGATTGCTCGTCAACACGAGCAACAACGACCGCTTGACCGGCTCGCGCTTGGCCAGGAGCGGATGCGAGACCTCGAGGCTCGTCGCCCCCAGGTCCGCCACGAGCTCAGCGATTTTGCGCGTATAGGCCTCCGCCTCGGTCGCCCGGTCGAGCGCCTTCTTGAACCGCGCGGTAGCGATCAGCTCCATCGTCCGCGTGATCTTGCGGATGTTCTGCACCGCATTGCGGCGCTTGACGATCGCACGAGCCTTGGCCATCGTTGGACTCTTCTTAGGAGCAAGAACTATCCACAGATTGACACAGATGAACACAGACGCAGATAAATTGCGGATCCTTTATCTGCGTTCCTCTGTGTCCTCCGTGGTTTAAATCCTGCTAAGCACCCGCACCCACCAGCGCCGGCTTGGCCGCGGGCGAGCGGTACTGGGCCTTGAACGCGGTCAGCGCCGCCTTGAGGTCGGTGAGGATCTTGTCGGTCAGCTTTTTCTCGCGGGCCAGGGCCTCCTTGACGGCGGGCCGGTGCTCCCGGATGAAGCGGTGGAACTCCGCCTCCCAGCGCTGGACTTCCTTGACCGGCACGTCGTCGAGGTAACCCTCGGAGCCGGCGTAGATACTCATGACCTGATCTTCGACGGCCATCGGGTGGTACTGCGGCTGCTTGAGCAGCTCGACCATGCGGTAGCCGCGGTCGAGCTGGAGCTGCGTGGCCTTGTCGAGCTCGGTGCCGAGCTGGGCGAAGGCTTCGAGCTCGCGGAACGCAGCGAGGTCGAGCCGCAGGCCGCCGGCGACCTTCTTCATGGCCGCCGTCTGGGCCTTTCCTCCCACCCGCGAAACGCTGATGCCCACGTCCACCGCGGGGCGGACGCCGGCGAAGAAGAGGTCGGGCTGGAGGTAGATCTGGCCGTCGGTGATCGAGATCACGTTCGTCGGGATGTAGGCGGAGACCTCCCCTTCGAGCGTTTCGATGAGCGGCAAGGCGGTGAGCGAGCCGCCCGAGGTTGTCGTCTTCACGGCCTTGTGGCCGGTCGGATAGTGTTCCTTGATGGCGTGGTTGGCCTCTTCGAGCCCGGGAACTCCCAGGTAGACCTTCTTGTCGACCCCCTGGTCCTCGGTCACGTTCTCGGTCGGCGCTCCGTCGGGCAGGATCACGTACTTGTTCGCGAGCTTCGCCGACCGCTCGAGCAGGCGGGAGTGGGCGTAGAACACGTCGCCCGGGTACGCCTCGCGTCCGGGAGGCCGGCGGAGCAGCAGGGACAGCTCGCGGTAGGCGACGGCCTGCTTCGACAGGTCGTCATAGACGACGAGCGTCGCCCCTCCCTTTTCGTACATGAAGTACTCGGCCATCGCACAGCCGGCGTACGGGGCGAGGTACTGGAGCGGAGCCGGGTCGCTCGCGCCGGCGGCGACGACGATCGTGTAGTCCATCGCGCCGTTGCGGCGGAGGACGTCCACGAGCCCGGCCGTCGTCGATTCCTTCTGCGCGACGGCGACGTACACGCAGATGACCCCCTGGCCTTTCTGGCTCAGGATGGCGTCGATGGCGATCGCGGTCTTGCCGGTCTTGCGGTCGCCGATGATCAGCTCGCGCTGGCCGCGGCCGATCGGCGTCATCGCGTCGATCGCCTTGATGCCGGTCTGCATCGGCTCGTCGACCGGCTGGCGGGCGGCGATGCCAGGCGCGGGGGACTCGACCAGGCGGGAGTGCTCGGTGAGCACCGGCCCTTTGTTGTCGATCGGCTCGCCCAGCGGGTTGAGCACGCGGCCGACCATCGCATCACCGACGGGAACGCGGAGGAGCTGGCCGGTGGCCGTGACCGTCTCCCCTTCGTGGAGGTCGGTGTAGTCGCCCAGGATGATCACGCCGACGGACGACTCTTCGAGGTTGAACGCCAGGCCCTTGACCCCGTTCTGGAAGGCGACCATCTCGCCGGTCATCACGCCGGAAAGGCCGTGGACCCGCGCGATTCCGTCGCCGACCTCGAGGACGCGTCCGACCTCGGTCCTTGTGACCTCGGCGTGGAACTGCTCGATCTCACTCTGAATAACTGAAGTAATCTCGTCGGCTTTGAATTTCATGCGTCTTTCCTTCGGTCAGGCGCTGGCGAAGCTGTTCGAGGCGGCGGCGGACCGAGGCGTCGTAGACGTCGTCGCCGGCCTGAACGATCAGGCCGCCGATCAGCGAAGGGTCCACCGTGAGTTTGAGGATTGGGGTCGCGCTCAGGAGCCGCCCGAGGCGGTCGCGCAGGTCGGCAAGCTGGGCGTCGTCGAGCGGCACGGCCGAGCGAACGGATACGGGGCGGCGGTTTTGCCGGTGGTCCCAGATCGCCCGTGCTGCGCGGGCCACGGGGATGAGCAGCCCCAGCCGGCCGTGCCGGTTCAGGACCCGCAGGAACTGCAGGACCAAGGGAAGTGCCCGCCCCTCAAAGGTGTCGACCAGGATGCGGTCCTTGTCCTTCTGCGCCAAGAGCTGCGAGGCAAGCAGCGCAGCGAACTTCGGATAGGGCACGAGCACCTCGGCCACGATCGCGTCCAGCTCTTCGAGCGCGGCCTCGACCTGCCCCTGTCCCTCCGCCGCGCCCACGAGGGCCTCGGCGTAGGTCCGGGACAGCTCGACCGAAACCTCGTCGAAGACGGTCCCGTCAATCGAATCGGCGACCACGTCGGCGTCGGTCGTCATGCGACGGAGCTCCCTTGGCCGTTCACGGGCTGGGATGGCAGCTCGTTGATCGCTGCGGATACGAGACGACGGTGATCGTCGGGGCCGAGCTCCTTCGAGAGGACGCGGCCGGCGACCGAGACGGCGAGGTCGGCCGTCTTCTGCCAGATCTCGGAGAGGGCCTGGTCGCGGGCGTTTTCGATGTCGCGCCGGGCACGCTGGCGTTCGGCGTCGGCCTCGGTTCGCGCCTTCTGCAACAGGTCCTCGGCCAGCACCTGCGCCTCTCGTCTTGCGTTTTCGAGGAGTGCGCGGACCTGGTCCGCCGCCGTTTCCATTTCCTTGCGGTGTTGGGCGAGGAGCTGCTCGCTCTCGTTGCGGGCACGCTCGGTTTCCAGGAGCACGTGCTCCAGGTGTTCCTCGCGTTGGTGCAGAGCACCCAGGAGCGGCTTCCACGCAAACTTGGCCAGCACGGCGAACAGGCCGAGGAAGACCACAACCGTCCAAATGGCAAGCGACGGTTGGACCTCCATCGGATCGGGCTCGCCGTGGTGAGCGTGCTCGCTGCTCCCGCCGTGCGCGTCCGTCGCGTGATCAGGAGCCGGCTCGGTGGCCTTGGCCGGCTCTGCGGCACTCACGAGGCGCGACGGTGCGCCAAGCAGAAGCGCCAGGGTCAAGAACCCGAGGGCCAGAATCGTTAGCCGTGGCATTGGGGAGGGACCTCGCGATCCGAGGAAACCAGCGGTCAAAAAGGTGAAGGGCCCGAGCCGCGCGGCGGCTTGCGGCCGCCGCGCCGGTCCGCGGTTACCACGGCGAGGCGAAGAGCATCAGGATGATCAGCGCGAAGAAGGTCACACCTTCGATGAGCGCGGCCGAGATGATCATCGCCGTTTGCACGTTGCCGGCGGTCTCCGGCTGGCGGGCCATGCTCTCGACGGCCGACTTGGTCAGTCCGCCGATGCCCAGGGCCGCGCCGATGATCACGAGTCCGACCCCGATCGCCCGGAGGTCCGAGAAGGCGTTGTGCGGCTGCTTGGCGTAGTCGAGCTCGGCTGCTTCCTTAACACTCGTGGGCGTGGGCGCCTGGGCGAAAACCGCCCCCTGGGCGAGGAAGAGCATCGCAACGGCCAGCACGGCGGACTTGACGAGTTTCATCGGACCTTTGACTCCTAAGCTGATCAGACTGGAGGGGAGAAGCCGCGGAACCCAGAAGGTCCGCCAAAGGGGGCGAGGAGACACGACCTTGCCCCCGTCAAAAACATGGTTTTCCGATCGTTCGCGGCGCCAGGCAAGCCCGCGCCGACCCGTCCGCTCAGTGCGGGTGCACCGCCGACCCAATAAACAGCGCGGACAAAAAGGTAAAGATATAGGCTTGCAAGAAGGCGACGAACAACTCGAGCATGCTGAGCGCGATTAGGCCGATCACGCTCGCCCCGGCGACCGACCAGAAGACCGCCGCCGTCGCGTCCCACGCCATCAGGATAAACCCGAGGATGACCGCCAGCACGACGTGCCCGGCGAACATGTTGGCGAACAAACGCACGGCCAGCACGATGTGGCGAATCAAGAGGCCCGCCACTTCAATGACAAACATCAGGGGCCACAGGAAGACCAGCATCACCTTGGGCACGTCCATGTGCGGGACGAGCCCCGTCCAGAACTTCAGCGGCCCCATCTCACGCATCCCGGCGAAGATTACCGCGGTGAGGGTGCCGAGCGCCAGCACCGCCGTCACGTTGATGTTCCCCGTGGCCGAGGCCATGCCCGGGATCAGTCCGAGCAGGTTGTTGAACAGCACGAAAAAGAAGACGGTCCAGAGGTAAGGGAGAAAGGCGTCCGCCCCGTGGCCGCCGATCGCCGGCCGCGCGACCTGGTCGCGGATGAACAGGAGCATCGCCTCGAACATGTTCATGAACCATCCGCGGCTGACATGCTTCTGCGCGACGTGCCGGGCGACCGGGACCATCACCAGGACCACGAGCACGGCCGCGATCAGCTCGGTGAGCATGAACCGCGTGACCTGAAGACCGAGAAGCTTCGGCAGCTCGATTTCGAGTGCGTACGGAAACCGCCAGTGAGGCAGCTCCAGCGTCGGGTGGTCGACCACGTGGGTCAGCGGGCTGTGTTGTTGTGCAGGCATCGCCGCGTGATCCTCGTCAAGTACTCGCTGCCTGGCCCCGTCGCACGTCCGGCTGCCCTACCGCGGACCGGGCTGACCCTTCCGACCGGCCTGACCGTCGCGCGCAATCCGGAGGATGTGCATCATTCCCACCGCGAACCCGAGCACGACCCCCAGCAGGGTGAGCCACGGTGTCGTCCCCGCGCGGTGGTCGCAGTAAGCCCCCGCGAGCGGCGGCAGGGCGAACTCGAGACCCACCGTCGAGACCCGCGAGGCCCACTCGATCCCGACCGACAAATTCGAGCGGCGTTCGGGCTGCGACACGCAAGTCCCCCACGCCGGCACGACGACCAATGGACCGGCCCCGCCACTCCGAACTCGAAGGGGCGGATCCTGGACAATCAGCGCTCGAACCGGGAAAAACCGAGGCAGGACGACCGCTCGGGACCCCATTTATACCCGCCCGCCGCGCGAAGTCAACAACCCACCATGCCTCTTCGAGAAATTTTTCTCAAAGTCCGACCCGGAGTCAAGAGGCAAGTGTGTTCATCGAGAATGATAGCCTTCTTGATTGATTCATGCGCTTCGCGCAGCGCGGGTCGGCGGCGTTAATTTTCCGGCCTGGTTCCCGTGCGGGTCACCTTTCAGCACGGGGCGTTTTCCCGTGTTGGAGTCCCGGCTTCAGCCAGTCTCCAAGACCGGCCGAAGCCGGCCCCCCAGGAATGACGTCCGGGCAGACGTCGCGCGCTGGTTCCTCAGCCTGTTCCGACCGTGGACCAAGTAGCACGCAGCATCATGCCGGCGCGAGTGGACCAGCGGAACCCGCCTGGCCAATGTCGTCCAAGTCAATCCATGCGTGATGGGATCGTTACACTTCGGTCAATCTGTTCGTGGCCGGACACTGCCGAAGAATTTTTGATTGACAGTGCGCGAGCTATTTGTTATTACCTACGGAGCTTCTTGTTACGCCTTCCGATTCGGTACGAGCCAGAGCGGGGACCTGCCATGCTGTCACCCTTGCGCTCCGCGTCCGACCCTAATGCTGGGCGGCGTCTTCCCACCACCTGAGGGGAGACGGCCGCCCTTTGTGTTTGATGGGGCGGTGGGGGCTGAGGGCGTTTCCGTCCCCGGGCCGGTTGGCTGTTCGGATCGAGCGTACCCTGCGTCCGGGAGGCACGGAGTTTTCCGGATCGGCCCACTCACGGATGAACCACGCGTTCCTTGTCCGATCCGTGGCCGGCGAACGGTCGCGGATGGTGACGGAGTGGTCCCGCATGACCGTCGATACACTCAAGGATTGCAATAAGAAGGCCCTCGCTCAGATGGCGAAGGACCAGGGGATTGTGGGCTGGCACGCGATGCGCAAGGATCAGTTGATCCGGGCGCTCTCGGCGGCCGCGTCCGCGTCGAAGAAGAAGGCCGCGAAGGCCACGTCGACGAAGGCCCCCGCGGCCTCCGAGTCCACCGCGCCGGCCCGGCGATCGGCACCGGCTCCGGCGGTCCCGCCGGTCCGCCCCTTGACGGTGATGCCACCACGCGCTCTTGACCACGGCTGTGTGAAGGACCGGATCATCGCGATGGTTCGCGATCCTTACTGGCTGCACGTTTACCGGGAGCTCAGCCGCTCGACGCTCGACCGCGCAAAGGCCGCCCTGGGCCAGGAATGGCACACGGCGCGACCGATCCTGCGGGTCATGGACGTCACGAGCGAGGATACCACGTCCGCGGCCGAACGGCACGTCCGCGACATTGAAGTCCACGGCGGCGTCAACAACTGGTACATCGACGTCGCCACGCCCCCCCGCGCGTTCCGGGTCGACATCGGCTACGTGGCCCGTCGCGGCAAGTTCTTCGTCCTGGCACGCTCCAACGTCGTCAGCACGCCGAAGGCCGGTTCCTCGGACGTGCTCGATGAGAACTGGAATAGCGTGCAGGAGCAGTTCCGCAAGATCTACAGCCAGTCGAGCGGCGGCGCCAACGGCTCGACCGCCTCGAATGACCTGCGCGATCTGTTCGAGGAGCGGCTCCGTCGCCCGATGCAGACCCTTTCGCTCCAGAGTCTCGGCACCGGCGCGCTTCCCTCCTTGGGGCGCGACTTCCACTTCGAGCTCGATGCGGAGCTGATCGTCTACGGCGCGACCGAGCCGAATGCCAAAGTGACGCTCCAGGGGGAGCCCGTGCAGCTCCGCGCCGACGGGACTTTCACGGTTCGCTTCGCGCTGCCCGACTCGCGGCAGATCATCCCGGCCGTCGCCGCCAGCCCCGACGGCGTCGAGGAACGGACGATCGTCCTCGCGGTCGAACGCAATACGAAGGAGCTGGAGCCGATGATCCACGACGGCAACGAGCTGTAATTCGGTCTCGTCCGTCGCCGCCCTTGTTTTCTGCAACGCCGCACGGTCTGGCCCGAGAAGCCTCGGGCCAGACCGTGCGGCGTCGTTTGTCGGCAGACGTGCTCTCTGCGCCTGGCCTGCGGACCGTATAATAGAGCGACCGTTGAGGGCGACCGCGGAGTGCGTCGGTCTTCACGCTGGCTTCCCCGGAGATGAGATTCTTGAGCAAGGATATAACCTCGATTCTCGCGGGCTGGGACTTCGATCCGGACGACGTCCAGGTGCGGATCGTTGCAGGAGACGACGGGGACGAGAAGATCCAGATGCGGGTCGACCTCGGACTGATCCAGATGGAGATTTCGGGCCGCCCGGATGGCACCCGCCCGGGCGGACAGGAATCGTTGCTCGACGAGTTTGAAGAGAAGGCCCGCGCCGAGGAGGCGGTCGGCGAGGACTTCGCGATTGAGTCGGCCACGTGTGCAGCGCTCATGCGCGAGGGCGTCCAGTACTACCACCGCTACCTCGCCGCGTTCCACCTCCAGCGTTACGACCTGGTGGCGCGCGACACGGCCAGGAACCTGCGGCTGTTCGCCTTCGTCGTCCGCTACGCCAAACGGCAAAAAGACAAGGTCCAGTTCGACCAGTATCGGCCTTACGTCACAATGATGAATATCCGGGCGCGCGCGCTTCAGGCACTTGCCCGCGAAGACCATCGCAAGGCCCTCGCGCTCATTGACGAAGGGATTGCCGGGATCCGCCAGTTCCTCCGCGACTACGACCAAGCCGATCGCGAGGCGGAGTGTGGGGAGCTCGGCTTTCTCCTCCGCTGGCGGCGGGACGTCGAGAGCGAGCGACCGAACGGCCCCATCGAGCGGCTCGAGCAGCAACTCGAGCTGGCCGTCGCCCGCGAAGCGTTCGAGGAGGCCGCTCGTCTGCGCGACCAGATCCGCCGCCTCCGGGCGAGCGAGGCGGCTTCCGAGCCGAACCCCTCGTGAAGTCGTCGACGCGAGTCGACCGGTGCCGATGGGAGGCGCGGTTTTCTGCCGGCAACAGCCGCGACTAAATCCCCCCTTCAGAGGCCGCCAGCGGCAGAGTGACGACGTTGCTTCAAGCATCGCCGATTTCCCAGCGTGCGACCCTTGAAGCCCGGCTCCGGCGCGGCTAGACTGCTCTCAGTCGGGTTTCGGCTCGACGAGCCTCTGCCATGTTCGATACGGGGCGTCCTTTTGGCGAACCAGTGAAAACCCGTTGGGAGCCGATTCACGACCCCTTGGCATGTCCCTGAGGGTCTCAGGCACCCACTTTAACTGCGGGTTCTCAAAAGCGCTTCAACGGCATTGCGGTGGAGGCGACCTTTATGCCCGTGTCCGCCCCGGTTCTACCGGTGGTGGGCACGGGCTCCTTTATCAAGGCCTCCGCCGCCTCCTTCATGGACATTCGGGCACAGAAACGGGCCCTCCGGCGCACGGCCGTCGAGCGGATACACTCGCTTGACCCGGTAGACAGGCAGTCCCAGCAGGGGGCGCTCGTCGATCGCTTCATCGGGCTGCCCGGATACCGGGCGGCCGAGACCGTCCTCCTCTACGCCACGGCCTTCCCGGAAGAGATCGATACCGCCCCGATGTTGGAACAGGCGCTGGCCGACCGCAAGAGGCTGCTCTGTCCCCGGGTGGCCCGCCGTCAGCTCCAGCTTTACGTGGTCCAGGACCTGAGGGCGGATCTCGTCGCCGGCACTCTCGGAATTCCCGAGCCTCGGCCCGGCGCCCCTTCGGTCGGGCCCGACCAAGTGGATTGGGTACTCGTTCCGGGTCTCTTGTTCGATGAACAGTGCTACCGCCTCGGCCGGGGGGCGGGCCATTACGATCGCCTGCTCCCCCAACTTCGCCGCGGCGTCTCGTGCTGGGCCCTGGCGTTCGACTGCCAGTGGGTCGATGCACTCCCGATCGAGCCGCACGACGTGCCACTCGACGGGATCGTTTCGCCCGGCAAATCGCTCTGCTGTCGGATTCAGGGACGAGTCGACGCTAGAGGCCGTTGAGCCAGCGGTTCCCTTCGCAATGTCCAAACGGACTTTTGTCCACAAGTGGTGCAACGGCGATTCGCGGCTCGGCCCACTCAAGCCGCCTGCCAGTCGACGCCCGCCATCAGACCGGCAATGGACAAGTCTTCGTCGAGATCGGGCCAATGAAGCCCGATTCCGCCTCCGCCGATCTCGCAGCGCGTCCGCTGTTCTGGCGTGGCCGCGGACAACGTGGGGAACCACGTAAGAGGCACGCACAGAACGCGGCCGTCGGTGAACGCGACTCGCATCATTGTCTCGTCGAACTCCACGGACTTGGCGAGGGCGGTCGTGGGAACATAGGCACGTGCCCGGCTACGCGCATTTTCAGCCGAAGTACTCATTCCATGCCTCCAATAGTCTATTCCGGTGCTGCTCGATGAGGTCCTCGATTTCGTTCAATTCGCGTCCGTTGAAACCGTAATTGGCCGCGAGCGCGATCGGATCGAGCCAGAATTTGCACTCGTCACATCCCGCCTTGACGTGAATGTGAGGCGGCTCATTCCCCTCGTTGCTGAAGAAAAAGAATCGGAAGCGTCCGATCCGCAACACTGTTGGCATGGCTTCATACCCTCAGCAGTGGTCGCGCCCATCGGACAGCCCGCATTCTCTACCTTAGCGATGTCGGAGAGGGCCGGGAAGTTGGATAAATACGAACAGGTGGTCACGAGCGGCATTCCTCCTCCATCGATCGAGGAGGGACTACGATGGGGCGTGCTCAACCGAGTCGTTGCCAGGGCTCAGGAGCCCTGGGCCGACCGTTGGGAAGCGATACGTTCGAGCCTGCCTTGATCTAATCAGCCGTGACCTCGACCCGCGGCGGCTTGGCGTACCCCTCAAACGCTTGGGGAATGTGAGCCGAAGCCGTGTCTCCGCGGTGGAGGACCACCCGGTACCGGAACCGGATCGGTTCGCCCGCCGGCAGGGTGTATTCGCCCGACTTCTTCATGCCGAAGTCATGCCAGCCGAATGGGTTGGCCGCGAAAAGGCCGTAGGTGCGAACGTGCCACGTCGTGGGATAGCGGAAGCTGTCCGGATGGTTCAAAATGGCCACCCCGACCGTCTCCCCTTCCACGGGGCCGGTGTAGTCGACCCAGGGGGACGCCTTGCCCCACGCGGCGTCGTCGGTGACGCCCTCGGCGTTGGTGATCTTGCCGCCGTTCTTGTTCTTGACGTCCATGCTGGAGGCGACGCGAAGGCCGAACATCCCTTCCTTGGTGTCGCCGAACGTGACCGGACCGGCGGTGGCTTTGAGCGTGATGTCGAAGTCGAGGACTCGGGTCGCGCCGGTGTTGTAGACGGTGAGGACGCGCTCGTCCTGGCACACTTTCTTGCCGTCGGGGTCGAGCCAGTCGTCGGTCGTCCTCAAGACGCCGGCCGCGGCACCCGCGAGCGCATTGGTCCGGGCGGTCTCCTTGATTGTGCCGTATTTGGGGCTCGGCTTGTTCAAGGGGTCCGACGCCCAGAAATCGAAGCCGTTGACGTTGCCGTGCGTGAACCACATCGACCGCTGGTGAAAGTGGTCCTTGTCCTCGCCGGCAACCGTTTGCATGGGAAAGGCACGGGTGAACATGGCCCCCGTGGGTCCGTGGACGGGGAAGTAATAGGGCTTCGGGCCGTCGGCGACGCGTTCTTCGAGGAACGGCTTGCCTGCGACGTCGAACGCGATGTCCGCCCCGCTGCGCCGGAGGGACACGCTCTCCGCGGCCGATTTCGTCGCCCGCGGCTGAAGGGCGTAGGTTACCGGAGCGTTGCCGCGGACATGCTCCAGGACAGTGGCGAAATAGGTGGTTCCAGCATCGACAAACACCTGAGCGGGGACGGCGGATCCGCCCTGCGGTAAGCGGAGCTCATAGTCGCCCGGGGGCGGGGCGTTCTTGAGCGGGACGACAATCGGCGTTTCGCCAAGGTCCGTCCCTTGCCCCTGGATCTTCACGCGCCAGGTGTCGGCGGTGGCCTGGCCGGTCAGCAAAAGGAGCACGGCACAGCCGAGCCAACGGACCGGGGTGAACGGAAAGAACGCGGGCATGGGCCGACTCCCTGAGCGACTCGAAGGCGAAGAAGCAAACGTCCGGGCTCCGTGGTAATCGCCCTCGCGTCCTGTTTCAAGGAAAATTTAACCTTGCGCGGTGGAAGCCCCGTGAGTCACGTTCGCGGAACGCTCGACCCCAGGGGAAGCCGCGGGTAGAATCACAGGCGCGCACGTCATGCGCCGTAGATGGAACGCGCACGTAGGGCCGGACGACCAACGAGACTTGCTGATGGACTCCGCACGAGAAACCCACTCACCTCAATGGACCGAGCTGTGCGAGCGCATCGAGGCGGTCCTCGACCAGCACATTCGCCCGGGGTTGCGAGCCGACGGGGGGGACGTGGAACTGGTCGGCATCGACGCCGATCGGATTGTTCAGGTCCGGATGCAGGGGGCGTGCCAGGGGTGCCCATCGTCGATGTTCACGCTGACAATGGGGATCGAATCGACGCTCAAATCGCACATCCCCGAGATCCGCTTCCTGGAAGCCGTTCCCTGAAATGACCTTGCTATCCTGCGAGTCTCTCGAGCGGCCGGCGGCCCGGGAAGAGCCCTGGGTCTCGCCACGCGCGGCGTACGTCCACGTGCCGTTCTGCGCCCACAAATGCGGGTACTGCGACTTCGCGTCGCTCGCCGGTGTGGACCACCTGGCCGAGCGCTACCTCGACGCCCTGGAGCGCGAGATGGCCATGTCAGGCCAGCCTCAGGAGGTCGAGACGATCTTCATCGGCGGGGGAACCCCGACGCGTCTCTCGGCCGATGACCTGAAGCGCTTGCTGGCGAGCGTCCGCCGGTGGTTCCCGCTGGCGCAGGGGGGTGAGTGGACGGTCGAGGCAAACCCGGGCACCCTGGATGGGGAAAAGGCGGACGTCCTTCGGGACGGTGGCGTGAACCGCGTGAGCCTGGGCGCTCAGTCGTTTCAGCCGGCGTTGCTTCAAGCTCTGGAGCGCAACCATGCGCCCGAGGAGGTCGAGAAGGCGCTGGAGCTGCTGCGCCCTCGCTTCAATTTCTGGTCGTTCGACCTGATCTTCGGGGTTCCCGGGTCGACTCCCGAAATGTGGGAGTCGGACCTGGAGACCGCCCTGGGGTTGGGGCCGTCGCACCTGTCGTGCTACGGGCTCGTCTACGAGAAGGGCACCGCGCTCTGGAAGCAGTGGCAGGCGGGGTCGGTCCACGCGGTCGACGAAGAGGCAGAGCGCGCGATGTACGCCCACACGATCGACCGTCTCGAGCGGACGGGGCTCGCGATGTACGAGATCTCCAACTTCGCGCGGCCCGGCCACGAGTGCCGGCACAACCTCGTGTACTGGGCGAACGACGCGTATTTTGGCGTGGGGCTGGGCGCTGCGCGGTACGTCAGGGGCGTTCGCTCGTCGAACACGCGCGAGCTGCCCGCGTACCTGCGGCGCATCGAGGCCGGGCAGAGTGCGACCGGTCCGACCGAGACTCTCGATCCTGAGTCGCGCGCGCGAGAAACCACCGTGCTGATGCTCCGCAGAACGGCGGTTGGTCTCGATCGGTCCGATTTCTTGCGGCGAACGGGATTCGACCTCGACGCCTTGGCCGGCACGACCGTGTCGCGCTACGTACAACGGGGATTGCTCGAAGACGACGGCCAGCGCGTCCGGTTCACGCGCGAGGGCCTGTTTCTGGCCGACAGCGTGCTGTGCGAGTTGCTTTGAGGTCTTGGGGTGATTCAATTAGGGTGCGTGAAGCGCGCCGGTGCGTTTCGCGCACCCTACAAATCACATTTTCCGAAGCTGGTCCGCACGAGCGGCGAGCTTGATCACAGAGGCCTGGAACAGCCCGCGGGCGTTGCCGCTCGCTGCGCGATAGGCTTCGGTGAAGCCGTCGGCCTGGGTCCAGTTGATCACTTCCATGACCTGCTTGGCCATGAGCTGAAGCAGTTCGTCGATCGTCGGCGCCGCGGGCGTGACGGGTTCGGCGAGGGCGGCCTTCTTCGCGTCGCCGGTGTCGAACTGGCCGGCCGCGCCCTTTGCCGGGGTCGGCTCTTCCCACGGGGGGGCATCGCTCTCGCGTTGGCCGCGATCGCGCGGGTCTTCTTGCTGGGCGATCGGCTTGCCTTTGGGAAGGCGTTCGCCCTGGTCTTTCGGTAGGCCGGCCGACGAGTACGTCTTGCCGTCCGCACCGATGCGGCCCGGGTTGTTGGGGATCTGCTTCCCCTCGATCAGGTTGCGCCGGGTTTTCGCGACGAGCTCCCGGCTGACGCCCAGCTCCTCGGCCATCCTGCGGTCCGACCAGTCGTGGTGGATCCGCATTTTCACTTCGACCGCACGCCGCCGCTCCGCGCGGGTGAGCGGCAGTCCGTGGAACAGGTTGACGCTCGAGACAAAGTCGAGCGCGTCCGTCATACTCCCTTCAACGACCTCGGCTCGAATCGTTCGGCGCCCGAGCAGCACGGCCGCGGCGTGACGGTGGAACCCGTCGGCGACCAGGAACTGGCCGTCCACCTCGTAGACCGTGATCGGCGGCATGCGCTCCCACGAATCGGCGTAGCGTTCCACGGTGAAGTCGTCGAGCCGGTCCCGCAGGTTCAAACTCGGGTCAAGAACCAGTTCGTCCAGCGGCAAATCCCGTATGTTCATCATCGCAGCGCCCTTTCCCGAGCCAGTCGCGAAGTTTTGTTCCTCCCAAGAGCCCCTGTCGGCCTATGATCGACCGACTTGAACTAGGACTCGTGCGATTTTCAAAATACGAAGATCACGATGTTTGGGAGGAATAGGTCGTGCGAGTTGTGCTGACAGGGGCAAGCGGCCAGCTCGGAGCGTATTTGCTGGAAACGCTGGTCGTGGCGGGGTTTGACGTGCGCGCATGGAGCGGACACACGCAGGGGAGCCGAGACGGGGTGGTGTTCCGCGCAGTGGATCTCACGGACGCGGATGCGACGGCGCTCGCGCTGGCGGCCGACGAGCCGGACGTGGTGCTGCACGCCGCGGCGCTGAGCGCAGCGGAAGCCGTTCGCCGCGAGCCGGAGCGGGCCAGGATGGTGAATGTCGAGGCGACCGCGCGGTTCGCGCAATGGTGCACGGAACGGGACCGGCGAATCATCTTTACCTCGACGGACTTGGTTTTCGACGGGTCTCGGCCGTGGTGGACGGAGGCGGACGCGGCGGCCCCGCTCCTCGAATACGGACGCACCAAACGCGACGCCGAGCGCGCGGTCCTGGCAACGCCGCGCGGGCTGGTCGCTCGCATCAGCCTGCTTTTCGGCGCATCGCGTTGCGGGCGTCCGGCGTTCTTCGACCGCGCGGTCGCCGCGTTTCGTGCCAAGGAGCCGCAGCACTTCTTCGCCGACGAGTACCGCACGCCGCTCGATTACGCCACCGCGGGGGATGTGCTCGCCCGTCTCGTCGAGTCCGACGCGGTGGGGTTGTTGCACGTCGCGGGGCGGGAGCGTATGAGCCGCTACGAGCTGATGCGACGCATAGCGATTGCGCTCCGGCTCGACGAGGGGACCGTCCTCGCGAACCGCCGGGACGACGTGCCGATGGCCGAGCCCCGTCCGGCCGACGTCTCGCTGGACACGTCACGGCTGGCGCGTCGGTTCCCCGACTTGCGCAGGCCGACGATTGAGGAAGCGTTAGGCTCCGGCCGGGTCACGAGCCCTTGACCGCGCGGCCCGCGGGTCGGGACAATACAGCTCCCATAACCTGGATCGTGCCGCTCCGAGGACCGTCCGCCGATGCCCGCTCCGTCCACCGTTGAACAGTCGCGCCAGCAGGTTCCCGACGCACTCGGCCGGTACGGAGCGTTCGGGGGCCGGTTTGTCCCTGAAACGCTGATGGACGCGTTGAACCAGCTCGCGGAAGAGTACGAGCTGGTCAAGCGCGACGCCGAGTTCCAGACGCGATTGCAGTACTTCCTGACCCACTACGTCGGCCGCCCGTCGCCGCTCTACCATGCCGAGCGGTTGAGCCGGCACGCGGGGGGGGCCGCGCTCTATTTGAAGCGAGAGGACCTGAACCACACCGGGGCCCACAAGATCAACAACGCGATCGGCCAGGTGATGCTCGCTCAGCGCATGGGCAAGACGCGCGTCATCGCGGAGACGGGGGCCGGCCAGCACGGCGTCGCCACGGCGACGGCCTGTGCCCTCTTCGGGCTCGAATGCACGGTCTACATGGGCGAGGAGGACATCCGGCGCCAGAAGCTGAACGTCTTCAACATGAAGACACTGGGCGCCACGGTCGTTCCGGTCTCGACCGGCTCCCGCACGTTGCGCGACGCGACGAACGAGGCGATGCGCGACTGGATGGGCTCTTCCCAACAGACACACTACACGATCGGGAGCGTGGTGGGCCCGCACCCGTTCCCGATGATGGTGCGCGACTTCCAGGCCGTGATCGGCCGCGAGACCAAGGAACAAGCGCAAACACAGATCGGCCGCCTGCCGGACGCCGTGGTCGCGTGCGTCGGCGGCGGGTCGAACGCGGCCGGGATGTTCTACCCGTTCGTCGAAGACGCCGGCGTCGAACTGATCGGTGCCGAGGCGGGTGGTCGCGGACCGGCGGCCGGTGAGCACGCGTCGAGCCTCTCCCAAGGTCGGCCGGGCGTCCTGCACGGCAGTTTTAGCTACGTGCTTCAGGACGACGACGGCCAGACCCAGGACGTCCACTCGATCTCCGCCGGGCTCGACTACCCCGGCGTCGGCCCCGAGCACAGCTTCTGGAAGGACACGGGGCGCGTACGCTACGAGAGCGTCACCGACGCCGAAGCGCTCGAAGCCTACGGCCTGCTGGCCCGCCTCGAAGGCATCCTCCCCGCGCTCGAGTCGAGCCATGCCGTTGCGCAGGCCATCAAGGAAGCTCCGAGGCTTGGTGCCGACAAGGTGCTCGTGATCTGCCTCTCCGGGCGTGGCGACAAGGACGCGTTCGAGGTCGCGCGGCTACGGGGCGAGCCGATCTGAAGTCATTGCCCGACCCTGCGCGTTGCCCTGCGAGAGACGACGTGTCCCCGAATCCCGACGTTCCCGCCAATCTCCCTCGGAGCCCTATGAACCGTATCGACGCCCTCTTTTCCCGCCTCAAGAGCGAAGGCCGGCGCGCCTTGATGCCGTTCATCACGGCCGGGGATCCCGACTTGCCGACGACTGCGGCCCTGATCACCGAGCTGGTCCAACGCGGCGCGCACATGATCGAGATCGGCATTCCGTACTCAGACCCGATTGCCGATGGCCCGATCATCGCCGCGAGCTATCACCGGGCGCTGGAGCGTGGGGTGCGGGTCGCCCACATCTTTCAGACGATCCGCACGCTCCGCGCCGAGACCGCCTCGGGTCCCCTTGCCGTGGTCCCTCTCGTGGCGATGGTTTCCTATGCGATTATTCACAAGCAGGGAGTCGACCATTTCCTGCACGAAGCGGCTGCTACGGGGTTCGACGGCCTGATCGTCCCGGACCTTCCGGTCGAAGAGGCCGGAGATCTGATGAACCGGGCCGCGGCACTCGACCTGAGGCTGATCCAGCTCATCACGCCGACGACGCCTCGCGAGCGCGCGACGAAGATCGCGCGGTCGACGACCGGGTTCATCTATTACGTCTCGGTCGCCGGGATCACGGGGGAGCGTCAATCGGTGCCCGCGGACGTGGCCGAGAACGTGGCCTGGCTCCGCACGCAGACCAAGCTGCCCATTTGCATCGGCTTTGGGATCAGCCGCCCGGAGCATGTGCGCCAACTGGCGCCGGTGGCCGACGGCCTGATCGTTGGCAGCGCGCTTGTGCGGCGGCTGGCGGACGTGGAGAAGTTGAACCGCCAGGAAGTCGTCCAGGACATCGGCCGCTTCGTAAGCGAGCTGGCGACAGGGCTTGATTCCAGCGCCTGAGCGCGAGGATCCCGCGGCTCGGCCCAGAAAGGCAGCGGGGATGAGCGACGGCGTTGCGCACGATCGAGACGGGCGTTTCCCCGGAAGGCGAGCCCGGCTCGATCCGGTCCAGTGGGTCGCCGCGCTTTGTGTTGCGGTGCTGGCAGTCGTTTGTTTTCACCCCGTCCTTTTCGGCGGCGAGCAGTTTGGGTTTCGCGACGCGGGTGACTTCTACTACCCGCTCTATCAGCGCGTGCAGCAAGAGTGGGACGCTGGCCGAATCCCACTCTGGGAGCCCGAGGAGAACGGCGGAACACCCCTCCTGGCCAATCCGACGGCCGCCGTGTTTTATCCCGGCAAGCTCGTGTACGCGGTCTTGCCCTACGCGTGGGCGACGCGGGCGTACGTAATCGCTCACGTGCTGCTCGCCGCCGCGGCTCAGTACGCGTTCTTGCGCTCGCTCGCCGTCTCGCCGGCAGGCGCTGCGCTCGGCGGCCTTTCCTACGGGTTCGGTGCGCCCGTACTCGCGCTGACGTGCAACGTGGTCTTCCTGGTGGGCGCCGCCTGGATGCCCCTGGGGTTCCTGGCGGCCGAAGTCGCCATCCGAACCCGCAAACGGAGCGCGTGCGCTGGGTTGGCCGTCGTGCTAGCGCTCCTGGTTCTCGGCGGTGACCCCGAAGCCGCGTACCTCATCGCGCTGGCAGCGGTCGGGTACGCGCTCTGGCTTTGTGGTGGTGAGCAGGGTCCGGGGTGGCGCCAGGTCGCCGTCTGGCTGCTGGGGCTCATGCTTTTGGGCGCGGTCTTCTTCGGCCTGGCGTGGTCGGATGCGCGGGGAGAGGCGAGCGGCCGGTTCCCGACGCTCAAGGCGGGGCGGGCTCTTTTCTGGGTGCTGCTGGGCGCGGTCTTGGTCGTGCGAGCCTGGCGCAACCGCCGGAGCCTCGGTCTGGAAATGCGGTGGCTTGCCCTCGCGTCGGCCTGTGCGCTGGCCCTGCTGCTGGCTGGGGTGCAGATTGTTCCCTCGCTCGAGTTCATCGCCCGGTCCACGCGAAGCACGGGGGCGGGTCCCGACGACATTTATCGGTTCAGCCTCGCGCCGATTGAAACCTTCGGATTTCTGTGGCCAAACTTTGTCGGCACCTTCGGCGGGGCGAACGCCTACTGGCTGCCCGTCCTCCCGCCGAAACACCAATGGTGCGGGTGGTTCCCTTCGCTCTATTGCGGCGCGCCGGTGCTCATTTTGGCCTTGGCCGCCGCCGGCGCGCGCAAGGGCCCGGCGTGGCGCGGCTGGCTTACGGGGGTGGCCGTCGTCGGGCTGCTGGCGAGCCTCGGCGAGTACGGCAGCCCGCTGCTCTGGTTGCGATGGGTCGCGGGGCCCGAGTCGTTCCTCGGCCCGGTCGGGCTCGATCCGGGGGTCTCACGGAGTCCTCTGGCCGATGGCGTCGGCGGCGTCTACTGGCTCTTCGGGGTCTTGGCCCCCGGGTTTCACTCCTTTCGCTACCCGGCCAAGCTCTTGATGCCGGCTTGCGTCGCAATCTCGGCGCTGGCGGGGTACGGGTGGGACGAGCTGCTCAGCGGCCGGCGGTCGTCCAGCCTCCGGGTCTCCGCCTTGGCCGTGCTCCTCGGCGCGTTGGGCCTTGGTCTGGCGGTGGGGAACCAACGCGCGCTCATCGCGGCGCTCCGCCGCACGGCGTTCGAGGCAATGACGGCCTACGGGCCACTCGACGCAACCGGCGCCGGCGCCGCGATCATCGTCGCCCTCGTGCACGGGACAGTCGCTGGGCTGGCCCTCTGGGCGCTCGTCCGCCGTGCGGGGCGCGCTTCCGCACTCCGCGCGTCGACCCTCCTCATCGTCTTGACCCTCGACCTCGCCCTGGCCAACCGCTGGGTCGTGATGACGGTTCCCCAGGCGATTTTCGATGCTCAACCGCGACTCGTTGGGTCGATCCGGCAGGCCGAGCAAGCTCGCTCCGGGCCGACTCCGTTTCGGATCCACCGCATGCTCTGGTCGCCGACCGCCTGGAACCTGACGCCTTCGGAGAACCGTCCTGCGACCATTGTCGCCTGGGAGCACGACACGCTGCGCCCCAAGTACGGCATCCCCCACGGCCTGTCTTACACGTACTCGGTCGGAACCGCCGAGCTCGTCGACGCTGCCGAGCTCTTCACCCCGACGCGGCGCCGTCTCGGCGAGCAGGCCGCGCGGGCGTACGACCTCAAGGCGAACCAGCCTTTTGTCTATCACTGCCGGCGCGCCTTCGACATGTGGAACACGCGCTACATCATCGTGCCCGGCCGACTTGCCCTGAACAGCCTGCACCGCGGCATCTTGGCGTTTCTACCGCATGTCCAGGAGATCGACCCGCCACCCGGGACCATCGACGAAGCACGAGACCCCGAGCGAGCGCAGCGCTGGCTTCTCGAGGACGACGTTCGCGTCCTCCTCAACGAGGATGCCTATCCCCGCGCCTGGGTTGTTCACCGCGCTCGAGTCCGGCCCCCTGGCCGGGACTCCCGCGCGCGCCGGGACGCGCTGGAGGAGATCCGTTATCCGGCGGATGAGTTCTGGTTCGAGCCTGCAAAGACCGTATACGACCCCCACCACGTCGCCTGGGTCGAAACCGACGAGCCCGCCGTGGTGCAGCGCTCCCTGTCCCAGGCGGATCCCGACGATTCCGAACGCGTCGCCTTTGTTCGCTATGGGCCTCAAGAAGTCGAGATGGCTGTGACGCTCAGGTCATCGGGGTTGGTGATCCTGGCCGACACCGACTACCCAGGCTGGCGCCTCGAGATCGACGGCAAACCCGCGCCGATCTTGCGGACCAACCTGGCGATGCGCGGGGCACTCGTCGGTAAGGGCGCACACCGCCTCGTCTACCGCTACGTCCCGGGCTCGTTTCATGTCGGCGGGGCACTGTCGCTTCTCGGGCTCGCCGCTCTCGCCTGGACGGCGTGGCCCGCGCTGAGGCGTGCGTGCGCCAAGCCCGTCGCCAATTTGACAACCTCGACCGATGACGGCTCTGGCACCGACATCGGCGGAGTGGCTTAACCGCGTGGCGGTGATCCCGGACGTTCCGGATGCAGGGAAGGTGCGGGAGCAAATGACCGGACGGAACCACCCCGCAAGATCAAACCTCGTAGGTCTCGAGTTGATCGGCGATCCGCACGGGGTTGACGGCATGCTGCTGCAGGACCGGGGCGAGGGCCTCGAGCCCTTCGGGCTCCCCGTGTACGAGGAAGGCGTGTTCGATCCCGCCACCGGTCTGCTCGTACCACCACGCGAGGTCGTTGCGGTCGGCATGGCCGGAGAATCCGTCGAGGACGTAGACGGCGGCGTTGAGGTCGTGCCACTGGTCGAGGATCTGGATACGCTCAACCCCTTCGGCGATCTTTCGCCCGAGGGTTCCCTCGGCCTGGTAGCTGACGATGACGACGGCGTTGTCCGGGTCGTCGACCACGTGGCGTAGGTGGTGGCGAATGCGTCCGGCATCGCACATGCCCGACGACGCAATAACGACCATAGGGCCAGGTAAGAAATTCAACCGGCGCGAGTCGTCCCAGGTCGCGCAGAACTCGACGTACTTCGACCCGAAGTACATCGGGTCCTGGTCCATTAACCGCCGCGCGGCCTCGGTGTAGGCTTCGGGGTGATCGCGGTGAATATCCGTCAGCCGCATCGCGAGAGGGCTATCGACGTAGACGGGTATCGGCCGGACCTTATGCAGCGCGAAGAGCTCTTGGAGGCAGTAAACCATTCGCTGCGTCCGGCCCAGGCTGAAGGCCGGGATCACGATCTTGCTCTGGAGCCGCGTCGCGCGAGCGACGATCGCGTGCAGTTGTTTCATTAGCTTGTCGGAAGGATCGAGCTCGCGGTTGCCGTAGGTGCTTTCCGAGACCAGCACGTCGATGTCCTTGACCACGGTCGGGTCGGGGAGCAGCCCCATGCTCCGCCGGCCGAGATCGCCGGTAAACACGAACCTTCGCTTGCGACCATTCTCTTCGAAGTCGAGCTGCGTGATCGCGGAGCCCAGGATGTGGCCCGCATCGTGAAAAGTCAGCGTGATTCCAGGCAAGATCTCGTGCGCTTCGCGGTAGCGAAAACGGACGAGCTTTTCGACGACCCACTCTACGTCGGCCAGCTCGAACAAGGGTGCGATCTGGTCGGTCCCTGGCTGCTTGAGGTGAGCGTTTCGCACGTCCTCGCGCTGAATCCTCGCGCTGTCGCGAAGCATAACGGTCGTGATATCGGCCGTGGCCCGAGTGGCATACATTGGCCCGTCGTAGCCGGCGCGAATGAGGCAGGGGAGGCGGCCGATGTGGTCGTTGTGCGCGTGCGACACCACGACCGCGTCAATGCTGCGCGGATCGAACGTGAACCGGCGGTTCGGACTCTCCGGATCGAGCCGGTTCGAGTCGAACAAGCCGCAGTCCAGCAGGATCCGATGACGACCAATTTCGACCAGGTGAGCGCTGCCGGTCACCTGCCGTGCTGCACCGTGGAACGTGATGCGCAAACGACCATCCTCCGGACTGTGTCGTCTTTCGCGGCTACCCCTGCGCGCCCGCTACCGGTGGAAGGTGGACAAGAGTCCGACGGTCGTTTCTGCACATGGCGTTCCAAACGCCATACGCTTCGGGCGAAGGGCTTTATCGCTGGGTTCATTCCCGATTCATGATGCCGTGTTCCACCGTACAGCACAAGCCCATACCGGCGCGCTCTGTGAAGACGGCGTTGAACATTTTCGGGATGTGGCTTATGATTTGCTTAGACCGAAGAAGGTCTTCCTCTCCGGCCGTTCTTTCCCAATTCCCGTAAACCGTGTCCAACTGGGTGAGGAGCGCCCTGTTATGACGCGCAAGCTTTCCGAATCCCATCCTCTCCATCGACTCTTTCGTGGCCTCACCGAGTCCACATTCATGGCCGACCTGGGCATTGGCGACCCCAAGCTCGTTGGTTATGTCGCAAACCTGTTGGCCTGTTTCGTGCCGAGCCAGACGGTCTGGAGGCTGCGAGACGCGGAGGGCCGACGGCTGTCCGAGGTGGCGGCGATGATCGCCGAGGCGGAGTCGGCTGCCGATGACCAGCGACGCCGCGAATGCCACCGGCACGTCGGTGATTACACGCTGTTCTGGACGGGTGTTTATCCCGAGGCACTCGGGCGTCTGAAGTCGACCCTGTCGGCCGACCATCTGATCGATTACCAGCAACAGGGGAAGCGTTCGTACTACGTCGCTAGCACCTTGGAGGATGGGGACGAGGCACCCGTCCTGCGCCGCCTGAGCTGCGAGTTCGAGCTCTGCGCCTTTGGCCTCTCCCGGGTGCGCCGCGAATGGGAGCGACTCGAAACGGAGCCGCCCCCCGATCGGTTGAAGTGGTTGGGGGCGTGAAACTTGGGTGCATGAAAATCACCCAAGCATCCCGCCTGCCCGCCAGAATATCTGACAGTCCTCCGAAAGCGCCGGTGAACGTAGGGTGCATGAAATGCACCGGTGCGTTTCATGCACCCTATAGAAACGCTGCGCGTTCGCGCGTCTACTGTTTCCGCTCGATCGCGTCCTCGGAGGGCTTGGCCTTCTTGGCGTCCTTGGGCGACTTGTCGTCGGCCTCGCCATCGGCGGGGGGTTTAAGCTCGGCGGGGAGGACTGTCTCAAGGCTGGTATAAGCCCCGTACTCGTCGCGGATGTTGCGCCGGATGGCGTTCGCTTCCTCGAACGACCCTGCGTCGAACTTCGCCTGGGCACGTTCGACCTCGCCCCGCACGAACTTCTCTCGGGTCTGGATCGCCTGGCCGAGGTCGGTCAGGCGCTTTTGGGCCAGGAGGTACCAGCCGCGTTCGTCCTTGTCGTCGGGATGGAGTTGGCGGGCGAAGTCCTGCCACACGCGAACGATGCCGAGATCGTCTTTCTTGCTCGTCAGCACGGCCGAGCGGCGCGCGGTGGCAACGTATTGGTGTTCGATCGGCGTGTTCGGCTCGGTGAGCGTGGTGCGGACCGGACTGTCGAGCCGGGCGGCTCGCGCTTCGGCATCACGCAGTAAGATCGCATCGAGCCACCCCCGTGCCTCGTCACGGTAGGGGTGGTTTGGGAAGCGCTGATTGAGCGGCTCGATGTACTCGTCCCGAGCGATGATCCAATCGACGCGATTCGAAGAAGCCATCAGTTCCTTGGCGTGGCGGTAGAGGTAGTCCTGCCCCGGGGGCCAGACGACGTAGGCGATCGCGCCGGCGACGACGATGAGGGCGAGCACGAGCCCGACTGTTTCGATCGCGCGCCGGCCCGCGCGCGTGCCGCCGAACTCGCGGGTGCCGAGCGTCCTTGCCGCCTTCCGCGTTTTCTTGGCTCCCTGAGTGGGAGCGCGAGGGGTCGCGGCGGCCGGCGTGACGACGTTGCCATCGGCGTCGATGGTGGGCCAGACCATCGGGACGGCCTCCGCTTTGCTTGCCTTGTCGCGCAACTCCGTCAGGGCAAAGCCGACGGCTTCGGCGTCCCAGGGGCGGTCGGCGGGCGCCTTGGCCATGAGCTTCACGACCAGGTCATCGAGGGCCTTCGGAATCTCAGCCGTTTTCCCGCTGGGGCGAGGCGGCGGCTCGTTCAGGTGGCAGTGCATGAGCACGACCGCGGTCGCCCCCTCGAAGGGCGTGCGCCCGGTGAGCATCTGGTAGAACAGGACCCCGAGCGCGTAAAGGTCGGTCTTATGGCTCACGGCCGGCGTGCCCCGGATTTGCTCGGGGGCCATGTAGGCGGCCGTTCCGAGCGTGCGTCCGGTGGCCGTCAGCCCGGTTGCGTCGAGGTCCTTGGCGATCCCGAAGTCGGTCAGCTTGACCGCGCCCTGCGCCGTGATCATCAGGTTCGACGGCTTGATGTCGCGGTGGACGACCCCGCGCTGGTGCGCATAGTGGAGGGCCGAGCACATCTGGATGCCGAGATCGACGACCTCGCGCCAGGGCAACGCGCTTCGCTCGGTCAGGAGCTGCTCGAGCGTTCCCCCCTGGACGTACTCCATCGCCAGGTACGACGTCCCCTGGAACCGCCCGACGCCAAGCCAGCGGACGATGTTGGGGTGGTCGAACTGCTTGAGGATGTCGGCCTCGCGATCGAAACGCCGGCTCGTATTGTTCCGCTGGGCGATGTCGCTCCCGATGATTTTGAGCGCGGCCACTTTTCCGGTTGGCTCGTGGATCGCGAGGTAGACCGCGCCCATGGCACCGGCGCCGAGGGTTTCCTTGATACGGAACGAACCGAGCTTCTCGCCGATCATGCGGACACCCTGCTGGGGACGGTCGGACGTGCGCGTCGATGGGCGAGAGCAGCCTAACAAATCACACCGGCGCGACTCAACGGGGAGGCGGTCCTCACAAAAACAAAAAAGCCCAGGGGGCGGGCACCCCCCGGGCTTCGGTGCTTCCTGCGTCGCGTTAAGCTGGTCGGCTTTAGAACTGGTCGGCAGAAATCACTTCGCCACCGTTGAGCGAAATCGCAGCGCGGAGCGTCGTGAGGGCGATCGAGTCCTTGATGAACCGGACGCTGCCGTCACCAAAGAGGCAGTTGACGCCGCCCGAGTGGTACGAGAACAGCTCGTCGTTGGCGCCGGCGTTGTTTCCGCCGGTAGTACCCGGGAAGGCGGTCCAGGGCGAGGTCTCATTCATCGGCCGAAACTTGTTGTTCGGCTGGCCGGAAACACCCCAGCCGCTATCGGGAGCAGCCCAGCGCCAGTAGCGCATGCTCTGGGCGTTACCGTAGGGCGTCGTGCCGTTGGGTTGGACCTGGTAGCCCTCCGTGTAGGGGCTGATGAACCGCTCGTCGCGGCCCGCGTCCTCGCCGAAGGCGATGGTGTTGCTCGTGCCGTCCGTGATCTCGCTGATCCGGGTCATCCCCTGCTTGAGCATGCCGTTAACGCGCGTGGCCTTGTCTCGGTAGGGAGTGACGATCGTGGCGCCGCTGCCGGTCGTGGACAGGACGGGGCTGATGTCCGTGTAAACCGTCGGGCCGTAGTCGGTGTAGCCGTACCCCTTGCCGAAAGCCGTGACCATCGCGTCCGCGGTGTCGCCCGAATCGCGTCCGACGTTGAGCCGCGACGCGGACGGGCAAAGGAAGATATTCAGGACTTGCGATGCGGCGGTGTAATTGCCGCCGCTGCTGTCATTGTAGCCGTAGGCGAAGTTTGCCGCGTTGTAAGTCGAGCCACCTTCAATGTTTGTCAGCAGACGGGAGGCGCAGCTCCAGTTCCCGTCAACGAACTGTGTGGCCAGGGTGGACAGGTTGGTCGACTCGGCACCAGGGGGAAATGCGCCGTTCGAGCTTTCGTAGTTGTGCAACGCGAGACCAATTTGCTTCAAGTTGTTGACACACTGGGAGCGGCGGGCCGCCTCGCGCGCCGCCTGTACGGCGGGTAGGAGCAGGGCGATCAGAACCGCGATGATGGCGATCACCACCAGCAGTTCGATCAGCGTGAAACCAGAACGGCGGAAACGTTGTTTCATCGAAGGAAACCTCTTGGGTCGGTAAAGAAAGCTTCTTACTCGCGAATCACTCAGAGTGGCGGTTGGCGTGGGCCCGGCCGACGCAAGAGCGGGCGGGATGACATGGGCGTATCGAGGTTTATTGGCCCTGAGCGGCGGGGCTCAGTCGCGATCCCGCCTCGACTTGGAGTCAGCCTGCGGTGGCGCCAGCTTGAACGGCTCCAACTGGGTCGGCTCTGACTTCACAGTCGCGGTCAGCCCCGTTTCGCCGTCCTCTTCGGTGTAGATCACTGGGAAAGGGGGGATCTTGACCTTACCCCTTTTCACCATCATGCTCGGGTCCGGGTCGATTTTGACCTTGTAGTCGCCAGCAGGCGCCCCTTCGCGTCCGTCGGCCAACTTCAGAGAAAAGGCACCGTCCGCCCCGATGTCGCCGATCGCGGGAGGCGCGCCCAGTTCCTTGGGCATGAAGATCACGCGGCCCCCCTTCAGAGGTTTGCCGTCGGCCAGCAGGATCTTGCCGGTCACCGGGAACAGCGACCCGGTAAACGGTTTCGCACTGTCACCGCCGCCGCCACATCCCGCCCCGCCCAGGACCAGAATGATCGCCACCCAAGGACTGTAGGTTCGAGCCGAGCGCGCGGCAACCGAGCGAATGTTGTACTTGATCATTTGCTGCTCATTTTCTCATTTTTCATCGATGCCGGCATGGAACGCTCGGTTGGGGCGCGGCACCAGTCTACAGGGAGCTTCCACCGACGCACTAATGAATTTCTCGTGAAAATTGGATTTCACAGTTGTGAATGCCAGCAATTCCGACGCGCACGGTCTCTCGCCGCTTGCGCGTGGTATTGGTTCGCGTGAGGGGGAAAACGCTCGCGAGGAGGATCCAGCCTAGTGACCCCCGGCTAGCCGGCGACCGCGCCGCCGGTAACGGGGGCTCTTAGACGACGAGTGATTCTAGCGAATGGGAGCGTGCGTGCATAACGAAGAGTCCGTCAATCTTTAGTGAAGAATTCATGAAGGGCTGCGTCAAAGGTCGTCGGCCTCGTCGACGGGGGGCTCGATCAGTTCGGAATCGCTGTCGCGGCGGGGGGCGGCGGCCGGCGCGACGGTGGCGCGCGCCGAGGCGCTCCGCTGGCCGAGCAAGCGCACGTTGCCCGCGCCGACAGCCCCTTCAATGTCGGGGAGCAAGCGGTCGTCGTGGCGGATCTTCAGCGAGGCGCCGGCCCGGTAGATCGCCCGGCGGACTCGCTCCAGGCCGAGGATCTCGAGGTACAGGTCGAGGTTCCCCGGCCGCACGCGGATCAATCGCAGAAGGCGCTCCATCTGCTCCGTCTGGGTGATCCCTTTGCGGAGTGTCACGACGACCCCGCGAGACAGTTCAGCCGGGCCGCGCTCCAGGGGAATGAACCGGCTGATGATCAGTTCAGCCGGGTCGCGGCGGCGGTCGAGCGTCCCTTTCACATAGCCGATCTGGTCGTTCTTGATGAGCGCTTCGTTCTTGGCGAAGTCCTCGGGCCAGAGCATCGCGGGGACCGAGCCGGTCAGGTCCTCGAACGTGAGCTTCGCCATCCGCGTCAGGCCGGACCGGCTCTTTTGCACGTTCTTGACCTGCACGTTCACGATCATGCCCCCGAGGATCACCTCCGACTTCTCCGGAACGCCGGGGAGCTCGGCCACCCGGTGGGTCGACAGGTCGAACAGCTCCTTGGCGTGCCGCGCCAGCGGATGGCTCGACATGTAGAAGCCCAGCACTTCTTTCTCCTGCGCCAGCCGCTCGGCGTCGGGGAACTCGCCAATGTCCGGCAGGCTCGTGGGCGCGTGCGTCGCGCCGTTGCCGTTCCCGTTGGCCGGTTCGGCGAACGCGTCGAACAGGCTGCGCTGGCCTCGCCGGCGGTCCTCTTGAACCGCCTGCCCGGCCTGTGCTGCGCGTGGGAGGATGGCGAGGAGCTGTTTCCTCGTTCCCATCGCGTCGAAGGCGCCGGCTTTGATGAGCGCCTCGACGCACGCTTGGTTGACGATCCCCTGGGGGACGCGTTCGTAGAAATCGTCGAGGCTGGGGAACGGTCCGCCGAGCCGCCGGGCCTCGACGATCGCGTCAATGGCCTTGAAGCCGGCCCGCTTGATAGCGCCCAGGCCGAAGTGGATCTTTCCCTCGGCGGCGACGCGGAACGTCTGCTCCCCTTCGTTGATGTTCGGCTGGACGACCTCGATGTCCATCCGGCGGCAGTCGTCGATGTGTTCGACGAAGTACTTTTCGCGCTCGGCGCCGTCCATCTCGGAGGAGAGCAGGGCGGCCATGAACTCGGTCGGGTAGTGGGCCTTCAGGTAGGCTGTCTGGAAGGCCACGAGCGCGTAGGCGGTGGTGTGCGACTTGTTGAAGCCGTAACCGCCGAAGAACTCGATCAGCTCGAAGATGCGAGTGGCCGTTTCCTTCTCGAGGCCGCGCTCGATCGCGCCGTCGACGAACTGCTTGCGGCCCTGGGCGATGACCTCGGTCTTCTTCTTGGAGATCGCCTTGATAGTGGCGTACGCCTGGGAGAGCTCGATCCCTCCCAGCCGGTTCAGGATGCGCATCACCTGCTCCTGGTAGACCATCACGCCGTAGGTCTCTTCCAGGACTTCCTTCATCACCGGGTGTTCGTACTTCGTTTGCTCGCGGCCATGTTTGCGGTTGACGTAGGCGTCGACCATGCCGCCGTTGAGCGGGCCGGGGCGGTAGAGGGCGAGGATCGCGATCAGGTCCGCGAAGCGGTCGGGCTTCATCTTCACGAGCAGGTCGCGGATGCCCGCGCCGTCGAGCTGGAATACCCCCTTGGCGTCCCCGCGCTGGAGCATGTCGTACGTTTCGGGGTCGTCGAGCGGCAGGCCGAACAGGTCGAGCGGCCGGCCGATCCGCAGCTCGACCAGCCGGACGGCGGCGGCCAGGCTGGTCAGGTTGCGCAGGCCGAGGAAGTCCATCTTCAGCAGCCCAGCCTTCTCGACGTCCCCCATCTCCCACTGGGTGCTGACGACCTCCTTGTCCTTGTCCTTGTTCGGAATGCGCTGGAGCGGGACCATGTCCCGGAGCGGCCGGTCGGCGATGACGACCCCGGCGGCGTGGGTGCCGACGTTGCGCACCGTCCCCTCGAGGCGCTGGGCGTAGTCGAACATCCGGTGGATTTCCGCGTCTTCATCGACCAGTCGCCGCAGGGCCGGCTCTTCCTTGAGGGCGTCACCGAGCGTGATGTTCAGGCGCGTCGGGATCAGCTTTGTGACCTCGTCGACCCGCGCCAGCGGGATGTTCAGGGCCCGGCCGACGTCCTTGAGCGCGGCCTTGGCCGCCATCGTGCCGAACGTACCGATCTGCGCCACGTTGTCGGCGCCATACTTCACGCGGACGTACTCGATGACCTCGTAGCGCCGCTCCTTGCAGAGGTCGATGTCGATATCGGGCGCTTCCGAACGATTGGGGTCGAGGAAGCGTTCGAACAGGAGGTCGTACTTGATCGGGTCGACGTGACTGAGCTCGAGCAGGAAGCTGACGAGCGCGCCGCAGGCCGACCCGCGCGCCGAGTTAGGGATGCCGCGTTCGCGGGCGAAGCGGACGAAGTCCCAGACAATGAGGAAGTACGAGGCGAAGCCCATGCGGCAGATGATGCCGAGCTCGTGCTCGAGCCGTTCGAGGACGAGCGCGGGGGGATCTTCACCGTAGCGCTTGCGCAGGCCGTCCTCGCAGAGCGAGCGGAGGTAGTCCTCGGGCGTTTTCTCGTCCGGCGGCTGAAACGACGGGAACTGGCGCTTGCCGAGGTTCAGACTGGTGTAGTTCTCCTCGACCAGCTCCGCGATCCGGACCGACGTCGCAAGGGCCTCGTCGTGGCCGGGCATCGCCTCGTACATCTCGCCGGGACTGCGCAGGTAGAACTCCTGCGTCTCGAATTTCATGCGGCTAGGGTCGTCGAGCGTCTTGCCCGTGTTGATGCAAAGCAACACGTCGTGGGCCTCGGCGTCCTCGCGCGTCAGGTAGTGGGCGTCGCTGGTGGCCACGAGCGGCAATCCCATCCGCCGCGCGATGTCGATCGCTCCCTCTGCGCAGTCGCGCTGGATGGCGACGCCGTTGTCCTGGATCTCGACGTAGAAGTTCTCCGACCCGAAGACCTTTTCGTACCAGGCGCAGAGCCGCTCCGCCTCGGTCGTCTTGCCGTGCAGGATGTGGTCGGAGAACTCGGCCGACGCGCAGCCGGAGAGGCAGATCAGTCCTTCGGAGTGCCGCTCCAGGATCTCCTTGTCGATGCGCGGCTTGTAGTAGAAACCTTCGAGGAACGAAAGCGACGAGAGCCGCAGCAGGTTGCGAAACCCCTCCCCGTTGCGCGCCAGGAGCGTGAGGTGGAACGAATGCTCGTTCCCCGAGCCCCCCCCCGTCGTGCGGTCGGTCCGGCGCCTCGGCGCCACGTAGGCCTCGAGCCCCACGATCGGCTTGATTCCGGCCGCCTTCGCCTCGCGCAAGAACTCAACGGCCCCGTACAGGTTGCCGTGGTCCGTCACGGCCAAGGCCGGCATCCCGAGCGCCTTCGACCGCTGGGTCAGCTCGGGGATCTTGCTCGCCCCGTCCAGCAAACTGTAATGGCTGTGGCAGTGCAGGTGAACGAACGGCCGGTTCGACATGGGAAAGTAGGGCCTCGCGCAACGGTTCAAGACCGCGGAAACAGCGGCCAGCCCCGATTCTACCACAGCGATTGCGACAAAGCGCGGGCCACCGTTCCCGCCTCTTTGCGATCGCTCGCGCGTACCCGAGATGACCCTACAAGTCGCGTCCGGGTTCGCTGCCACGGCGCGCAAACGCCCCCCTCGCCCGGTGGCTGACCGGGCGAGGCACATCTATTAATACATTTGGATCTCGCCCGGAGACCTGCCGTGGCCTCACCCGGGGGGGAGAAGCTTGGGTGAGAATCCATCGCGGAATCCAGAATGACCGGAGGCCGAAGGGACGAAAAGATGGGTTTCCCTTGGTTCCGGAGAACAGAACGGCTCAGACGCCGACGAGTTCTTCCTGCACTTCTTCCGCCTCGGAGCTATCCTCCGCGGGGCTGGCGGCTTCGAGTCCGCGAACAAGCGCACCCAGTTGAAGGGCGAGCAAGCGATCCTCGGCAGTGTGGCCGCGCAAGAGCGCCAGGAAGGCTTCCGCGCCGATGAGTACCGCCTTGGGCTTGCTGTGGATCGTCAGGACGAAGCGTGCTTTCGGATCTTCCAGCGAGTCCAAGACTTTGGGCAGGTCACGGTGAAGCTCTCGGCTTCCAATGAAACGGACGCGGTACTGAGGCATCTCCATCCTCGGGGGCCAACTCGGCCAAAAACTCTTGGGGATTCTCGGAGCGGATAGACAGATCCCGCCCCCAGTTTTTGATAGGTAACTCTTAGATTACCCGGTGTTCGCGCATCCGTCAACCAGAAGCAATTGACGCGCCGACCTGTTTCTTTTCAACGACCCGCAAACAGGCGAGAGAACGACCACTCGCTTGCGCTTCCCGGAGGGTGCGCGGAATGCACCGGGGCATTTCATCCACACGCCGAATTCACGCAGGCGGCGGGTTCGCTGGTCACCTGGCGCCACCAAAGCGCGGCCTGCGCCTGGTCCCACTCGCCGACGCAGCCGCAATCGCTGAGCGCGTGCTCGAGGGCCTCGGCGTCTTGGTATCGATCGGCGGGGTCCTTGGCCAGGCACCGCAGAACGATGCGCTCGAGGTCCTCGGGGACTGTCACGCCTGCCTGCGACATCGGGGCGACCCGGGCGCGCGTGTGGGCCATCATCACCTCGAACCCGTTTCCCTTCGCGAACGGCGGAGCGCCGGTCAGGAGAAAATAGGCGACCGTTCCGAGCGAATAAATGTCGCTCCGCGCGTCGAGCTCTTGGTGGCCGAGGGCCTGTTCGGGCGACATGTGGAGCGGCGTGCCGAGGGCCCGGGCTTCCTGGGCGGGCCGTGGGCCGCCGGTCGTGACCAGGGGAAGGACCAGGCCGAAGTCAAGCAGCTTGGCCACGTCGTCCACCCCGCCGCGGCGGGCGGCGAAGATGTTGGACGGCTTGATATCGCGATGGATCAAGCCCGCCGCGTGCGCCTCGCGGAGCGCATTGCAGACCTGCCGGAGCAGGTAAACGACGCGCCCCGCGGGCTGCGGGCCGTGGTGTTCCACCAGTTCCGCCAGGCTGAGGCCCGGCAGATATTCCATCACGTAGTAATACGTTCCTTCCTCGGTGCGGCCGTAATCGTAAATCTCGACCGTGTTCCAGTGCGAGAGCGTGGCGGTGATCCGGACCTCCCGCTCGAACCGCTCCAGGGCCTTCGGGTCGGCCGCGTCATCCGGCCGGATCAACTTCACCGCGCACGGGCGTTTCAGGAGTTGGTGGTCGGCGAGGTAGACTTCGCCCATTCCCCCCGCGCCGATGCGCCGGCGGAGGCGGTACTGGCCGAGCTGCCGCGCCTCGACGACCTGCCTCCGCAGCCGCGAGATCGTGTTGGCCCCCCAGGCGGCACCGACTGCGAGCGTCAGCAACAGCATGCAGTCGTAGCTGTACAAGCCGATGGGCGCGGTCCCTCCGGAAGCGCCCCTGCGCGCGAGCCAACCCATCGCTTCGGGGTGGCGCAGGCGGAGCAGGAGCAGGGTCGCGAAGGGGAGTAACGCGAGCGGCACGCCCACCAACGCGGCGCGGCGCCAGCTCTTGGGCACGTAGATCCCGGAGGTCAGGATCAGGATCGCGACCAGCAGCACGTGGTTCTGCATCGTGCGCTGCGCCGCCATGGGGTCGTTGTGTTGCGAATGGGACAGCATCAGCCAGTATTGTGCGAAGGCGACGCGGATCGCCATCATCCCGATCATGGTCAGCTCGAGCGCCCGGAGCCTGGTCATCGACATGGGGGTTTGCCGGTGAAACAGGTACGCCGCACCGCCGAGCGCGAGCAGGCTGACGACGTGAAGGCTCGAGATCGTCACATCGTAACGGCGCAGGATGACGTGCCTCCAGAAGAACGCCATCCCGAAGATCAGGAGATAGATGACCGCCAGCTCGAACAGTCGCGATTGCAGCACCGAGCGTGTCTCGGTCGTCGGCTGCGACACACTCGCGGCGGCGATCGCGGCCTTCTGAGGGAAGCCGCGAACGTCCGGCTCGAGCTCGCCCGGCAGTTGGCTGATGCTTGCCGGCTGGGGCCGTTCCGCATGCGGGGGCCAGCTCGCCGTGGGGTCCGGGGCTGGCCTCGGAGTGTCGGGGGGCGTCAAGAACCCGGTCCGCGAGGCTTCATCGTCGTCGGCCAGCAGGCGGTCGAGCTCGGCACGTAGCTCATCGTCCGCGCCGCATGCGCCGCGGACCCAATCGCCGCGCTCGGCGGGCTCGAGCCGGAGCGCCGCATCGAAAAGGTCGCTGATCTGACGCCACCGCTGGGTGGTCATTCTCTCCCCTCCGCCAGTTGGCCGTGCAGCCAGGCGCGTGCGAGCCGCCAGTCCCGCTCGACCGTGACGACCGACACGCCGAGCGCCTGCGCGACCTCGGGCACGGTCATCCCGCCGAAGTAACGCAGCGTGACGACCTGGCTTTGCCGCATGCTCAGCGCGCTCAACCGATCGAGTGCCTCGTGGATCGCGCCCACGTCGAGGCCCTGGGTCTCGAAGTAATCGACGAGCACGTCGAGCGGCACGCGCTGCCACCCCCGCCCGCGCCGGTTGGCGGCCCGCCGCCGGGCGTGGTCCACGAGGATCTCTCGCATGACACGCGAGGCCGCGGCAAGCACGGCGCCGCGATCGGGGGCGCGGTCAAAGACCGCGTCGCCCACGAGGCGCAGCACGGCTTCATTGGCGACGGCCGTCGCCGTCAGGGTGTGGTCGGGTCGCTCCCGTCGCATGAGCCGCGCGGCCGCCAGGCGCAAGTCGTCATAGACCAACGAGATCAGTTCGCCTCGCGCACGGTCGTCCACAGCCCGGAAACCTCCGAGGACCTGCTCTCGCCCCGCCACAACTCGTCGATTCGTCCCGGTTCCTTGGAAAGCGATGAAGGCTTCTACTGAAATTATTCGCGTAATCTTTTAGGGTCAAGGTGTTCAGTGGTCGCAGGTGAACCAGGGCGTGGGACGTTTTTGCGACATCCCCGCTCGACCAACATGCCCGATGTCTCAAGTTCGTCACGGTTCTGATGCGACCGCGCACACCGTAAGATGGGAAGCTGGCGATCCTCCCTGCCGAAGCCAACCGAGTCTGTGCCGACGATCGCGGACGAGTGTCGGACATGACTCCCTGCAAGAGGTTACGATGCCCCGTCGTTCGTTGATCAACGCGGCTTGCAGTCTCCTCATCTTGGTCGCAAGCGGATGCCAGGGCAACCGGCCCGTGGTCGCTCCCGCCGCGCTCCCGGTGATCCCGGTCAGTCAGCCGCTCAAGCGAGAAGTGACCGACTTCGTGGATTTTACGGGGCGTATCAATGCCGTGCAGTCGGTCGATATCCGTCCGCGGGTGACCGGTTACCTGAAGAGGATGCCGTTCAAGGAAGGGGCACACGTCAAGAAGGGAGACCTCCTCTTCGAGATCGACCCGCGCCCGTACCAGGCCCAGGTCGACGCGGCCCGTGCCCAGGTCGAGCTGTGCCAGGCGCAGCTCAAGGTGGCCCGGACGGTGTACGCGCGTGATGTGGGTATCAACTCCCGCGTGTCCAACTCCGTCAGCCAGCAGCAGATGGAACAGGACTCGGCGTCCGTCGAGGAGGCCGATGCCCGGGTCAAGTCGTACGAAAAGAGTCTGGAGATGTACGAGCTGAACCTGGAGTTTACCCAGGTCGTCTCGCCGATCGACGGCCAGGTCAGCCGCTACTACCTGACGACCGGGAACCTCGTGAACTCGGACCAGACACTCTTGACCACCGTCGTGTCGCTGGACCCGATCCACGCCTACTTCGACATGGACGAACCGACGCTGCTGCGCCTGCGCAAGGCGATCAACGACGGGCGGATTCAACGCGAAAAGGATGGGGCCTCGTTCTCGATTCTCATGGGACTGCAAGGGGAGGACGGCTTTCCGCACAAGGGGACCGTCAACTTCCTCGACAACCAGGTTAACCCCACGACCGGCAGCATCTCGGTGCGCGGTGTCTTTCCAAACCCCGAGCCCCCCAACGGCGTGCGGCTGCTTTCGCCGGGCATGTTCGTCCGGATCCGCCTGCCGATCGGGACACCTCACCAGGCTCTCCTGGTGATCGACCGGGCCGTGTCGTCGGACCAGGGGCTCAAGTTCGTCTATGTGCTCGACTCGCAGAACAAGGTCCAGTACCGTCGCGTGACCACCGGCGCACAAGAGGCCGACGGCCTGCGCGTGATCGAGGACGGGCTCGAGCCGAACGACTGGGTCATCACCAGCGGCCTGCTCCAGGTCCGTCCGCGGATGGAGATCCAGGCCGAGAAGATGCCCATGCCGACGCTCGCCGGCCGGACCTCCGCTGGCGGGGAAACGACCCCGGCCAAGAGTAAGAAGGCGGCGCCGGCCGCCAAGGGGACCGCGCCGGCCAAAGGCGCGGACGGGTCCCTCCAATGATCGCCCGTTTTTTCATTGACCGGCCCATCTTCGCGACCGTGCTCTCGCTGGTCATCACGCTGATCGGTGGGATCGCGCTCTACTCGCTCCCCATCGCGCAGTACCCGCGGATCACCCCGCCCGGAATTTCGATCACGATTAACTACCCCGGGGCGAGCGCGCCGGTGGTCGCCGATACCGTGGCAGCGCCCATCGAACAGCAGGTCAATGGCATCGAGGGCATGCTCTACATGTCCTCGCAAATGGGCAACGACGGATCGTATACCCTGACCGTGACGTTCGATATCGGGACCGATGTGAACACCGCGCTCGTCATGGTTCAAAATCGCGTGGCGCTCGCGTTGCCGCAGCTCCCGACGTCCGTCCAGAGCCAGGGAATCACGATCCGGAAGCGGACGCCCGACATGCTGATGATCGTGAACTTTTTCTCGCCGGACGGCCGGTACGACGACATCTATCTGAGTAACTTCGCCACGATCTACGTCAAGGATGAGCTGCTGCGCGTTTACGGCGTGTCGGACGTCAATTATATGGGCCAGCGCGACTACAGCATTCGCGCCTGGCTCAACCCGCAGAAGCTGGCGTCCTACAACATGACGGCCATGGACGTGGCCGCCGCGATCCGCACCCAGAACCTGGACGCCCCGTCCGGGCAGATCGGCCAGCCCCCTTCGTCGCTGGGCCAGCCCTTCCAGATGCCCGTCAACACGCTGGGTCGCCTCACCGATCCGGAACAGTTCGGCGCCATCGTGGTCAAGACCGGCACGGTTGGCCCCCGCGAGCCGGCAACCGCCATCACCCGCCTGCGGGACGTCGCGCGCATCGAGCTGGGAGCGCAGAACTACAATCAGGCGTGCACGTTCGACCGCCACAAGGCCGTCGGCCTCTCGATTTACCAGCTCCCGGGGACCAATGCGCTCGACGTCGGCGACCGCGTGCGCGCCAAGATGGAAGAGCTCAAGACCCGCTTCCCCGACGGGGTCGACTACGACATCGGCTATGACACGACGCCCTTCATCCGCGAGTCGGTCGGCGAGGTCTTCAAGACCTTGCGCGACGCGGTGATCCTGGTCGGCATCGTGGTGCTGGTGTTCCTGCAAGACTGGCGCGCGATGATCCTGCCGATGATCGATGTGCCGGTCTCATTGATCGGTACGTTCGCGGTGATGGCAGCGATGGGCTTCAGTCTGAACAACCTGACGCTGTTCGGCCTGGTGTTGGCGATTGGTATCGTGGTCGACGACGCGATCGTGGTGCTGGAGAACACCGAGCGCCTGATCGCGACCGGCCTCGATGCACGCTCGGCGACGATCAAGGCGATGGACGAGATCACCGGCCCGATCCTGGCCATCACCCTGGCGCTTTGCTCCGTGTTCATTCCGTGCTGCTTCATCGGCGGGATCACGGGGCAGTTCTTCCGGCAGTTCGCGGTGACGATCGCGGTCTCGACGGTCATCTCGGCGATCAACGCCATGACGATGACTCCGTCCCGCGCTGTCTTGATCTTCCGGACCGAGGAGGGGAGCGACGGACACACGCACAAGAAGGAAGCGCTGCCATGGTGGATCTTCGGCGTACTCGGCGGGTTCCTGACCGTCCGGCTGGGGGAGCAGTGGCTGGGCGACAAGCCGTTCGCGCTCCCGGCGATGGGTATGTCGGAGGAGAGTCTGGCCGCGTGGCTTCCGTGGGTCGTGAAGGCCGCTTACTTCACCCCCGGCGCCTTGGCGGGTGGCCTGCTCGGTTGGCTGATCATCCGGCCGGTCAACGCCGTCCTTGCCTGGCTGTTCGGCGGGTTCAACGCCCTGTTCGACGGCGTGAGCTCGGCCTACGGCTGGACCGTCGGCAAGTCGCTCCGCATCAGCGCGGTGGTGCTGTTCGCCTACGCGGGGTTGCTGGGGCTGACCGTCTTCGTCTTCCAGCGCGCCCCGACCGGATTCATTCCGCAGCAGGACCAGGGCCGGCTTATCGTGAACGTCCAGTTGCCCGACTCGGCGTCGCTCCAGCGCACCCAGGAGGCGATGGCGGAGATCGAAGCGATTGCCCATGAGGTGCCGGGCGTGGCGCACACGGTCACCATCTCCGGTATGTCGTTCCTCGCCCAGTCCACTAGCTCCAGCTTTGCCTCGATGTTCATCGTGCTCGATCCGTTCGACAAGCGCAAGGTGCCAGGCCGGGATGCCGAGAGCATCATGGCCCGGCTGCGGAAGGCGTACAACCGGCGGGTCAAGGACGCAAGAGTCACCGTCTACGGCTCTTCGCCGATCCCCGGGCTCGGTGTCGCCGGCGGCTTCAAGATCATCGTCGAGGACCGGGGCAGCCTCGGGTTGCAGGCGTTGCAGACCCAGACCGACGAGCTCACGAGGAAGCTCAACGCACTCCCCGCCATGGCCAGCGCGACGACCCAGTTCCGCTCTCGTTCCCCGCAGCTCTTTCTGGACATCGACCGCACCAAGGTCGAGTCGCTCGGGGTGACGTTCCAGGACGTGAACCAGACGCTCTCCATGTACCTGGGCTCGCTCTACGTCAACAGCTTCAACGAATTCGGCCGGCACTGGCAGGTCACGATCCAGGTGGAGGGTCAGTACCGCAACCAGATCGAGGACATCGGCCTGCTCAAAGTGCGGAACAAGTGGGGCCAGATGGTACCGATCGGCACGCTCGTGACCTTGAAGGAGATCGGCGGTCCGATCGCGGTCCAGCGCTATAATCTCTATACCGGCGCGGCCATTACCGGCAGCTTGAAACCGGGGGTCAGCACGGGTGACGCAATCGCGGCCATCAACAAGCTGGCCTCCGACAGTCTACCCCTGTCCATGAGGACGGAGTGGACCGAGCTGATGTTCGTGCAGATCCGGGCGGGCAACACAGCGCTCTACGTGTTCGCGCTGGCGGCGGTGAGCGTTTTCCTGGCCCTCGCGGCGCTCTACGAGAGCTGGACCCTGCCGCTCGCCGTCATTCTCGTCGTGCCGCTCTGCCTGCTCTGTTCCGTGTGGGGCGTGCTCTACACGGGCCGTGACGTGAATATCTTCGTGCAGATCGGCCTGGTGGTGCTGGTGGGCCTGGCCTGCAAGAACGCCATCCTGATCGTCGAGTTCGCCAAACAACTGCAGCAGGAGGGCCGGTCGCGGCAGGAAGCGACGCGAGAGGCGTGCCGGCTGCGCCTGAGGCCGATCCTGATGACCTCGCTCGCATTCATTTTTGGGGTGATTCCGCTGGTCGTGGCCGCCGGGGCCGGTGCGGAGATGCGGCGGTCCCTGGGAATCGCGGTATTCACGGGGATGGTCGGTGTGACCCTGTTCGGGATCTTCCTGACGCCGGTGTTCTATTCGGTGATCCAAGGGCTTAGCACCGGCCGGCTGTTTGCCGGCAACGCGGCACGTTGGGTTGGCTCGACGCTGGCCAGCGGCTTGCTCGGACTGGGGGTCGGCTGTCTGCTCGCACAATTGGGCGTAGTCCGCCTGACGTGGGGGTTAGGCATCGGCGGCGCCGCGGGGATGCTCGCGCCGCTGTTGGTCCTGTCGATCCATACGGTGGTCGCTCGGGCCACGAGCCCACCCGACAAGAGGGAGGACCCCTTCGTATGAAACGGCAACGCGCGGGGCGCGCCTGGAACGGCCTCGCCCTCCCCACGAAAACAGTCACGCCTTGCGCGGTGCGGCGCGTCATTGTTCGGAACAGGCTGCCGCTTCCTTCCGGAACCCCGGCGCACCCCAGGGACCACCAGCCGTGATATCCCGCTTTTTCATCGACCGGCCAATCTTTGCCGTCGTCATCTCGGTCGTCTTTGTCCTGGCGGGCGGGGTCGCGGTATTCACGCTGCCGGTGGCGCAATACCCCGAGGTGACGCCACCCACCGTACTCGTGACGGCCCAGTACCCGGGCGCCAACGCCCAGACGCTGCGCGACACCGTCGCCGCTCCCATCGAGGAGCAGGTCAGCGGCGTCGAGAACATGCTCTACATGTCCTCGCAATGCACGAATGACGGCGCCTACACGCTGACCGTCACCTTCCGCCTGGGCATGGACACCGACATGGCCCAGGTGCTCGTGCAGAACCGTGTGTCGCTGGCGCTGCCGGTCATTCCCGCGCTCGTTCAGAACGAGGGGATCAGCGTCAAGAAAATGTCGCCGAACACCATGATGATCGTCAACCTGGTGTCGCCCGACGATCGGTATGACAGCACCTTCTTGAGCAATTACGCGACGATCTACATCAAGGACGAGCTCGGGCGCCTCCCCGGCGTGGCGGGAATCACCTATCTCGGCCAGCGCGATTACAGCTTGCGGGCCTGGCTCGATCCCGACAGGATGGCGGCGGTCAACCTCAGCGCCATGGACGTGGTCAACGCCATCGGCCAGCAGAACTTGCAGGTCGCCGCCGGCCAGATCGGCCAGCAACCGGCACCCCGCGGCCAGCAGTTCCAATTGACCATCAACACCCTGGGTCGGCTCATACAGCCGGAGCAGTTCGCCGCGATCATCCTCAAGGCCGGTCCGGACAACCTCCAGGCACAGGCGTCCCAGGGCCAGCAGAGCGGCCAGTCCAGCACGAGCGCACCGACCGCCACGACGTCGCAGGCCACCGGCATTGTCCGCCTGCGCGACGTGGCTCGGGTCGAGCTGGGCTCCCGCCAGTACGACCAATCCTGCACGCTCGACGGGCGGCCCTCCGTCGCGGTCTCCATCTACCAGCTCCCCGGCTCCAACGCGCTCGAGACCGCCAAGGGCGTCTACGCGAAGATGGAGGAGCTCAAAACACGATTCCCCGACGGCCTGGACTACAAGATCGTTTACGACACGACGCCGTTTATTCGCGACTCGGTCAACGAAGTCTTCAAGACCTTGCGCGACGCGGTGCTGCTGGTGGGCATCGTGGTGCTGGTGTTCTTGCAAGACTGGCGTGCGATGATCCTGCCGATGATCGACGTGCCGGTGTCCTTGATCGGCACGTTCGCGGTGATGGCGGCGATGGGCTTCAGCCTGAACAACCTGACGCTGTTCGGCCTGGTGCTGGCGATTGGTATCGTGGTCGACGACGCGATCGTGGTGCTGGAGAACATCGAGCGCCTGATCGCGACGGGCCTCGACGCGCGCACGGCAACAATCAAGGCGATGGAAGAGATCACGGGGCCGATCCTGGCGATCACGCTCGTGCTCAGCGCGGTGTTCATTCCCTGCTGCTTCCTCGGCGGGATCACGGGGCAGTTCTTCCGCCAGTTCGCGGTGACGATCGCGGTCTCGACGATCATCTCGGCCGTGAACGCACTGACCATGACCCCTTCGCGCGCCGTCTTGATCTTCCAGACCGAGGACGAGAGCCACGAGCACAAGCGCGAAGCGCTGCCGTGGTGGTTCTTCGGCGTGCTGGGCGGCCTGTTGAGCTGGTACCTCGGCAGCGAGCCCCTGGGCGTGCATCTGGGCGCGGCTGCGTCCCCGCAAGGGGCCGAGGGGACGCCCGTCCCATTCTGGATGCCCTGGCTCGTGGTCGCCGCCTCCGTCACCCCCGGCGCACTCGTCGGCGGCCTCGTCGGGTGGCTCTTCATCCGGCCCGTCAACGCCGTGCTCGGCGGGCTATTCCGCGGCTTCAACCGGCTGTTCGACCGGTTGACCGAGGTCTACGGCCGGGCCGTCGGCCGGGTGCTGCGTCTGAGCGCGGTCGTGCTGGTCGGCTACGGCGGTCTCCTGGTGCTGACCTACTGGGTCTTCGACCGCGCCCCGACCGGCTTTATCCCGCAACAGGACAAGGGGTACCTGCTCCTCAACGTGCAGTTGCCCGACTCCGCGTCGGTCGAGCGCACGCAACGCGTCATGGGCCGCATCGAAGAGCTGGCCCGCGAGACGCCGGGGGTCGAGCACACCGTCGGCGTCTCGGGCCAGTCACTGCTGCTGAACGCCAATGCGCCCAACCTCGGTTCGCTGTACGTCATGCTCAAACCGTTCGAGCACCGGCGCGGGCCGAACCTGACCGCCGACGCCATTGCCGTGGCCCTGAAGGACCACTGCCAGCGGGAGGTGCGCGGGGCCGTCGTGTCGACCTTCGGCGCCCCGCCGATCGACGGCCTGGGGACGACCGGCGGTTTCAAGCTCATCATCGAGGACCGCGGCAACCTCGGACTCGAAACCTTGCAGCGGATCAGCGACCAGATCGTGGCCCGCGGCAACGAAACGCCGGGACTCGCGGGGCTGTTCAACAGCTCCCGCGTGAACACCCCCTGGGTCTACCTCGAGATCGACCGCACCAAGTGCATGGCCCTCGGTGTGCCGGTCAGCGAGCTCTTCAGCACGCTCCAGGTGTACCTGGGCTCGTACTACGTCAACAACTTCAACGAGTTCGGACGGACGTGGCAGGTGAACGTCCAGGCCGACCAGAACTTCCGCGACCAGATTCCCAACATCCTCCGGCTCCAGGTGCGAAACAGCGAAGGCAAGATGATCCGGCTCGCCACGCTGGTCGAGGTGCGCAACACCAGCGGACCCGTGATGGTCAAGCGGTACAACATGTATTCGTCCGCCGCCATCACCGGCAACCCGGCCCCCGGGACCAGCTCGGGCCAGGCCATCGCCCTGATGGAGGAGATCGCCCGCCAGGAGCTGCCGCGGTCGATGGCGCAGGACTGGACCGAGCTCGCCTACATGCAGCGCGAGGCGGGAAACAGTGCGACCAGCGTCTTCGGGCTGTCGGTGGTGTTCGTCTTCCTGGTCCTGGCGGCCCAGTACGAGAGCTGGAAGCTGCCGCTGGCGGTCATCCTGGTGGTGCCGATGTGCCTGCTTTGCTCCATCGCCGCGATCGAGCTGGCCGGCATGGATGTCTCCCTGTTCACCCAGATCGGTTTCGTCGTGTTGGTGGGCCTCGCCAGCAAGAACGCCATCTTGATCGTCGAGTTCGCCAAGCAGCGGCAGGAAGCCGGAGTCGCCCGGCGCGAGGCGACGCTCGAAGCCTGCCAGTTGCGGCTGCGACCGATCCTGATGACCTCGTTCGCGTTCATCTTCGGCGTCGTGCCCCTGGTGCTTGCCGAAGGCGCCGGGGCCGAAATGCGACGGTCGCTCGGAACGGCGGTGTTCAGCGGAATGCTCGGCGTGACGCTGTTCGGTATCTTCCTGACGCCGGTCTTCTACTACGTGATCCAGCGGGGCCGTCAACAGCCGGCGAAACATGCTCCGCACGACGCCAACGGAGCCCCGATGAACGGCGCTGGGGCCGTGCTCGTCGAGACCGCGGCGCCCATTTTCGATGAACGGGAGATAACGGTCTCCGATAGCCACTGAGCTTCGCCCAACGACGCAGCGTGCGTGCGGGAGGCTACGCAGACGACCCCGCTCGTTCGCGAGAGCGGGAAGAACGGGGGAGCCTAACGCGTGGTGAGCGCACTCTCCCCAAAGAACGACAGGGTCCTCAAGAGGAACAGACGCCCAATAGGCACGCCGTGTGCAATGATGTATCATGATGTGCGTCGGCCCAGGCCGCGACTCGAGCACCGAGGTTTTTTTGTCATGCGCTTTCAGCGCCCTTTCCATCCCGACCTTCGCAATTGCATCCTCGAGGATCGCTGCCTGCTTGCCGGTTACGTCTGGATGCCGTTGCCCTTCTTGCAGATCAACAACATCACGAACGCGTTCGTGGTTTCGGGGTTCAGTACGACCGGCAGCTCCGTGGGGAGCAGCACAGTGAATTCCGCCACGCCGGCCTACTTTCAGAGGTTCGGGATCAACTCCAATATCTACGGGCTCGTCGGACAGAGCTCGGTGGTCACTCCCGCGGGTTTTGCCCTCGGGCTGTCCGTTCTAACACCCGCCGGGGCGGCTGCGGCCGGGGGCCTGACGATCTTGGTGGGGTCGGGTGCCGACGAGGCCGGAGGCGGATCGGGCCCGTCCCGGGCCGGCGGCTACGGCGCCAGCTTCAACTCGGGCTATAGCACATCGCTCAGTGCCTTGAACAGCTACGGGATGACCGGCAGCCCCCTCGGTTCCGTCGTCGCGAGCACCTCGGGCGACAATTCCGAGTCGGGAGACACCGCGCCTGCCGCGACCGGGGGGACCAGCACCGCGACGTCCGAGACGCCGAGCCTTTCGACCTCGATGCCGCCGGCGCCTGGTCTCAACCCGTCGAACGGGGGGCCCGGGCAAGGACCCTTCCCGAGCCCGTACCCGGGCGTCTTCGGCGGTGGTGCCGGGCCATGGTCCGGGCCGCTCGTGCCGGGCCCGGCCGGCCGCTGAGCGGGCGGCAGTCGTTCAAATGGGCGTCTCGGGCTCGCGCAGATCGGGTGGGCCTTCGAACCAGCCCTCGCTCGCGGCGTTCCGGGCGCGGATGTACTGGGCGCGGTCGTGAAAGAGCAGCGCGACGAAGATTCCCGTGGCGGCCCCGCCGACATGGGCGAGATAGGCCACCCCGCCGCTCTGCCCGACGTGTCGGAGTGCGCCGATGCCTTCCCAGACCTGAAGGCCGATCCAGAGTCCGATCGTAACCACGGCGGGACAGAGGAAGATGAAGCGGAAGACCAGCACGCGCACGCGGTTCTGCGGAAACCAAACGACATACGCACCCATGATTCCGGCGATCGCGCCGGAGGCCCCAAGGGTGGGGATTACCGAGTCGGGGTTCGCCGCCACCTGTAAGAGCGTCCCCGCGAGCCCGCACGCCAGGTAGACCAGGACGTAGCGAACCGTCCCGAGCACTTCCTCGACGTTATCGCCGAAGATCCAGAGGTAGAGCATGTTGCCCGCCAGGTGGAGCACGCTGCCGTGGAGGAACATGGCGGTGAACATCGTGAGCCAGACGGGGAATCCGATCGCCGCCTGGCCGATCACGCGAACGCGCGGGGGTCCGGCGTCGTTGTGCACCACGAGCTCGAGCGGTTCGGTGAGGTCCTCGTTGTGCGTGATCTCGTACGGCGTGGCGGCGTAAGCCGCCGTGAACTCGTCGCCGCGCTCGGTCTGAACGATGAACATCACGACGTTAAGCGCGATGAGCGCATACGTGGCGATCGGCACGATCCGCGTCTTTTCCACGTCGCCGAGCGGCAGGACCATGGGGCGGGTCCTCCACGATGCTGGAGGTCAGGGATTCGCATCCGCGGACCGGAAAGTTGCCGGACGGGCGACGTGCGCTCGTTCAATCCAGGGCGCCAGCCCCTCCCAGACGGCGGGACGGACGTCGACCCCGTGCTCGCGCGCTGCGCGGCGGCGAGCCTCCCAGGCCGCGGGCAGGAGCGCCGCGGCGCTTTCGGGTTGGCGATGAAGCCATTCACCGATCCGCTCGTGAAACGTGCCCAACGGCTCCAGGGCCGCCACCGCGATCGCGCCGACCAACCACCCTCCCTCGGGGACCAGGGCGGTGGCCCACGCCAGAGAACCGTCCGGCAAGATCGCGTTCGACGGACTGGTGAGCGACGAGTCGAAAAGGGCCGGGAGCCCCTCGGGAGCCGGCAACGCGAGCGCCCAGGACCCGTCATGGCCAAGTACCGCACCAACATATGGCCCGACCGCCAGCTCCGCCGCGATCGCGGCCACGGGCCCGGCACTCCCCAGGTGATGGACTCGAGTCAGGCCGAGGCCTGCGTCGCGCGCTTTCTCCATCGCCAGCTCCGCAGCGCGTGCCAGCACGAGCGGGGGAACGCCGTTCTGCCCATCGAAGACCGCCGTTCCGGTCATTTCGCCTGTCACTCTCCCCTCCGCCGCCGGGTCTACGGCACGCCCCTCGATCCGCTCGAGCCAGCCGGCAAGCGACGCCAGGCCGAACTCCGGCAGTCCCGCCGCCTCATACCAAAGCAAATGCGTTGCCAGCGCCGACGCCCGCACGGGCGCAAGCCCGGCGCACGCCAGCAACGTGGACGCAAACCGGCGCAAGTCGTCCAGCCGATACCGCACATCCTCCATTATTGGCACCCCAGGTAAGCCGGCACTAAAGAATTCGTGGAAATCGTCAAAATCGTCACGCGGCGGCGAGCGTTCCTACTGTATAAGTCCCGGGTCCAGGCCGCAAACCCAGATAGGCGACGCTGGGATGATGAAATGTTGGCCTTGGCGGTCGAACACATCCTGGACGGGAGCGTCGCGCGAAACCCCTCTCCGGTAAGGGGAGAGGTGCGAAGAGCGCCCCTAGCGCAACAAAAACCCATCCGCTGACGCGGCTCAAGAGCCATTACAAGCCCGACCTTTCATCACCCCCGGGGCGGGGCACCACCTCCCGGATGAGTCGTCCCCGCGCCGCAATGGCGGCACGCCCGGCGTATCCGGCTCTTCGGTGATGCGGATCGTGAAATAGGCCGAATCCGTTTGGCGGCGTCTCCGATCTTCAATCCTGATTGAAGTCCCAACGGGGACGAAACCTCGTGAGGTCGGGGCATCCGCGCAGGAGCGACGCGGACGATCAATGGAGCGGTCGAAGGAGGATGCGGCCGGGCCGAACAAGGGATGGTGCAATGGGTATCCTTGGACGATTGGGCCTGGACGGGTCTCGGCGGACACGGCGCGCGCATGCGGGACGAACACGGGCGGCGAGACCCCTCCTCGAGGGCATGGAACCGAGGGCCTTGCTGGCCACAGTCCTGACGGCGACCCAGACCCTTACGCTGGGGTCGACCTTCACGAACTTTACGGGGACGCCCCTCTCGCCCTCGCTCACGCTATTTAATCCGGCCGCGGGGACCCTGGTCGGCGTCCTGGTGACCGAGACCGGGACGCTCACGAGTCAGCTCAAAGCCGAAAACATCAGCACGTCTTCGGGCACGACGATCACCGGGCAGGTCCAAGACAGTTTCTCGCTCTCCGGCCTGAACGTGACGCTGCCGGGCTCCGGGACAAAATCGACCCCGTCCTTCACCGCGACCGCGTACGACGGCATTACCGATTACGCCGGAACCAGCGGCGTGACGTTTGCCCCCTTGGTCGTGACGAGCAGCATCAGCCCGGCCTTGATGACAGACACGGCGTCGCTTGCCTTCTACACGGCCTCGGCAGGCCGAACCACGCTGACCACCACCATGTCGGCCCAGGCGATCACGACCTTCTCCGCCCCGGGCGGTAACTTGCAAACCTCGGTACAGACGACGGCCACGGGCACCATCACGGTCACGTACGAGTATATCCCCGGAGCGACGACGGTCGCCCGCTACGGCGTGCATAACCAGCGAACCTCCCTTGTGGTCACGCTGGGCGAGCAGGTATCCGCGGCCGACGCGCAGACCGTCAGTAACTACAAGATCATCGCGGCCGGTCGCGACCGTCGGTTTGGGACCCGGGACGATGTGGTCATCCCGATCAACTCCGCGGCCTACAACGCGACCACCAACGCGGTCACGCTCGTCCCGGCCACCAACCTGAACATTCACCAGCCCTACGAGCTGGTGATTCAGTTTCCCAGCGATACGACACCGACGGTGATCCCGTTCAACCACTCGAACCTGGCCGGATTCAACTACCACGGCGGCCAGTTCTTCGCCGTGGTTGACGGACACGTGGTCCGGTAAGCGTGCCCGATCGGTCATCGTTCAGGCGCAATGATCAACGCCCCGGCGGCCGGCGCGGCAGGGTCCACCAAACGGACTCGCACGCGCCCCGCAGGTCGTCGTCGAGCGTGAAATCCGCGGCGGCAAGGGTCTCCGTCAACTGCTCGGGCCGGCTGGCACCGATGATGGCCGCGGTGACGCCCGGCTGCTCCAATACCCAGGCGACGCTGAGCGTCGCGAGGCTTACCCCCCGGTCTGCCGCAACCTTGCCCAGCGTCTCGACCGCCTCGAACTGCGCCGCGTGCCAATAGCGGTCGCGATAGAGCTCGCCCGAAGCGCCCAGGGTAAACCGGGTGCCGGCTTCCGGCGGCGCATCGCCGCGGTGCTTGCCGCTGAGCAGGCCGCCGGCGAGCGGGTTGTACACAATCACCCCGACCCCTTGGTCGCGGCAGAGCGGGAGCAGCTCGGCCTCGATCTCGCGGTACAGCACGTTGTATCGCGGCTGGACACTGTCGTAGCGGGCCCAGTCGTGCTGTGCGCTGATCCCGAGCGCCTGGGCAAGCTGCCACGCCGCGTAGTTTGAGCAGCCGACGTAGCGGACCTTCCCCGCGCGGACGAGATCGTCAAACGCGCGCAGCGTCTCGTCGATCGGCGTCTCCGCGTCGGGCATGTGCGCCTGGTACAGGTCGATGCAATCCGCCTTCAGGCGCCGCAGGCTCGCATCGCACGCGGCGAGAATGTGCCGCCGCGAAAGCCCCTGGTCGTTCGGCCCGCGCCCCACGCGGATGCGGCACTTCGTGGCCACGACGAACCGCTCGCGCTGGGCTTGCCGGCTCAGCCAGCGGCCGATGACCTCCTCGGTCCGCCCTGCCGTTTCCGGGTCGGGGGGAATCGGGTACGCGTCGGCCGTGTCCAGGAACGTCACCCCCGCGCCCGCCGCGACGTCCATGATCTTGTGCGCGGTGGCCTCATCGCACTGGCCCGCGAAGGTCATCGTGCCCAGACAGAGCTCCGAAACCTTCAAGCCCGTTCGCCCCAATCGCCGATGTTTCATCGCTTCTCCCATGCGTCCGGAGTAAAATCGTTTGCCTTGATTACGGGACCGGTCGTCTCGTTGTAATTGGCAGAGCTTGTCCGAACTCTCCCATTGGGTGGCCCATGGACGATCGGAAACACTATCCCGGCCCGTTGCCCGAGTGGAAGTCGCTCCTCGTGGCCGACCTGGAGCGGGTTGCCTTGCGCGACCGTTGGGGCCTCGGATTGATCGTGGTCGGTTGGAGCCACCTGGCCTTCTTCCTCCTCGAGCAGGGGCTCTTCTCGGCCCAGCTCGTCTCCCGGCCCCTCTTCGTTGCGCTCTGGGCGGCCGAGCTGTTCGTCAACATCTTCCTGTTCGGGCGGGTGGTCGGGAAGGGGTGGTCTCGGTCCACCCCGCTTGCCGGGATCATGGTTCGCCTCTGGGCCACGTTCCTGATTCTGTCGTTCAACGTCGCGTCGCTCAACACCATGACGGGGTGGGCCCTCGACTGGTTCAAGCCGGTCTGGGCGACGCTGAGCACGTTCGGCTTCATGATGATGGCCTACCTCATCAACCCGCGCTACTTCTTCCTCGCGGTTCAGATGTACTTCACGGGCCTGCTGATGGCGCTGTTCCCGGCGTGGAACTACCTCATCTACGGCGTCTCCTGGTGGGCCGCGCTCGAGGGCGTCGGCCTGATCCTGGAGCGCCGGCGCGGCCGGCGCGCGGTCGGTGCCGGCGAGCCGGTTACCGCGGAAACCGCCTCCGCCGCCGCGTGAGCCCCAGCACGGCATGATGGGTTGGCGCCCTGCGCGCTGACCCGCCTTACATTTGTAAAAAACCCATTCGTGGACCTCCTGGGTCTTGAAGAAGCCGTCGCCTCGTGCGAAGAGTCTCATAGGCTGCGGCCGACGCCGAGGCCGGGGAGACCGACGATGGGGCTGGCGGGAGCGATTGAGCCGCTGGAGCAACTGGGCCGGTTCGTGGACTTCGCGCTCCGAGCGGTCGCGGCGTCCCCTCGGGCGCTCGTCAGGCGAGCGGGGGAGGTCATGGGCCAGTTCGAGCGGGTCGCTTGGGGGAGCCTGCCGGTCATTGCCGCGGCGGGGCTCAGCGTCGGACTCGTGACCTGGCTGCAAACGCACCGGTTGCTCTCGAGCTACGGCGCCGAGGCGACGCTGCCGAGCGTGCTGACCGTCGCCGTCCTGGTCGAAACCGGTCCGCTCCTGGCGGGGTTGCTCGTCGCCGGCCGGATGGGGGCAGGGCTCGCGGCCGAGCTCGGCTCGATGACCCTGACGGACGAGGTCGACGCCCTGACCGTTCTCGGGGCCCCGCCGGTCCCGACCCTCGTCGCCCCCCGCGCCTTGGCGTGCGCGCTGGCAGTGCCGTTCTTGACGGTCGTCCTCGACGCCTCCGCCGTCCTCGGCGGCCTGCTGGCCGAGCTGACCGCCGGCGGTCTCTCGCCGCAGGTCTTCTGGCAGCGGTCGCTCCTCTTCCTGCGCCTGGCGGACATGATCCCGGCGACGCTCAAGACGGCCGTCTTCGGTCTGCTCATCGGCCTGATCGGCTGCTGGACCGGCCTCCGTGCCGACCGCTCGACCGAGGGGGTCGGCCGCGCGGCGACACGCGGCGTGGTCCGCTCGATGCTGGCGGTCTTCGCCGCGAACGTCGTGCTCGTGCCCTGGATTCAGACGTTGGTGGAAACGATGGGATGGAAAGATTGAAGAGACCTCGACGCCGAGAACGAGGAGGTTTCACCGCAAAGATCGCAGAGAACGACAGAGACGTTGTATTGCCATAAATCGATCGTGTATAATATGATTTTGAGATTGTTGTGCTTTTGGATTGCTTGTCGCCGGATTTCGATCGCAGTGTGTCGTCTTTTCCTGCGAGGACCGCTAGAATCATAAGTGAGCCGTTGAGCTCGAATGGATTGCTCGATCGGAATCCTCATGAGTCTTTCTCGGTCTGATTCTCTGCGTGCTCCGCGTTCTCTGCGGTGAAACCTCTTCTTCCCCAGCGGTGAGAGCCATGCAGCGCGAGATAGGGCGGTGGCGGGCTTTGGCGAACGCCGGGTTCGTGCTTGCGGTCCTGGCGCTGGCGGGGTTCGGGGTGACGGAGGTCTCCCGGCGGCAATGGCGCGTCCAGCGGACGTTCCCAGTGAAGGCTCGGTTCGCCATGATCGGCGGAGTCGAGACGGGGGACCGCGTGCGCGTGCAGGGGATCGATGCCGGGGTCGTCGAGGGAGTCGTTCCGCCGGGTGCGCCCGGGGAGCCCGTGACCTTGGTCTTTCGGATCGACGCGCGGCTCCGTCCGCTCGTCCGGGCCGACGCCGTCGCGCGGATCGTGACCGAAGGCGTCGTCGGCGCGAAAGTCGTCGAGATCCTCCCCGGTCGCGCCGACGCGCCGCTGCTGGCGAAGGGGGGCTTCATCCAGGCCGAAAAGCCGGTGGAAGTCGGCGACTTGCTCCACGATGCGCGGGCGTCACTCCAGCGCATCGACGCCGTGGCGACGGCCGCGACCCAGGGCCTGGGGGAGATCAACGCGATCGCCGGCTCGATCCGCAAGGGGGAAGGAAGCCTCGGCAAGCTCGTGCAGGACGACGCGGCTTATCGCAAGATCGTGTCCCTTTCGGACCGCGGCGAACGGACGCTCAACGACCTGGAGGAAAACCTGGCCGCGCTCAAGCGCACGTGGCCCCTGTCGCGCTACTTCAACGACCGCGCGTTCTTCGACCGCGATCGGGTGCTCTTCCACCCCGGCGATGCGCGCGACAGCCGGACGTTGCGCGAGGCGGAACTGTTCGAGCCCGGCCGTTCCGTGCTGACCGTCGAGGGCCGGAACAAGCTCGACGGCATTGGGGCGTGGTTGAAGCAAGCGAGCCGCGCCAAGTCGGAGGTGGTGATTGCCGCGTTTACCGACGACGCGGGTGACTCGGAGCTGGCCCAGGCCCTCACGCAGGAACAGGCTGAAGCCGTCCGCAAGTACCTCGTGACGCGCTTCGCGATCGACTCCGCCGGTTGGTTCGCGACTCGCAAAGTCGCCTCCGTCGGGTTCGGCTCAGAGTCACCGCGCACCCTGCCCGGGCAAGAGAAGCGTGAGCAGCAGCCTCCGCGGCGAATTGAAGTGATCGTCTTCACGCCGCAGTCGTGACCATGCCGCCGTGAAGAACTGGCGCATGGATCGCAGATCCACGAAATGTTTTCCGAGCGCCGGCGAACACTCTCCGACCTCGGTCGTCGGTCGACTGCCGGCACTACACCCCATCCCCCCCGGAGAATTGACTCCCATGCTGCGCCGTGCGCTGGTCTGTTCGTTGGCCTTGAGCCTGGGAACGGCGTCGATCGCCGTTGCCCAGGTCAAGCTCGAGTACAAGCACAAGGAAGGTCGCGCCTCCGGCTTCACGTCGACGGTGAAGGCGCAACAGGTCCTCACCCTGGGGGGCATGAGCATCGAATCGACTTCGGAGCAAGTCACCTCGGGAACGTCCAAGGTCGGTAAGCGCGCGGCGGATGGAACGTTGCCGATCGCGCAGACGATCGACGCGATGCGCATTCAGATCGAGGCGGGCGGTATGACGTTCACGTTCGACTCGGCCGACCCGAACGCGAAGCCTGCCCTACCGCAGCTTGCGTTCGTGAGCGACATCATCAAGGCGCTGGTCGGCAAACAGCTCACCGTCGTTCTCGACGACAAGAACCAGGTGAAGGCCGTCGATGGGGCCGACAAGATCGCCGACGCGGCGAAGGACCTCGACCCCATGGCCCAGGAGCTTCTCAAACCCGAGCAGGTTGCCGATCGTTACAAGCAGCAATTCGAGAAGTCGCAGGGGAACCTCCCGCAGATCCTCGTGCGGGAAGGGGAGACTTGGGAACATACCGACGAAGAGCCGATCGGCAACGGTCAGACGCTGACGTTCCGCCGCCGGTACGAATACAAAGGAACGGTTGAGAAAAACGGTCGCACGCTCGACAAGATCGCGATCACCGCGCTCGACGTGAACTACAAGATGGACCCGGAGGCGAAGTCGCCGCTGAAGCCGACAAAGAGCGAGCTCAAGATCGAATCGTCGGAGGGGCATATGCTCTTCGACCGCGACGCGGGCGAGCTGGTCGAGCGCAAGGAGGTCGATCGAATCAAGGGAACGATTGATTTCAAGGCCAACGATCAAGAAATTCCCGGCAAGCTCGACCTCACTTACGAGACGGTGGCCACGCGCCAGAACGCGAAATGAAGGACGCGGCGCGGCGCGCTCGGACGACGGAGCCCGGCCCCCGCGCGACGGTTGACGCCGCGCGCGGGGTCGAGTAGGCTGAACGACTGGACTACCAGCCATTTATGTCTGCGCGCCCCCCGGCCGAGGAGAAGAGACTGTCGTGGCCTCCTTGTTTGTGATCCAAGGGGCCGACCAGGGAAAGCGGTTTGAGCTGAAGGCCTCGAAGCCGTTGGCCCTGGGGCGAGACAACTCGAACGCGATCCGGCTCCACGACACCGAGGTCTCCCGACGCCACGCCGAAGTGCGGCCCGGCGACGATCAGTCGTTCCGGATCGTCGACCTCGGTTCGGCCAACGGCACCTACGTCAACGGTAAACCTATCGATCAGTCGACGCTGCGTTCGGGCGACCGGGTTCAGCTTGGCCAGACGGTGCTCCTGTTCAACGAAGGGCAAACCAAGGACGACCGCGACCTGACCGCGCGGGTCGACGTGCTCCAGCGCGCCAGTCCCGAGGACCGCTCGGCGATTCTCAAGAGCATCCCGGCGGGCGAGGGCTCGCGCGTGCTTCAGGCCCCTGAAGTGGCGGGCGGGTGGCTCAGGGACCGGCTGGTCAACCTGTCGGTCATGTACCGGGCCACGCAGGCCATCAGCCACGTGGTCGAGCTCGACAGCCTGCTGCCCCAGATCCTCGAGCTGGTGTTCGAGTCGATCGGGGCCGACCGAGGAGCAATCCTCCTGAAGGACGACGAGGGCCGGCTCGTCCCCAAAGCCGTCCGCTGGCGCGGGCCGGCCGAGCCGAACGAGCGGCTGACCATTTCGCGGTCGATCGTCGACCACGTGCTCGAGCAAGGGCAGGGGGTGATCACGTCGGACGCCCCGGGCGACAAGCGCTTCAGCCCAGCACAGTCGATCGTCGACTACGGCATTCGCGAGGCCATTTGCGTCCCGGTCCAGGGGCGCCACGTGACGCTCGGCGTGATTTACGCCGACATCCAGGCGGCCAGCGGCTTCGCGCTGACCGGGCCCGGAGGGAAGGACGGCCCGCGCGGTCGTTTCACGCAGGACCACCTCATGCTGATGGTCGCCATCGGCCACCAGGCCGGCTTGGCGATCGAGAACACCGTCTTCTACCAGGCCAAGCTCCAGGCGGAACGGCTCGCCGCGGTCGGCCAGACGATCGCGACGCTCTCGCACCACATCAAGAACATCCTCCAAGGGATCCGCGGCGGCAGCTACCTCATCGACATGGGCCTCAACGAGAAGGACGAAACGATCGTCCGCCGCGGGTGGACGATCGTCGAGAAGAACCAGGCCAAGATCTACAACCTGGTCATGGACATGCTCTCCTTCTCGAAGGACCGAGAGCCCGCGCTCGAGCCGACCGACCTGAACGAGATCGTTTCCGACGTCGTCGAGCTGATGCAGTCGCGCGCCCAGGAACTGAGCGTCGAGCTCACCTGGCGCCCGGACTCGGGATTGCCCCAGGTGATGATCGATCCCGACGGTCTCCACCGCGCGATCCTCAACATCGTCACCAACGCGATCGACGCCGCCGAAGGGGTCGCCGGCGCCCGCGTGACGGTCGCGACGTCCTGGGACCCCGAGTCCAGCACCGCCAAGGTCGCGGTCACGGATAACGGCGTTGGCATCCCCGAGGCCGAGATCGCCTCGATCTTCCAGATCTTCGCCTCGACCAAGGGAGCGCGCGGGACCGGCCTTGGCCTCCCCGTCTCGCAGAAGATCGTCCGCGAGCACGGGGGCAAGATCGTCGTGACGTCGCAGCTCGGTCAAGGCTCAACGTTCACGATCGAGCTGCCGATGAGGCGAGGCGGCGAGGCAAAGCCCGGCACGGGCGAGATGCCGGTGGTCTCGGAATCATGACCCGCGTTCGGGCTACTCCTCGGAATTCCCCCGAGAGAGGAGCTCATCCGCCAGCGTCAGCTCTTCCAGGATCACTTCCGGCGTGCTGATCAGACGCCCGCGTCAAAAGTCTGCTTTCACGTCGCGGGTCTCACCGTGCTGCGCGCAACAAACTCAGTCCGAACGCGACTGAGCTTCCTCAGGCGGCGACGGCGCTGAGTGGGAAGGCGTTTAACGGTGCAAGAGTGCGG
>JARLIH010000004.1 GCA_031291845.1 Isosphaeraceae bacterium | reverse complement strand
GGGCACGACCCTCAACGTCACGCTCACGTTCAACGGCAACAACAAGCACAACGTCGGCCGGCCCCGCCTGTCGGTCACGACAGCTCCGCGGCCGGTCGGCCTCGACGGCAACGCGATGCCGCTAAATATTGCCTCGGCCCTCAATACCGCGCGCGACCAGCGCACGGCCGACCAGACCGCCGCGCTCCTGACCTGGTACCGCGCGATCGACCCCGAATGGCAGCGGCTCCACAAGGTCGTCGACGACCACGCCGCCCAGGCCCCCAAGCCGGCCGTGGAGAAGGCCTTGATCTCGAGCGAGGGCCTCCCCGCCGTCCGCCTGCACACACAAGGGGGCGACTTTCTCGACAAGACCCACTTCCTCAAGCGTGGCGACCCGAACCAGAAACAAGGTGAGGCGACGCTCGGCTTCTTGAGCGTGCTGACGACGGCTCCGGAGGCCGAGGCGCACTGGGTCGTTCCCCCGCCCGCAGGGTGGCGCACGTCCTACCGGCGGAAAGCCCTCGCCGCGTGGATCACGGACGTCGACTATGGCGCGGGGAACTTGCTGGCGCGCGTGATCGTCAATCGACTCTGGCAGCACCACCTCGGTCGCGGAATCGTCGCCACACCAAGCGACTTCGGGGCCCAGGGGGAGAAGCCAACTCACCCCGAGCTCCTCGACTGGCTGGCCGATGCGCTCGTCCGCGGAGGATGGAAGCTGAAGCCGCTACACAAGCTGATCGTAACGAGCGCGGTGTACCGCGAGAGCGCAGAGCTCGACGAGGCCAAGCTCAAGATCGACCACGATAACAGGCTCTTCTGGCATTATCCGCGGCGGCGACTAGAGGCCGAGGCGATCCGCGACGCGATGCTGTCCGTGTCGGGACTGCTGGACGAGAAGTCGTTCGGCCCGGGCACGCTCGACGAGCGTCAAAAGCGCCGAAGTATTTACTTCACCGTCAAGCGAAGCAAGCTTGTCCCCATGATGGTTCTCTTCGACGCCCCCGATGCGCTCCAGGGGCTCGGGCTCCGTTCGAGCACGACAATCGCCCCTCAGTCGCTCTTACTCATGAATAGCCCGGTCGTGCGCGAGTGGGCCGAAGGATTCGCGCGCAGGGTCGAAGCGAGAGGGAAGGGGTCGATCGACGACTGCGTGAAATCGGGCTACAAGTTCGCGCTCGGTCGCGACCCGAAGGCCGACGAACTGACCGACGGCGTGGCGTTCATTCACCAGCAGCAGCAGTCCTACCCCGGGCGGGCTCTCGGCCCTGCGCTGGCCGACTTCTGCCAGGTGCTCTTCAGCCTGAATGAGTTTGTGTTCATCGACTAACCCGCGAGATCCCACCCCGAGGTGTCCCGTGCCCATCGAGCCGCACCTGGTCGCCACGCCTTCCCCGGCTTTCCGCGCCCGCCGCTCGTTCCTCCAACGTGCGGGCTCCGGCATGGGGCTGATCGCGCTGGCGGGGTTGCTCGAACAGGAGGGTCTGCGCACTCACGCTTCGGCCGAGACCGCCGACCGTTCGCTGCACCCGCTCGCTTCCCGCCCCGGCCACTTCCCTGCGCAGGCCAAGTCGGTCATCTGGCTCTTCATGAACGGCGGCCAGAGCCAGGTCGACACGTGGGACTACAAGCCCGAGCTCGCGAAGCGCGACGGCCAGGAGCTTCCCGGGTTCGACAAGAACACCGGCTTCTTCACCGGCCAGGTCGGCCCGCTCATGAAGTCGCCGTTCTCGTTTCAGCGACGCGGACAGTCGGGCGCCTGGGTCTCCGAAATCTTCCCGAACATCGCCGGCCACGTCGATGACATGGCCTTCATCCACTCCTGCTTCACCGAAACCAACAACCACTCCCCAGCGCTCTTCCAGATCAACACCGGAATGAGCCGCATGGGGCTCCCCTGCGTCGGCTCCTGGGTCACGTACGGCCTCGGCACCGAGAACCAGAACCTCCCCGCTTTCGTCGTCATGTACGACACCCTCGGTCGCGGCCTGCCGAAGGGCCACGCCTCCAACTGGGGGCCCGGCTTCTTGCCCGGCATCTACCAGGGGACCGCCCTGAACGGCCAAGGGCCGCCGATGGACAACCTCTATCGGCTCCCCTCGATGTCGGAGAAGCAGCAGCGGTCCCAGATCGACCTGCTCTCGCGCTTGAACGGCCGCTTTCAGCAAGACCACCCCGGCGAGGCCGCGCTCGCGGCCCGGATCGAAACCTTCGAGCTCGCCTACCGCATGCAGATGGCCGCCCCCGACGCGCTCGACTACGGCCAGGAGTCGTCCGCGACCCGCAAGCTCTACGGCATCGACGACCCCAAATGCGCTCACTTCGCCAAGCAATGCGTGATGGCCCGCCGCTTGGTCGAGCGCGGGGTCCGGTTCGTCCAGATCTACAGCGGCGGCATGGAAAACGAGCGAAGCTGGGACGGGCACCAGGACATCGTCACGAACCACGCCGGCTTCGCGCTCGAGACCGACCAGCCGATCGCTGCGCTCCTCGCCGACCTCAAACAACGCGGTTTGCTCGACTCCACGCTCGTCCTCTGTTGCGGCGAGTTCGGCCGCCTCCCGATTGTCCAGAAGGGGGGAACGGGCCGCGACCACAACCCGCACGCCTTCACGACGTGGATGGCCGGCGGCGGTGTTAAACCAGGGATTCATTACGGGGAAACCGACGAGTTCGGCCACAAAGCGGTCGTTGACCGCGTGAGCGTGAACGACCTGCATGCGACGATCCTGCACCTCCTCGGCATCGAGCACACGCGCCTGACCTACCGCTTCAACGGGCGCGACTTCCGCCTGACCGACGTCGCCGGCAGGGTCGTGAAGGAAGTGATTGCCTAACACGGCCGTCCCGCATCTTGAATGATGTAGGGTCGGCCATTACCGGCCGAATCCCGGTTGGCGATGGCCGGCCCTTGTACAACCGGCTGTCCATCAAGAAACCCGGACCACAATCTTGCCGAAGTGGGCTCCGCTCTCTAGATAGCTGAGCGCCTCAGCAGCCTGCCCAAACTCGAACACGCGATCGACGACCGGCCGCACCTGGTGGAGCGAGATCGCCCGGTTCATCTCCTCGAACATGGCCCGCGAGCCGACGTAGATGCCTTGAACCCGTAGGTTTTTCATGAGCGCCGGCGTCGGGTTGACTTCGCCCCCTCCGGAGAGCACCCCGATGAGCGTAACCCTGCCTCCCGTTCGGACCGCCTTGAACGACCGCGCAAGCGTTCCGGCTCCGCCGAGCTCCACGACGTGATCGACGCCCACGCCCCCGGTGAGCTCTCGTGCTCGGGCGTCCCAGTCGGTCCTGGTCTTGTAGTTGATCCCTTCCGTGGCTCCCAACGCCAGGGCCCGCTCGAGCTTCTCGTCCCGGCTCGAGGTAATGATCACCCGCGCGCCGGCAAACTGCGCGAATTGCGTCGCGAAGAGCGAAACACCACCCGTTCCCTGCGTAAGGATCGTTTCGCCCGGGCGAAGTGCGCCCTCCGTGATGAGAGCATGCCAGGCAGTCACGCCCGCGCACGGCAACGTCGCGGCCTCCTCGAAGCTCAAGTGCGCGGGGAGCTTGACGAGCCCTTCCGCGTCGATCGCAACGTGCTCCGCAAGCATCCCTGCGCCCCCTCCGCCGAGCGCCGATCTGGCCTTCGCGTCGCTCGGCGGCCCCTCAACCCAGCCCGGCATGAAGGCCGCGGCGACACGGTCGCCCGGACGCACGCGCGACACGCCGTCCGCAACGGCCACCACCTCCCCCGCTCCATCCGACAGGGGTACGATCGGCAGCATCAGCTTCGGGTTATACAGCCCCTTGGCCACCAGCAAGTCCCGGTAATTGAGCGAGCAGGCCCGCACGTGCACGATAGCCTGCCCCGGCCCCGGCACGGGGTCGGGCAGCTCTTCCAGCCGCAGCCCCGCCGCCCCATCGAACGCGTGTAATCGATATCCGCGCATTGGAGGTCTCCGCTCAGACGAGTCCTGTCTTAGCGGGGGTCTTTGGTTGGGCGGTGGTGGTGGGTTGTGGGGGTATCGGATCGATCGAGCCCCACCCACGACCACAAGCCCCCGCCGAATT
>JARLIH010000197.1 GCA_031291845.1 Isosphaeraceae bacterium | reverse complement strand
GCAATCGGCCCGGCGGCCGCGCCGGCGGCCGACGCTCTGGGGAAAGTCCTCGTGAACGACAAGTTCGAGAGCGTGCGCCTAGCCGCCGCGTACGCCCTCGGCGAACTCGGTGAGGAAGCGGGAGATGCCGCGAAGGCGCTCGGCCAGGCGCTTCAGGATCCCGACGACGAGGTGCGTCAGGAGGCGGCGTTCGCGCTCGGCGAGTTCGGTGACGCTGCGGAACCGCTTCTCCCCGCCCTGCGCAAGGCTGCGGACAACGACCCCGCTGAAGTCGTTCGGCAGGCGGCAAAGGACGCGATCGATAAGCTCACAGAGGAGGACGACGACGACGCGCCGAAGAAGGCGGCTCCCAAAGACAAGTAACACCGATCGCGCGAGCAACTCGACAGGCCGCCGGATTTTGCAATTCGGCGGCCTGTTTCGTGCGCCGAGTCGTTGTTTGCGTGGCGACCACGAGGCCGATCAACGTATCGAAGCACCGCAATGGTCGCCCGACGGAACGTCGATAGAGGACGCCAAGAACTTCCCGTTTTCTCGATCCAGTCGGTCCTCGACCGGTAGGCTACGGCGAGCGTCACTCACCCGCGGCTTTCGTCCGTCCGTCTTTCGGCGGCGAACTCGCGCCGTCGGCGTTCACGAATTCGTACACGCCGATACACATCTCGTCGTTGGTCTCCTCACCCCAATGCACCAAGCGAGGAGGCTTACTGGGATTCGCGGGATTTGCGGCCGAGTTGTCGAAATGGGCCTCCATCTCGAACCACGCGCCCTTGGGGAGCCGGATCGGCTCGGCCAGGGCATACGTCCCCTGCCAGTTGAAGTTCCAGCGGTCGATCCGGATGAGAGGGATACGGGTCTGCGTCTCGTCGGGCAAGACGGCGGTAAACGTGAAGTTCTTGCCCAACCAATGCATGTGGGGCATGACGGCCGTCAGCAGAATGTCGCGGTTGAGCGGACGGCTCATGACACCGCCGTTCTTGGTCGACGCTTTGATCTCGTAGTTCGCCTCCCCGGCGGGAATCACGAGAACATCGCTCATCAGCTCGTCGAGGTTTGGCCGGCGTCCCCCCTTCTTGGCTTGCGCGACCTTGTCCTGCGCTTTCATCGCCTGGGCCATCGAAACGTTCGGGAACACGAAACCGGTCTGGACCTGCTTCGAGAGGGGCCTGTCCGAGAAGTAAAGACCGACCGACGTGGCGTCCGTTTCGTGCTTACCGCTCTTGTGATAGTGAAGCTGGATCAGAACATCGGCCTTCTTGGCCAAAAGATACCCCGCCCCCTCCGGCGCTTGCCCCGGCCGGCTGCCGGGAGTCCAGATCGGCAGGAACCCACGAATCGGGACGCCGTCACCGAAACCGCCCACGGCGGTATAGCCCGGCCCGGGATCGGCGGTGTCCTTCGCTCGTGCCCGGCCCGAGACGTCGAACGTCGCGAGGATGTGGTGCACGACGCGCCGGTTTCCCGGCTGGAAGTCCACCGCGCGGACCCATTTGTCTTCCGGCAGGTCCGTCGGCAGGACAAACACGCGGAACTCGTCGTTGCCGGTCGGGTCGAGCTTGTACGGCTCGGGCATCGTCAGAACCAGGTCGGGCTTCCCGAGCGGCCAATCCGTCGTGAACTCACGCGGAGGCGGACCGTCCGCGGCATCACCCTCGGGAGTCCCCCCCTCGGCCCAGCGGGTCAGGATCGCGATTTCATCCCGGGTGAGCTTTCGCTCGTCGCGGAAGGGACCGCCGTAGCCGGCGGAGGCCGGCCATGGAGGCATCGCCTGATCGTCGATCACTCGCGCGATGTCCGCCGCCCGTTTACGCGCCTGATCGTAGGTCAGCAGCGGAAACGGCGCGACCTGGCCGGGGCGGTGACAGTCCTGGCAACGACGCTGCAGGATGGAAGTCACGTCTTTATGGTAAGTGGGAACTGATGCATAGCCCGCGGTAGCGGTCAAGCACGCGGTGAGGCCCGCCGCCAAGAACGTCATGCGCCGCATGGATGAACTCTCCGGGTGTCAACGTCGTCCCGACGGGGCACAATCCGCCCGTTACTCATTACCCACGGCAAAGACCCGAAGTTTCAGGCCGATTCGTCGGCCCACAACAGTTCGTCAGCGTCGGCGAGTGCCTCAGCCGCGGCTTCGAGGCTGGTGGCCGTGGTGCTTGCGGGAACGGGCCCCGCGGTCCGCAGACGCCCCGCCAGGACCAGGCTGACGGCTGTCGCCGCCACGGCGAGATAGCCGACGCGGTCGAAGTAGAGGAGCGACTGGTCCGCCGCCTTGACGACAATCTGCCCGCCGAGAAACGCTCCGAGGCCCGTTGAGAAGTGCTGCACCGAGCTATTGACGCTCATGAAGCTACCCCGGCGCCGGGGCTCGACGCTGCCGGTCACCATTGCCATCGCGACGACCATTCGACCGGCGTTCGCGGCCATCAGCAGGGCCGCGACGCCGATGGCGACCGCCTGGGAAACACGTGGCAGGTTCGTCGCGACGAGCATCATTAACGCGGCGAAAGGAGCGACGAGCCGGTACAACCGCAGCTTGCCAAAACGGTCGGCGAGCTTCCCGATGATGGGCGCCGCCACCAGCGTCAAGGTCCCGCCACCGACGTAGAGCCAGGTCAACGTGCTTTCCGAGATTCCGACGTTCGCGACGAGGTAGGCAGCGAGGTAGGGGATGACGAGGAAACCGCCGAGCATCAGGCTCGCCACCAGCGCGAACGCCCGGAGGTGCCCCGGGTCCGTCAGCGTGGCGCGGAGCTCGTCCAAAGGGTGGGCCCGAAAGTGCGCTCCGCGTACGTGGTCTCTGAGCGTGGGCAGCACTCTGAGGGCGACGAGCAGAACGAGGGATCCCAGGGCGACCAGCATCAGGAAGGGGGCATGCCAATCGAAACGATTGCCCAGGTAAATGCCGAACGGCACGCCGAGGACGGAGGCCAGTGCAAAGGCCGACGTCAAGCTGCCGATTGCAGCACCCCGGCGCTCCTCGGGAACCAAGTCGCCGATGATCGTCAGCGCCATACCCCCGAGGATGCCGCCGAACGCTCCCGTGACAATACGCGCTGCGAGCAACGCGGAGTAGCCGTCGGCCAGCCCGCAGAACAGCGTGCCCACCAAGAACCCGCTGTAAAGCGTGAGAAATGCCGCCTTGCGGCCGAACCGGTCGACGACCGGCGAAGCCAACAGCCCCGCGACGCACGCGGCGAAGGTGTACGACGAGACGAGCATGCCAAACCGCGCCGGGTTGATGCTGAGCGTGCGCATGAGCTGTGGGCCGAGCGGCATGATCACCATGAAGTCGACGATGCTGGTGAACTGAACGGCCGCGAGCACAAGCAGGACGAGCCGCTCGCGTCGCCTCGCCCCGTCGGCAGCACCATCATTGGTTGCGCCGTCATCCCTGGATTGACTCATTCGCCCCGTCCTTCTCCTGCCAATTCGCGCGGAAACCGGCTAATCCGCGAACGTTGAATGATTAAGAAACCCGAACGGCTCGTCAAGCCGAGCAAAGCGGGCCCCGGCCTCAGCCTTTGATGGCGTGCCTAAGCGCGGCGAACTCGCGCGCGAAGCCTTCGGGCGTGTAATGGGCGTTCAGCCCACTCGGGTTGGGCAAGATCCAGACGCCGGCGCCGCGCAATTTGCCGTCCTGGGGGCCGACCATTGCTTGCCTCTGGCGGAACGCCGTGCGGTAAGCGGTGACGCCAAGGAACGCAACGAAGGCCGGCCGGTAACCCTCGACTTTCGAGCTCAGACGAGCCGAGCCGGCGATCAGCTCTTCGTCGGCCAACTCGGCCGCCGTGGTCGTCGCGCGGTCGACGATATTGGTGATCCCGTAACCAAGTTGCAGGAGTTCCGCTCCCTCGGTCGGGTGCAATAACCGCGTGGTGAAACCCGCTCGATAAAGCGCGGGCCAGAAGCGGTTGCCGGGGCGCGCGAAGTGGTGGGCCACCGCGGCCGAGTACAGGCTCGGATTGATCCCACAGAACAGAACCTTCAACCTCGGCGCGATCAGGTCGGGCACGATACCGTTTCGCGCCGCCAGAATCTCCTCAGCACTCGGTTTGCGGGGCCGAGGAGCTTGATCGGGTACATGGCCTGATCTCGGCATCGTTGTTCTATCCATCCGCTTGTGCGCGCAGTTCGCCCGAGTACCCGGCCCACGACCCGCGCGACGCGGGATGCCGGACGGCTTCGTCCAGGCGACGCAGGAACTCGGAGCGCGGCACGTTCTTCGCGCCGAGACTTAAGAGGTGTTCGCTCACGATCTGGCAATCGATCAGCCCGATCCCCAGTGCGGTGAGTCGCCGCGCCAGGCCGACCAGGGCGACCTTCGAAGCGTTGCTTTGTCGCGAGAACATCGATTCGCCGAAGAAGCAACTCCCCAGACAGACGCCGTACAATCCCCCGACGAGCTCATCCCCGTGCCATATCTCGACCGAATGGCAAACGCCCAAGTCATGCAGCGCCGTGTACGCGGCCCTCACCTCGGTGCTGATCCAGCTTCCCTCCTGGTCTCTTCGCGCGGTCGTCGCGCAAGCGTGAATTACCTGGTCGAACGCGGTGTCGTAGCGCACGTCGAAGTCGCCACGTCGCAGCACGGCGCGAAGGCTCCTCGAGATGCGAAGCTCCGCGGTTTCCAGGATCGCGCGGGGGTCGGGCGACCACCACAGGATCGGTTCGCCAGCTTCATACCAGGGAAAGATCCCGTGGCGATACGCTTCGAGCAATCGGTCGACCGAGAGATCCCCCCCCATCGCCAGCAACCCCTCTTCGTTCGCCTGAGTGGGCGCGGGGAAGACCGGATGGCGATCGAGCAGGTAAATCGGCCCCATGCCTTCGAGCGCTACAAGCTTCAACGGCGTTCCTCTCCCATCAGGACTGCTGGCGTGCCGCCCGGCCTGGACTACCGTGTGAGACGATATAACAGCAAGGCGACCCGTTTGATTTGAGTGCTGATCGAATCGACATCCGCATATTCATCGGCCCGGTGGGAATGCTCTCCACTGGCCCCGATGCCGTCGAGACAGGCCACGAAGGAGGCCACGAAGGAGATATCTCCCGCGCCTCGTTTGGTTGGCTCGAGTGCCCGGACGGGGCCCATTCCCAGGTCGCGGCTGGCCCGGTCGAAGGCATCGAGAAGCTCGTAATTCGCGGGCTTCGGCGCCATCGCCGGATATTCGTCGGCGAAAACGACCTCGGCCGAAGTGCGCGGAAGGTGCCGCGCAACGATCTCGGACATCTTGGCGTGGGCCCGCGTCTTCTGATCGTCGCTCAGGAACCGAAGGTCACCTTCGACGATCGTGCGGCCGGCGATCACGTTGGTCTTCCCTTCCGCGCTGCCACGGCTCCGCTCGGCGTCGTGCTCGACTTCGGTCCCCCCGAGCACAAGGCTCGGGTTGAGGCTCAGGTCCTTCTCGCCCCCGAGCTCGCGGCGGAACGCATCGAGGATGCGGGCGGCTTCGTAGATCGCGCCGGCTCCGGGCTCTTGGAGGATGCCGGAGGAGTGCCCCCCTGCCCCGCCCACCGTGAGCCACCACGACCCGACGCCGCGCCGGGCGACGGTGGCTGTGTCATCAACGGCCGCTTCGAAGGCCAGCGCGATGTCGCTGCGGCGGGCCGCGTCGAGCAAGTCAGCGCGGCTGCGCTCGATCGGCAGCCCGGCTTGCTCCTCGTCACCCGTGAAGACGACGATGATCCGGCGGTCGTCCAGAGCGCCGCAGTCGTGGAGGGCCTGGAGGGCCGCAAGCACGATCACGTCGCCCCCCTTCATGTCAACCGTGCCCGGGCCTTCCGCCCGCGATCCGTTCCGGCGGAACGGCTTGCCTTCGAGCACCGTATCGAGGTGTCCGATCAGCAGGATCCGCTTCCCCTTCGTACCGGTGCGCTCCGCGATCAGGTGGCCCGCGCGGTGCATTTCCGCGGGCATTTCCGCCCAACGGGTGGTGAACCCGATCCGCTCGAACTGCGGACGAAAGAGCGCGCCGACGGCGCGAACCCCGGCCAGGTTCATCGTCGCGCTCTGGATGTTGACCGCACGTTCCAGCAAGGGAAGAGCCGCCGTCGCCGCCGCGTCGGCGGCCGTGACGATACGCTGCTCCTCGGGCGTGAGGTCCCCTGCCGAGGCGGATCGGCACCCGAGTACCACGACGAGAGCCACCAAGGCTTTCTTGCGGAAAACCACGAATCGCGGGGAAAGGCGGCAACGGCGAAATCCGGACATCGCGAAAGGCCCTCCAAGGCCCAGGGTCGGCGCCAACGCTCCGCGCGAACGATGGCTCAATACGAGGGAAGGACCCCGAGGGGATCCGCAGCCCTGCCGTTCACAACAACACAATCCGCTCCCGCTCGTTCTCAAGCAGAGCCGGCACCCTGATTGTCGTCGGTCGGGCAACACTCCGTCCAGCCAACGCCGAAGGGGGAGCCAAGACGAGGCGGCCTCTCGAATTCCCCGAAAAGAGATGAACGCGAAACAATTCCTCGAATCTCAATCTTTAGACATTTATGTCGTATCATACGTCTTGATTCCCATCTGCCCGCTTGACGGAGCTGCGTAAGAAGGGAGGGATTCGTGCGCCGTCGCCACTACGGCTGGGCCGTCGCGGCCCTGTTGATCGCCTTCTCCACCGTCGCAGCATCCGCGGCGGAGCTTTCGGAAGATCGATTCGTCGACTGGGACTATTACAACGCCGCCGGCTGACGAGCCGCGGACCGCGGTGACTTCACCGAAGCCGCCACGCGCTTCATTCTGGCCGTCGACGTGTTGCGACCTCAGTGGGAACGGGCGCCGCGCTTGATGGCGCGGAGCGATGCCGACCTTGCATGGTCCATGTACAAGCAGGGACGCACCGAAGAGGCCGAACCCCTGGCCCGCTGGGCGCTCGAGGTCAGGTCCATCCGCTGCGGGCCGGAGTCGGAACCGACCGCGCAAAGCCTCTACGAGCTCGCGTTGATCCTGGATGCCCGGTCGCAGTTCCCCGAGGCCGAGGCGCTCCTGCGACGGTCGATTGCCGCCTGGGAAAAACACCTGGGACCGTACGACCTCCGCGTCACGTTCTACCTGACGGAACTGGCGCGCGTCCTCACCAACCAGCGCAAGCTCGACCAGGCCGAGTCCGTCTATCGCCGGATCCTCGGGCGGCCGGAGCGAGCGCTGCCGGCTCGACATCCCTACCGGATCACGAGCCTGATCGGCTTGGGCAGCGTCTACACGGCGAAAGGGGAGCCAATCCGCGCGCGGTTCCAGAACGCCCAGGTGCTCCCGCTCCTCGAGACGTTGGCGCTGTCCGACGATCCCGAGGTCGCCCTGCCGTTGAGTCACGACGTTGGACAACTCAAGCAAGCCGGCCGAATCGTCGAAGCGACCCAGCTCGAAGACGGCGCCCGCGCGCTCCTCTTCCAGATCGACAAGGGCCGGTACGATCAAATCCGGGCCGTCCTACGCGTCGTTCAAGCGGCTGGGAAACCTGGCCAGGTCGTGCCGAGCGATCCGGCGCGTTAGTTCCTCATCGGCCTGAAGCCGGTGCCCGATCCGGTGCGGGAACCTCGTTAAGCGTGTAGGCCCCGGTCGGGTGAACGAGCTCTCGTCCCTGGGCCGAGCGGACTCCCTGTGCGCTGATCATATAGATCCGGTCCTGCACGAGCCGCGAAACCATCAACTCAACGGACCGCCCGTCCGCCGACACATGCACCTGCTCAACCGGGTCGCGCATGCGGTCGAGCTCCGGCGAGCCATAGGCGCCGGTGTATTCGTACCGGTAATGCTCCACGCGGTACGACGCGGGATCGACGGCTCTCGCACGGTCGACGGCTTCGGTGAAAACGAGCCGGAAACCGCTTGGGCGCACGCGGATCGTCTGGATCTCGAAGGGGGGCCGTCCCGTGTAGTCGATCCGGAACAGGGCGCCCCGGTCGGGCTGCGCCATCCAGCCGGGCTCGGTAATGCCCCCGACATAGAGTGAGCCGCGAGGGTCGAACGCCAGGCTGACCGGCCCCATCAGCCCTTTTCCCCAGAAGGGAAAGCACGCACCTTGAAACTCGCCGTTCACTCGTTCGACATCCGCGCGAATGATCGCGCCACCGAACATGAGCTCGGCCAAGAAGAACTGTCCGGCGAAGGGACCGAACTTCCCCCCGGTGTGGTCGTAGGCCATCCCGTTGATCGACCGGGCCCAACCATAAGGGACCCAGATCGCGGCCCTGCCTGCGGGCCGTTTCGCGTGCTGAGGCTGGGCCCGATTGGGAAAGCCGTAGAAGCGCCCTTCCACCAAGTGGCAGAGCTTGTTCGCGGCGACCCACTCCCCCTGGTTGTCGGTAAAGAACAGCTCCTTCTCCGGCCCGATACACCACCCGACAGGATTGCGGAACCCATACGCGATTTCCCGCGGCGCCTTTCCGGGCACCAGACGCACTGCGCCCCCCGAGCCCGGCAACTGCGTACTCGCGTAGGGCGCGTAGCTGAGCACGAACGCCCCCTCCTTATCGCGCACGAGACCGTAAGCGTAGTCATACGTGTCGGCGACGCCGTGCGGTAAGGCAGCGACGCGGTCAAATCGATCGGCGAACCCGTCGCCGTCGGTGTCCGTCACCCGCGTGAGGTTCCTGCGGTGTAACACGTACAAGGCGTCGTCTTCGGCCAGCAACGACAACGCGTCCTGGAAGAGCCCCCGACCGTAGTTCCCAAAAGACTCGCTCGTGCGGTCGCCGCCCGGGGCGGCCAGGGCAAACAGCTCTCCGGTCTTGAGCGAGGCCACGAAGACCCGGCGGTCGCGCGGGTCCACGGCCAACGCCACGGGCATGATCCGATCTTCGCCCGACATGGTCTTCGGTCGTGGCAGGGCCACAGCGCGGTATCCGGGCCGCTCCAGCGATCCTTCGGTCAGACCCGGGTCGGCGACGAGTTTCTCGGACCAAATGGGTGCTGGGCGTTCGGCTGGAACGGGGTACGCCGCGGTGGCCACGACGGTGCCGCTGGGATCGGGCGTCAACATCGCGGCCACGCCGTCGGCCGGCGCCGTTTCCGCCTTTCCGACCGAGGCGGTTACGGAGACTCCCGGTTGCCCCGCCAGCTTGAAGGCAACGCGCGACCCGGCCGGGATGCCCTCGAGTCGGAGTTCGCGCACAAGTCGCCCTCCTGACGTGCCACGCTCGATCCGGTACGTCTCCGCGCCCCGGACGGTGCTCTGGCCAACCCGGGCGTCCCAGCGAAGGCGTACGCCGTCGCTGAGGCGGTCATACCCGCGGAACTCGCGCGCTGAAAGGGCTTCTCGGGTTGTCGGGCCGACCCACTGAAAGTCGGGGTCGATCGGGAGGCTCAGGGCCAGAGATGTCCCGTCGGCCAGAAACTGGCGGGTTCGTCCCTGGACATTGCGCAGGATGCGGGCGCCGGTGAACGCAGCGCGCAGTGTGAGGTGGTCGAGGTCGTAGACGAAAAGGTCGTGACAATCCGTGAGCAGACACACGCTTTCCACGACGGCGTTGTCCGGGAATCGCAGTGGAACCTGCGCAACCAATGGCGGCTCGCCCCGCGCGGGCCCCTCGATGGGCAGCGGGGGGGGCGGCTTCGGGGGCGGGGCGGTCTTGGCTTGCGTGAGGTAGCTCCAGAGCGCATCACGCTGCTTGGCCGGATCTCCACCCAACACCGATGGCAGCAGCGCGGGCTGACCCCGGACGAAGATCGCCGGCATCGGAGTGCCTGGGGCAAGTCGGCCGGGGCCCTCGAGAAAGCGGTCGAACCAGTCGCGGCGAATGCGCCCGGGCACGCGCGTCAGGTCGGGACCGACGGCCCCGGGGTCGGGTTGAGAAAGCTGCATGCCGTTCCAGACGTGGCACGAAATGCACCCGTAGCCCTGTGAGCCAACAAGACCAGGACCGATCAGCGAGCCGAGCGTCGGATCGACGGAGGCCCTGGACGGTTCCTCGGCGACGTCCGGCAGCTCCCCATCTTGCTCGGCCAGCGCACGTACCAGGGCCTCGGCGTCGGGGCCGAAGGCGGGCATCCGATAGGTATAGCTCGACGGCCTCAGACCGGAGACACCGTCGCGCACGGCCGCGACGAGGTAGGACCGCGAGAATTTTTGATGCGGGTCGTTCAGACGCGGCGTGCGCTGGAAGGGAAGCGCGGCAAGATGCCCGCCGCCCAACACGTTGCCTGCGACTTCAATGGGGGGCGGCCGGTCCGTATCACGCTGGTGGCAGCGAACGCAGCCGGCCCGCTCCAACGCCTCGCGCCGGCGGACGACCGGCGATGGTGGATGCTCTGCCGGCGAAACCGAGAGATAGGCAACCAGCGCCTTGCGAACGGAGTCGTCGAGCGCAAACCGCGGCGCCGATTTTTCGGACAGGCAACCACGATCCCCCACGCGTGCAATCGGCACGTCCTGCGGTCGCACGTCGCCGAGCCCCGGATGGCACGACGCGCACCCTCGTTCGCGAATCAAGACCGATGCCGCGGCCACGGCATCCCCGACACCGACCCGTCGCACGACGTCCGCAACCTCTGCGGCCGAGGGAGGCGTCGCGCCGGCGGCGGGTTTTGACGGCGACCAGAGCAGTAAATAGGACGAAATCGCGCGGGCCACCTCGGGCGTCAATGAAAACGTGGGCATCCGGCCATCGGGATACCGCGAACGAGGTTCGAGGAGAAACCGCTCGAGGTCTTCGGCACCGAAGCGCTCCCCCAGCCCCGAGAAGGAAACGCGGTCCGGCGCACTTCCCTGTTCCGCCGGTGCGACATCGGGTACCACGTGGCAGGCCGCGCACCCGAGACCGAGGAACGACCGACGGCCAAGGCGGTGATCGCCGGCCGGCAGGGCCGCTTCAGTGCGTGGCTTGTCCCGGTGCGCCAGGTGGTCGGCGATGATCCAGCGCTCGACGTACCCGCGGCGATCCTCGGAGAAAAGCGCCGGCATCCGGGCGTCCTTGCGAACGCGGGAGGGGTCTTCGAGCCAACGCACCATCCAGTCACGCCCCAGCCTGCGTGCGGAGTCGGCCAACGACGGGCCGTGCGGAGCGTTTTCGATCCCGGGGAAGGTCCGAGCGTGGCAGCGAGCGCACCCCAGACGTTCCGCCGCGGTACGCCCGCGAGCGCGCTGGTCTTGCTGGGCGAACGTGCCGGGCAACTCCGCCTGGAGGTGGACCAAGCGCCAGGCCGGCAGTGGCTCCCGCGCAAATCCGGCCGATTCCCAGAACAACTGCAGGCGCGCTGGGGTCCCCACAACGGACCGATAGCGAATTTCCAACCGGTACAGGCCGGGCGGCCGTTCCAGCAGGGTCCCCGGTCCGATTTCGCTCCGCTCCGAGACGCCCTTCCCTTCGAGGACGGTGACCCCGTCGACGGCCACTTTCAACTCACCCCCGACTTTCGCCCGGAACACGACCGGCGCGGGCTCGCGGAGCTGGACGACCCCGCGCCAAGTTGCTTCGAATGCCCCGTCGGGTAACGCAGGATGCGGACTCGTCTCACCCAGGCAGAACGCCGGCTTGCCTTCGAGGCGCTCGATGCGCTCGCCCGGGCCGGCAAGCGAACGATATTCGGCCCACAAGCCGGGCCGCAGTTCCTCGGGCTCGACATCAAGCGGCCCAGGCGGATCGGCGGCTCGTACCGGCAGCAGCAAGCCGACAAGCCCGAGGAAGAGAACGGACAGGGTGCGATTTACCATAACGCCGGTATAAGCGACGCGAGAGCCGCAGGCAACGCTCAAGGGACGCGCATCAACAGCTTGCCCTGCTCGTCGAGCACGCGAAGGACCGCGCCCCCAGCGCTCGGTATCCCCAGCGTGACGCTTCGCTTGCTCGGTCCCGCGGAAAGGTGCAGCTCTGGCAAGCCGGTATTGCCCAAGCTAAACACCATCCGGCCACTTTCGTGTCCCTGGTCCGAGATCGAAAAGACCGGTGACTTGTCGTCGGCGATATCCAGCATCAGCCGGCTTTTCCCCGTGGGGTCGAGAAACGTCATGTCAGGCACTCCAGGCTCAGCCGTGAGCACCAAGCGGTCGGTTCCCGCCTTGTCGACGATGCGCAAAGTGTGAGTCCGTAGCTCGTCCACCGCAGGCGCGGCCATCGCGCCCAAGAATAGCACACAGGCCATCGGCAAGATCACCAACGCCGCGAGCCGCCATCGACGTACCTCGCGTTCCAGCCGCACTAAACGGTCGCGGGTCTCGGCCTGAAAAGCCACCTCGTCGCACATTGGGTCAACTCCCAAACGTCCGAATCGGGATTCGTTCGAAAAAGGAAACCCGTCCGAGCCGGAACTCAGACGGGTCTCTCTGTATATCGGAGTGCATACCGAACCGGTTAGATATCGATACGCCGGAAACGGCGGCGGGCGCCCACGAGAACCACGCAACCGAGGCCCAGCAAGGCAACGCTGGTGGGCTCCGGTACTGCATTCGCGGAGAACGTACCGACGGCGGCGGCGACAAAGCTATTCAAGAAGCTGTGCCCGCCGGCGCTATTGAAGGACAGTGACGGGTCGATGGACGCGAGTCCGATCGAGAACGCTTGATTGTTCAGCGCCGAAGTGTTGAAGAAATCCGACGTGAACGTCACGGTATCGCGCGGAGTGGCCGAGACCACGGCCGCAGCCGACCCCTGGTTAACGCCCGTGAGCAGCGACGTACCGCTGGTTACGGTCGCGGTCAACAGGTTCTGGTCCAGGCTATTCGTGATCGCGATGGTCAACGTGCCGCTCAGCGGCTGGTTCAACTGGTTGTTCGCCGTGAATCCATCCGTCACCGTGTTCGCGGTGATGGTCATCGTGGCGACCTGTGGCCCGGAAGGCACACCGCTCAGATTTGTGAACGTGAAGTAGCCCCCCTCGGTCCCCGTGAGCGAGCCCGAGGTGTTACCGTTATTGGTCCAGGTAATGTTGGACCCGCCGTCGTTCGAAAACTGGCCGATCTGGTAGGTCGCATGGACGGGCCGTGCCGACGCCAGACAGACCAAGGCCGACAGCAACACGAAACAACGCATCACCGGTCTCGTCTTTTGAACGCTCATGTTCTGATTCCGCATCGACATGGTTCCCTCCTCGATCGAAGCATCGGCCGGTTGTCAGCGCATTCTTGAGCCGTGGCGACAGCATAGTTAGCGGCATCGCCACTGTCAACGCGCCGGAATCGACTGTTGCGATTTTTCCACGCAATCGCCGTGATTTGATGATTTACCGAATCGGCAGCCTCCGCCCAAAGTGCCATATTAAAGACTTTGCTGCCGCTCTTCGTCTTCTGGGTCACATCCGGCCGATTTGTCCGGATCGCCGGGTTCTGCGGGCCGGATGTCGAACCGGTGCCGTTGGTGAACCAGGCCCGATAACGCGAGGGCAAAGACAGCCAGCGCGACCAGCCACGGAGCTCGTTTCGGGTCGTACTTCACGACGCCCAACAGCAGCACCAGCACGGCGCAGGCGAAGAGGAGCCATTCGAGAGCGCGCCAGAACCACCGAGCCCTGACGAGCGCCACCCCGGCAAGCGTCAGGCCCGCGACGGCGAGCGCCGCGCCGCCAACCACGAGGACGGCCGGCGTACCGTTGCCGTACGGGTTCGGCTCGACGTGGACGGGACGCAACGCCTTCCACGTCCCGACGGCAACGAAGCAAATCCCCCAAAGCAGCAGCGGAAGCGCAACGAGGGCCAACCCCCTGGCCCTCCGTTCGTCCGTCGTCAACGGCCGACGGGGCCGTCGCGTGTTTCGCCGGCGTAACAGTCGAGCCCCCCGCGCGACCTTGATTCGCGTGCACTCTTGCTGCTCCATGCAGTCGAGGCACCACCCGAAGACGAGCTGTCCGTCCGGCGTTCGTCCGACCGCTTGAGGGATCGCTAGGCGGTCGCACCGCGCACAACGCATAGACTCAGTCCCGCCGGGCGTTCTCTAAGGATCCTTGTGACGGGGATCTTCACTTTGCTCACCGCAGCGTCAGCTCCTCCAGCTTGCGGTACAGCGACGACAAACCGAGTCCCAACCGCCGCGCGGCCTCCCGCTTATCGTCGCCGCACTCGGCCAAAACGCGCACGATGTGTCGGCGTTCGTAGTCGCGGAGGGCGGCACGGAGGTTGTCGCTCGACTCCTCCGACGCCAGGCCGGTATCGGGCATCAAGCCGGGCGGGAAGTCGGCGGGGCTGAGAATCGGCCCTTCGGCCAGGATCACGGCGCGCTCCAACGCATTGTCCAGCTCGCGGACGTTCCCCTTCCACGCCGCGGCCATGAGCCCACGCATGGTTGCGTTGTCCACACCGTCCACGCGCTTGCCCAGGCGCTTGGCTTGCCGGGTAAGGAGGGTCTGGACAAGGTCGGGAATGTCCTCCCGCCGGTCGCGCAAGGGGGACATATGGATGGTCACGACGTTGAGCCGGTAGTACAGGTCCGCGCTAAACCGCGCGTCGGCGACCTCGGAGCACAAGTCGTTGTTGTTCGCCGCGACGACCCGCGCACGGATCGGCGACGGGCGGACCGCCCCCACGGGAAGGACCTCCTTGTTCTCGATCACCCGCAAGAGCTTGGCCTGGGTCTGGAACGGGAGCTCGCCGATCTCGTCCAGGAAGACCGTGCCGGCACCCGCAGCCACGAACAGCCCAGCACGATCGCGGTCCGCCCCGGTGTACGCGCCCCGGACGTGACCGAAGAGCTGATTCTCCAGCAAGTCGTGCGGGATCGCCGCGACATTCACGGCGAGGAACGCGGAGTCGGGCTCGGCCCCAAGAGCATGCAGCGCACGTGCGACCAGCTCCTTGCCGGTCCCCGACTCACCCGTGATGAGGACGTTGCTCCGCGTCGGACCGACTTTGCGGAGGAGGGCCTTGATCCGCTGCATCGCCGGGCCCTCCCCGACCAGCATCGGCACGTCGTCCCGCGCATGGAGTTGCCGCCGGAGGGCCTGGTTTTCCAGCAAAAGCCGGCGGTAGGCCATCAGCCGGTCGATCTTGGTCAGAAGCTCGTCGAACAGAACGGGCTTCATCAGGTAGTCATGCGCTCCGCGCTGAAAGGCGGCGACCGCGTTTTCAACCGTGGCATAAGCGGTGATCATCATCACCAGCGTGTCGGGCCGTACTCGCAGGAAGCGGTCCAGCAGGTCGATGCCGTCGGCCCCAGGGAGCTGCACGTCGCAGAGGACCAGATCAGGCTCGAATGCCTCGCACCGGCTGAGCGCGGAGTGCGCGTCCGTCGCGACGGCCACTTCGAAGCCCTCCCCTCCGAGGAACTCCTGGAGCGTTGCGGCGATCACTTCCTCGTCGTCGACGACAAGGATGCGCCCCCGGCCAGGGGCGAGACGCGCCACTTCGGAAACCGAGAGGTGCGACGTCGGGCTCACGAGATCGCCCCTCCCCGATCCGTGACCACCGCGAGCTCTTCCTCGCGACCCGCTTTCCCCGAACCTTGCGTTCGGGTCGGCGGGTACTCAAGCGGTGAAGGCAAGACCGCTTGCGCGGGCAACCTCACGAAAAACGTGGAGCCGGCTCCGGGTTCCGACTCGAAAGTCAGCGTTCCGCCCATCTCCTCGACGATCTGGCGGCAAACGAACAACCCAAGGCCCGTTCCATGCGGCTTGGTGGTAAAGAACGGCTGGAAAAGCCGGCAACGGTCCGCCAACGTGATTCCGCGACCGTTATCTTGGACCGACAATGTGATGCCCCCGTCAGCGTACGCCGCCTGCACCTCCACACAGCCCTCGGGCTCGGTCGCGTCGATCGCGTTCAGCACGAGGTTGAGCACGACCTGGCTCAGATGGTCGCGCACACCACGGATGGGAGGGAGGAGGGGATCGACCTCGGCACGAAGCACGCGGGACTTCGTCCGCTGATAGTACTTGGCAATCCCCAGCGCCTCTTCGACGACGTCCGACAACCGCACCCGGACGACGGCCGACGAGGCAGGCCGCGAGTAGTCGACGAGCTCGCGCACGGTGCGCTGGATGCGCTGGAGCTGGCGCGACGCGAGCTCAAGCTTCTCGGCCGTGTAGGAGTCGGGCTTGCGTCGCTGCAGCATTTGCACGAGCGAGCTGAGGGCCGCGAGCGGGTTCCCCACCTCATGAGCGATTCCGGCCGCCAGCAGCCCGAACGCGGCCATTTTCTCTTGCTGAATCACACGGGCCTGGCTGAGCCGAAGCGCGTCGGTCCGCTCGGCCACGCGCTGCTCGAGCTCGGCGTTCAAGCGTTCGAGGCTCGCCCCGGTCACCCGGAGCAACGTCGCAAGGGCCGAGGCGCCCCACGTCGCCCAGGCCATTATGGCGACCGTCAACAACCATCCCGCGGCCCCCTCTTGCCCGTAGCCGAGCACCGAGGCAAGCGCTGCGAAGCTCAAGACATGAAAGACAAACGTCCACCAAGCCACCGGCGCGCGGTCGCGGATCGCGCAGCAGAGCAGCGACAGCAAGTAGTACCAGCGGAACGGGCTGGCGATGCCCGTATCGTGATAGCAGAGCAACGCGATGAAGACCGACTCCATCAAGGAGACGAACAAGGGCGAGCGTTTGAAAATGACCTCGCCCATGCGGTAGAAGGCGGTATCGAGCGCGGCATATCCGGCCCCGAGCGCGAGGAATGCCCTGACCGCCGAGGGGTTGTGCAGCCCGCCGCGGGTCTGGACCAAGACGTAGCCCATGAGGATGCCGAACCAGCGGAGCTTGACCACAATCGATTCGGCGGCCAAGTCCCAACGCACGCGCTCTGTCGTCACCGGGAGCCCCAAGAACAACGCGCACCACCACGTCGCCCGCAAGGCCGCCAAGACCCCCGGGTGCCGCGCTCATTATAGCCGAACGGCTCCACTCTCGTTACCGGATTGCGACTTGGCTCAGTCGTTACGAGCTCAAGCAAACCGCGGGGCCTTGCCTCGGGACGAGGTCGCCCGCGGAAACGTGCTGGCGTATGATGGGACGCTCGGCCTTCGGGAGGTTCCAGGCCGTGACCACGTGCGTCCGAGGTGGCTATGCGTTCGTTGCTTTGCAGCCTGGCGGGTGTGGTGGCGATGACAGGCGTGGCTTACACGGCCGACCTGCCGCCCTCGGTGGCCGTAGCGTCCGAGTGCATCGAACCGGCGGGTCTGCTCGGCCACATCAAGACCCTCGCGTCCGACGAATTCGAGGGGCGAGGGCCCGGCAGTGCGGGGGAGGAGCGCACGGTCCACTACCTGACCGGGCAGTGCCGGGCGCTCGGACTGAAGCCGGGGAACCCGGACGGCACCTTTATTCAGAAGGTGCCGCTCGCCGGCTTCCAGGCAACCTCGGTCGCCGGTGCGTTGCAGTCGGGCAGCCGGACAATCCCTCTGAACTTTCTCGACAACTTCGTCGCCGTCTCCAGGCGCATGGTCCCCGAGGTGAGCGTCGAGGACTCCGATGTGGTCTTCGTCGGCTATGGCGTCGTCGCACCCGAGTACGGGTGGGACGACTACAAGGGCGTGGACGTCAAGGGAAAGACGATCGTGATGCTCGTCAATGACCCAGCCGTTACCGACCCGAACGATCCGAGCCAGCTCGACCCGGCCGTCTTCAAAGGGAAGGCGATGACATACTATGGGCGCTGGACGTACAAATATGAAATTGCCAGCCAGAAAGGCGCGGCGGCCGCCATCTTGATCCACGAAACGGGGCCGGCGGGATACCCCTTCGAGGTCGTGAAAGGGAGCTGGGGCCGCGAAAACTTCGACCTTCCCCGCGCCCCCGGCGCACCCCAGAGAGTCGCGGTCGAAGGTTGGATCGCCCTCGATACGGCCAAGGAGCTGTGTAGCGCGGGCGGCCATGACTTCGAGCGCCTGAAGAAAGCTGCGGCCCGGCGCGATTTCCAGCCCGTCTCGCTCGGCGCCGAGGCAAGGTTCGAAATCAAGAACGTGCTGCGGGAAGTTCAGTCACGGAACGTCGTGGCCAAAGTCGAGGGAAGCGACCCGAGGAAGAAGGACGAGGTGATCGTCTATACGGCCCACTGGGACCACCTCGGCCGAGATCCCGCACTCAAGGGGGACCAGATCTTCAACGGTGCGGCCGACAATGCCTCGGGGGTTGCCGCCCTGCTCGAAATCGCGCAGGCGTTCTCGCGTGTTCAACCCCCACCGGAGCGAACGATCCTCTTCCTTGCGGTCACCGCCGAAGAGAAAGGCCTGCTCGGAGCCAAGTACTACGCTCAGCATCCGCTCTATCCGCTCCCGAAAACACTGGCCGACATCAACATGGACGTGCTGAACCTGTGGGGACGGACGCGCGACGTCAATAGCATCGGCATGGGGCTCTCGACGCTCGATGAGCTGTTCGCCGCCGCGGCAGGCCGCCAGGGGCGGGTCGTCACGGCCGACGCCGAGCCGGAGAAGGGATTCTTCTACCGCTCCGACCATTTCGAGTTCGCCAAGCAAGGGGTCCCGGCCCTCGACCCAAAGGGGGGCGTCGACTTCGTCGGGAAGCCGGCGGAGTACGGTCGGCAGAAGCGAGAAGAATACACGAAGAACGACTACCACAAGGTGAGTGACGAGGTGAAAACCGACTGGGACCTCTCGGGCGCGGTCGAAGACTTGCGACTGTTTTTCGAGATTGGGTACACGCTCGCCCAGGGCGATCAGTACCCGGAATGGAAGCCGGGGGCCGAGTTCCGATCGACGCGAGAGGCGATGCGCAAAGGGATTGCGCCCTGACCGCCCGGCGCCGCGAAGGCACCGTTTTTGCTTCCTTCGCGGCGACCGGCGGCCGGAGAAGCCGGCCGGGCTCTCAAGTCCTTGACGACCTTGGGCAACCAGGGCAAAGTCTTCGTGCCCATTCGATCGTGTGGGTCAAGCCCCGCGGTCCGTGCTGGACGGAACCGCCGTCGGCGGGGCCGTTCGGCCTTTGACGCGAGTGAGTTCCTTGGCGACGATTCTCGGCCCCGCCAGAGCCTTCCGATGAAAGCGTCTGACGAGCGGAAACTCTGGGTCGCGCTCGCATTTGGGCTGGTCATCGGGCTGGTAAACGTCGCGAAACCCGTGCACATCGACGACACGCTCTACCTGGAGGTTGCGCATCGGATCGTAACCCATCCGCTCGACCCGTACGGCGGCATCCTCAACTGGCAGCAAATTCCCGAACCAACCTACAACGTCAGCATTAGCCCGCCGCTTCTCAGTTACTGGTTTGCCCTCGTACTGGTCGTCGCGGGCGAAAACATTACGCTTTTGCATGTCTCCATGATTCCCTGGCTGCTCCTGGCGTGCTGGGCGCTCTACCGGCTCGGGGAGCGGTGGGCGAGGGCCGGATTGATCACCGTGGTCCTCGTGATCGGGGGACCGGCGGTCACCGCGGGAACGAACCTGATGCTCGACGTGCCGCTGCTTGCGTGCATTTGCGCAAGCGTCGATTTCCTCGCACGGAGCGAGTCGGGGAGATTCCGGGCGCTGGTCGCCGCGTCGGCTTTCGCGGCTGTTGGCGTTTGGATCAAGTTTGCCGCGCTGGCACTCGTACCCATTTTCCTCGTAGCCGCCCTGACCCGGCGACGCGTCGCGCCGGCCCTTGCGGCCGTTGGGCCGATCGCAGCGCTCGTCGGCTGGCAGTGGCTCAGTCGATCGGTCTACGGCACGTCCCAGGTCGGCACCGGCCTGTCGTTCCTGGCAAAGCTACAGTCGTCGCTCCTACCTCAGACGATGGAGCGGACCCTTACCATGATGGCAATCCTCGCGACGACGTTCCCGATCTGGCTCGCAGCGCCCTGGCGAGGGTATCGCGCGATCGGACCGGCGCTCCCGGCAGTCGTGGTCGCAGCCGTCGCGGCTTGGCTCCTCCAGTCGGCCCCGATGAACCGCCTGCCAGCCGTCACGCCGGCATTCCTTGCCGCGGTCTTTCTCGGGACCTTCGGCGTCGCCGCGATCGTCAGACCGGGACGCCGCTGGCCGCCGGGCGAATTGGATCCGCGCCCTTGGCTGGCGGTCTGGATCGCCGCCGGCGCGGCGGTCGTGATCTTGTTCGGGCCCTTTGTCGCCGTCCGGAGCTTTCTGCCAATCCAACCACCGCTGGCCATCTGGTTGCTCGGAGGCCGCCGCGCGACTGAGTCCCGCAGACTCGCGCTCGGACTGACCCTGGGCGTCACACTCGTTCTGGGTGGCCTGCTGGCAGCGACCGACCTGCGCTGGGCGCACTGTTACCCGGCAGCCGTTCGCCAGATCGCGCCGAAGTTTGCCCGGTCTCAAACACCGGTCGATTTCCTCGGCCACTGGGGCTGGCAATACTACGCCGAGCGCGCCGGCTTCCGCGCGTGGGACGCCCGCCGGCGCAACGCGCCGGACGGAACGGTCCTCGTGATACCGCTCCGCGCCGACAAGCAGTACATCGACCCGGCCGTCCTCAGCCGAGCCCGACTACTCGACCGGATCACGTTCCCGTGCAGCCCGCTGAGGCTCACCACGTGGAACCGACAGGCAGGATTTCGATTCTACGGCGGGGATTTCGGGCAGCTACCGTGGGGATTCTCGTCCGAGCCGACCGAGCGTTTTTTTGTCTACGAGATTTCCTCTGCCGGATTCAACAACGCTCGATGATGCCACCGCAACCCCTCGCTCCTCGTTCGCAAGCCATTCCCGCTTGAAACGTCGGCGGTTGCAGTCGGGCGCTGCGAGGGCTAAGATAATAACGGCAATAGGTTTGTGCACACATTGACTCTCTCATTGGGAAGCCCGACGTGGTCAATGGAAAACGAGTGATGGTGGTGTTGCCGGATTACAACGCCGCCAAGACGCTCGAGCGTACGCTGAGCGAGATCCCGGGAGAGGTCGTCGACGACCTCCTGCTGGTGGACGACGCCTCGCATGACGAGACCGTCGCGCTGGCTGGGCGACTGGGGCTGCCGTGCGTGGTGCATCCGCAAAATCGCGGTTATGGCGGCAACCAGAAGACCTGCTACACTGAAGCGCTTGCCCGGCGGGCGGACATCGTGGTCATGCTCCATCCCGACTATCAGTACTCACCGCGTCTCATCGGGGCGATGACGTGGCTCGTGGCCTCGGACGAGTTCGACGTGGTCCTCGGCTCGCGGATCCTGGGCACGGGTGCGTTGAAGGGGGGAATGCCCCTCTATAAATATGTCGCCAACCGCTTTCTGACGGCCGCTGAAAACGTCTTGCTCGGCGTGAAGATCTCCGAGTTCCATACCGGGTACCGGGCATTTTCGCGGGAGGTGCTGGAACGTCTGCCCCTGGAAGAGGGCTCTGACGACTTCGTGTTCGACAACCAGATGCTCGTTCAGGCGATCGCCTTCGGCTTCCGGATCGGTGAGATCTCGTGCCCGACTCGGTACTTCCCCGAGGCCTCTTCGATCAACTTCCGGCGGTCGGTCGTGTATGGTTTCGGCGTACTCGCGACGGCCTTGAAGTACCGCCTGCATCGTTGGGGATTGCGCCGGGATCGTCTGTTTGATCCGGCGGGCCGGAGGCTGAAAACCGCCGGTCACGAGAACGAGCCTTCCCCGATCATTCACGGCGCTTCGTCCCGATAGAGTACCGTCACCATCGCGAGCACGATTCGCTTATGACCGAGGCCCACACGACTGCCCCGCGCCAGGGCCGTCCCACCCAGCAGGCGTTCTCCGGAAGCGTCATCGGGGTCCTGGAGGTCGTTGCGCTGGCCTTGATGATCAGCGCCGGGCTGGTCGGATGGGCGACGGGAACATTCACGCGCGGCTACGACTACGACGAGGTCCTGCGCGCCCACTCGATCTGGCTCACGAGCCAGGGGCTGCGGCCGTATTCCGACTTCTTCGAGGTCCACCCGCCGTATTTTGTAATGCTCTCACCGGTCGTGCGAGCATTCGCGGATCCGGTGGATGGGCTAATCGCACTCCGGATGGTGGCAGTTGCCGGCAACTTGTTTTTTCTCGGCGGCCTGGTCGCTCTCGGCACGTTGAGCCTGCGCAGCGACGAAGGGCGCCGTTGGGCCTGGCTCGCTACGGCCCTGGTCGCCTTCAATCCGTACATCCTCGATTTCCTGGTGGAATTCCGGATCGACGGCTGGGGTTACGGCCTGGTGGCCTTCAGTATTTTTCACTATTGCCGTCGCACGCGCACGCCTCTTCGCGTCATCGGTTTCGGCGCGTCAACCGCCCTCGCTTCGGTGCTGTTCTGCCCGAAGCTCGTGGTCCTCGCGCCCCTCATTGTTTTCGTCGATCAGATCATGACGTTCGAATCGTGGCGCGGATTCGTCCGCGGGTTGCTGGCCTATACGGCGGGAGTAGGGGGCGCGGCGGCGGCCTTCTTGCTCTACCTGCTGGTCAACCGAATCGGGATCGAGCGGATGTCCCTCATGCTGGGCCGCTATCACGCCGTGAGCAACTCCCACGCGGGCTTTCGCTATGGACTTCTCGGACAGATTGGTCTGATGCGGCCGCTCCTTGCGCTCGTGCTTGCCGGACTGACGGCCGGGGCGTGGCGGTGCGTGCGTCGAAGAACAGCATGGGGCCCGTACCAACCTGCCCTTGTCATCTGGCTGCTGACGCAGGCGTTTCTCGTAACCTATCCGTACAAGCAGTATTACGCCCCTTGGTTCCTGTTCGCGACAGGCCTGATTGCCCCCCTCGGCCCGTTTCTCGCGGGCATCGTGAAGGGTTGTCGCGGGATCATTTACGTCCTTGCGTGCCTCGTGACGATCCACGAGTGCTATCAAATCGCCCGATTCTGGGGCGCCACGAACGTCGCAACCGCCGAAAACGAGCTCATCCGCTGGATGAACCACATTGCGCGCCCCGAGGACCGGATCGTCGGGTCGCCTCCCTACCACCCGATCGATCGTTTCGACACGTTTTTCCTGTCGTTCAACACGTCGGACCCAAAAGGTTACGATTCGGAACGGATCTTCGCGGAATTGCCCGGCCTGCGGCCATTCGTGACGCCGGAGCGCTATCGAGCTGAACTCGACGCCCATCCGCCCTCGGTGGTCGTCCTGAAGAGCCCCGTGTTCGAAGTGACGCACCCCGCGACCCAGCGGGCGGTCCTGGAAGACTACATGCTTCGCCACGGCTACCGCAGGGCCCGTGTCGGGGTCGTCTGGTTCGCGCTTCGGCCGGACCGCTTCGAGTACGCTATGCGCAACGGCCTCTTGAAATGATCGTGCTCTGCCCTCACGTACAGACCGGCTCGCGGGCGTGACTCGACGATGGCTGGGCAAGCAACGCCTGGTAGCGATCGCGCAGCGAATCCATGATCGCGGTCCAGGATTGTCCGAGAGCGTATTCGCGCGCGGACTCGGCAGTGCGGGTCCGGAGCACGGGGTTGTCGACGTAGGAAAGCACGGCATCGGCAAAGTGCTGAGCAGGCGCGTCGGGATCGACGAGCGTGCCGGTGACATCTGGCCGGACCGTGTCGGCCACTCCTCCCGCGCGGAGCGCCACGACCGGCAGGCCCGAGGCCATCGCTTCCAGGATGACGTTGCCGAACGTCTCGGTCAGGCTGGAGAACGCGAACAGGTCGGCGGCGGCATAGTGATCGGCCAGGTCCTCACCTTTGCGATAGCCGACGAACTGAGCGTGCGGGCCCATGCGGCGCTCCAGCTCCGCGCGAGCCGGTCCGTCGCCCACAAAGAGAAAACGGGATTGAGGCCGCGACCGGGCGACGATCTCGAGCGCGTCGGCCAGGTAGCCGACGTTCTTTTCGGCCGCGATCCGGCTGACATATCCAATCACGACATCGTCCGGGCCGAAACCGAGCCTCGCGCGAACTTCGTTCCGCCCTGCGCGGTCGGGGCGAAAAAGGTCGCTGTCTACACCCCGGGGCCAGAGCACGAGCCGCTCGAAACCGCGCCTTTCAAGGTCGTCGATTGTCGACCGAGACGGGACATACGTTTCCCTCGTCCGGTTATGAAACCAGCGCAGGTAACGCCAGATCGTCCCCTTCGCCCAGCCGACTCGATAATGCCCGCTATACTGGTCGAAGTTCGTGTGGAAGCTCGAGACAACCGGCAACCTACGACGAAGCACATAGCGCAACAGGCTCAGCCCCAGCGTCGCTTCCGTGGCCAGATGCACCAAGTCAGGACGGAACGCGCGCACGGCACGGTGGACGCGGCCGAACGGCGGCAAAGGCAGATGGATGTCCTTGTAAAACGGCAATACCACCGAACGGACGCGATGGTGGTGAGCGCCGTCCGGCGCCTCGCCATAATCCGGGTGGATCACCTGGACATCATCCCCCCGCTCGTGCAAGTGGTGGACGAGCTGTCCGAGGGTGCGCGAGACCCCGTTCACCTGCGGAAAATACGTCTCGGTTACGAGCGTTACTCGCATCGTTGGGTCTCGTCTATAAAGGCCATGCCGCTATTGTAGGGAAGCGCGCCCATATTGCGAGCAGTCTTCCGGGGGCATTCGAAGAAGGTTTCGTGAAAAGCCTCCGAAGGACCCCTGCGAGCTGCGGCAGCACGGGCTTGTTCGGTCGTTGCGATGGTGGCAGACTGGGTCGTCATGGCCCCCTCAAGAACACCCGGCCGAACCTGTTGACGGAGATCCAAGGTTGAAACCGAATCCGGTGAAGCGTGCATTGAAGGCGGGACAGCCGCAGGTCGGCACCTGGCTCTCACTCGGCAGCGTGGTGGCCGCGCGCTACCTGGCGCGTACAGGCCTCCCCTGGTTGACCGTGGACATGGAGCACACGCACACCGACATCCAGACTGCGGCCCACATGTTCGGCGCCATCGCCGACGCCGGCTGCGTGCCGCTGGCCCGTGTGCTCGCGTCGCGCCACGACCACATCAAGTCCGTGCTCGACTGCGGTGCGATGGGCGTCGTCGTGCCGATGGTCATGGACGCCGCCGAAGCCAAGTCGGTCGTCGCCGCGTGCAAGTATCCTCCGGTGGGCAACCGCTCCGTCGGGGGTGGGCTCCACGCGCTCAACTACGGCGCGTCTTCCGAGGACTACTTCCTTCAGGCCGACAACGAGATTCTCGTCGTCATCCAGACCGAACACATCAGTGCGGTCGAACAGGCGGACGAGATCTACGCCGTACCGGGGATTGACGCCATTTTCGTCGGCCCCAACGATCTCGCCGCTTCAATGCGCAAGCCCGACGGGACGCCGCCGAGCAAAGCGCTCATGGAGGAGACCCTCACTCGGATCCGGGACGCGGCGAAGCGTCAGAACGTCCCCTGCGGGCTCCACGTCTACTCCCCCGCCGACGCCCAGCGCCGGATCGCCGAAGGGTGGCAGTTCATCGCGGTCGGCAGCGAGTTACGGTTCATGCTCGACGGGGCCGAGGAGCTTGTCCACGCCATGAACCCCGAACGGGCGGGCGAACGGTTGGCGAAATATTGAGGTCCGGGCCGCTGGCTCGAGTGTCCCTTCGCGATCGCGCTCTGCGGAACGCCACAAAGCTCGGTGGATCGCCAAAAGGGACCACGCGGCTCCCGGAATCGAAACCAGATATTTCGTTCGAGTTCCGCCTTCAGGCGATCCCTCGCCGCCTCAAGGCGGAACTCCGACGCGGGGATTCGCCCTTGGTTCGAACGTCGCTTCGGCGGGAGCCCTGGCTTCCCAGAATCGTGCAAAGCCGTTTAGCCCTCTACCAGCGCGCGCATCCGGTCGAGGCCAACACGGACAACCTCGCCCGGGTCACGCTCCCAGAGTGCCGGGTTGAACAGCTCCAGCGAGAGCGGCCCGTGGTAGCCGATCGACCTGAGGTTCGCGATCACGCGCGGCAGGTCGGCGATCCCCTCTCCCACCATGACCCGGTCCGCGTCGGTCTGGGTCAGCGGATCGGGCGTAGCGGGAACGTCGTTGACGTGGAAGCACGCAAGGCGGTCGCCCGGCAGCATCAGCAGATCGTCGACGGTCCCACCCCCTCGGATCATGTGAAACACGTCGGCGACGACCGTCGCCGTGGGGTCGCCGCTTCCCAAGGCGATCGTCCAGGCACTCGCGACGTTCTTGATGCCGGCGACGAAGCCGAGGAACTCCATGGTTGGCTGAACCCCAGCCTCTGCGCCCAGACGCAAGAGCTCGCGGAAACGTGCCGTGGCGCGGTCCAGGTCCACCACTTCCATGGGGGGGCTAG
>JARLIH010000196.1 GCA_031291845.1 Isosphaeraceae bacterium | reverse complement strand
GGACGGAGCGGCCCAGACGTCGGCGACCGCAGCCGTAGCGGGTTCCACCGACCTGTCCGCAGCGCAGGTTGCCGCGGCCGCTGATTCGACCCGGAGCTCCGAGGCTGCCCCGGCGGCCCATCCGTCGGAGGCGACTGCCGCACCTCCGGCGGGACCCGCTGCCCCGAGTCACGAGCCGGCGCCCGTGGTGAGTGTTGCCCCGTCTGCGGACCCGCTGCCCAATCCCGCGCCCATCACGTACGCTGCGCCGGAGGCGGCGCCAGGATCCGCTGCGGCGGCGAGTGTCGCTTCGTCTGCGGACCCGCTGGCATCCCCGGCTCCGACCACCGCAGCCGCGCCGGAGATGGTTCCAGGATCGGCACCGTCTCCGATCCCGCTCGCGGAGACTGCGGGGAGTGCCGGCCCCGATCCGACGACCGCGGCTGCCGACCCTGGTCCGACGCCGCAGCCGGTCCCAATGTCCATACCGCTGCAGGTTACGCCGAGTGCCGACGCCGCGCGCTCTCCAGCGGCCGCCGTGCCGCCGCCGGTCGATCGGCGTGACGCGCTCCTGGGCCAGAACCCTGCGGTCTTGCCAAGCCCCGATGCGTTCCCCGCGTCCTTGAACGGAGGAGTGTCGCCTCCGACCGGGGCCGGTGACGCGCCGCCGCCTGCCGCCGCGGGATCCCCATCGGTTGTCGGAACCGACGTCATGCCGCCGATCGAGGCACCCCCCACCGGCCCGGTGCCCATCACGGGACCTGCCGTACCGGCACTGGCGCCGGTCGAAGCGCCAGGGCCCCAGGCTCCGCCGCCCGGTCCCGCGCGGCTGGCCGATCCCCTGCTCGGTGCCAATCCGCCGATCATGCCTGACATGGAGGCACCAGTCGCTCGGCCGTCACCGACCGCGCCGGGTACCAAGCCGGCGGCCCCGAAGGCGGCAACGGCGGACGTCATGCCGCCGCTCGAGGCAGCTCCCCTCCCCGCGCCGGTTCCCGCTGCCCCACCGCCGGGCGAGCTTCCTCCCGTCGTCCTGCCCCCTGCCGAGGCACCCCCCCCCGTGGCCCCGGTGCCGAGCCTTCCCGCGCCCCAAGCGGCGCGGGAAGGTGGTGCCAAGCGTGACTCGGACCTCGTTCGGACGGGGGCTGATCCCACGGCCGTGCCGTCGAGCGTCACGCTTCGATCCGACATCAAGACCCCCCGAATGCAACCGGCAAGCGAGATTGCTGCGCGGGTGGGGGACGAGGTCATCACGATGACCGAGTTGACCAGCGCCATGAAGGAGCGGGGGCGAAAGCAACTTGCTGGGCAGAAGCTCACTCGAGAGGACGTTCAAATGCTGGCATCGTTCACGCTGAACGACCTCGTCGACCGCAGCCTGGTCATGCAGGAAGCGAAGCGGAAGCTCAAGGACCCCAAGAAGTACCAGACGGTGGTCGACGCGGCCGACAACGTATTCAAGGAGCACGAAGTCCCGGCGCTGATGCGGAAGTACCGCGTGGACACGGAGAGGGCGCTCAGGGATGCCCTGATCGCCGACGATTCATCGTACGAGCGTGCGCGCGAAAACTTTCGCTACCGGTTCATCACGGGGGGCTACATCGAGCAACAGCTCAGCACGAAGTTCAAAGTGGATTTGCCCGAGAAGCGTGCTTACTACAATGAGCACTTGAATGAGTTCAACCGCCCCGCGCAAATTACCTGGCGCGAAGTCGTGGTCGAGGTTCGCAAGGCGCGCAGCCGCACCGAGGCGTACCACCGCGCGGAAGCGATCCTGGCCCGACTGCGCAGGGGTGAGGACTTCGCCAAGGTGGCCGCGACCGAGAGCGATGGTCCGACCAAGAACGCGGGCGGGCGCTGGCAGACGAGGCCCGGCGGGTACGCCGTCTCGTCCGTCAACCGGGCCCTCGAGGGTCTGCCGGTCGGACAGGTCAGCCCGATCATCGAAGGTCCGGACAGCTATCACATCGTCATGGTGGAAGAGCGCCGCGAGGCCGGCCCCGCCCGCTTTGACGAAGTCCAGGACGAGATCCAAGACGCCGTCGCCCGCGAAAAGTCCGACAGGATCACCAGCCAATTCATCGAGAAATTGCGCCGTCAGACGTACGTGTGGACAAGGTACGCCGGCACCCCGAACGACCCGGAAGTCCTCCGCGCCAAGTACGCGAAAGCAAGGGCAGGATCGCGGTGAGCGTTTTTTGAGCGATTTGCCCTGACGGTTCGTCTACCTCTCGGCCACCCTTCCCCACCCCCGATTCGCCGCTCTCTCCGGCGATCGCCTTTCCGTCCTTCCCTTGCCGACTGGCGTTGTCCCCGGGCGTTCGTGCCGTGTGCGGCGCAACGAAATGAGCTCAGTGCTCGATGACGTCACTGACCGCGCGATTTCACAAGGTCCTGGCCCGCGGCTGGAGACGAGCCTCGCCCGCCCAGGAATCAACCGACGAATCCTCTGGTCCCGCGGCGGACCGCCGCTTAGAGTAAATGTCGTGCTTTGATTTGCAAGTATTGATTGATGAGGGGTACCGTCAGGTCGTCGGGGAACACGTCGAGGGTAAGTACGCCCCGCCTGCGCAGTCCGGCGAGCGATTTCTCGCGCCAGTTGAGGAGGGCGGCGGCGGCCGCTCCCTGGTAGAGGCCGAGCCCTTCCGACGGCGCGTGGTCGGCGAGATTGAAGATGTCGTGGTCGCGGACGAAGACGCCCAGGGGCAGGTGGCGGCCGACAGTGTTGCTCAGGTGGTCGGCAACGATCTGGGCGTTCACGTCGTCGAACAGGTTCGTCATCAAGACCACGAGCGAGCGCTTGCGGCAACGCTTCTCGAGCTCGACGAAGGCGCGTTCGTAGCGCGGTTCGACGATCTCGGGAAAGAGGTTGTGGACGGCGTGCACGAGACGCCTGATGCGCCCGGCGCCTCCTCCCGGGGGGACGTAGGCGCGAACCCGGTCGGAGAATGCCAGGACGCCGACCTGGTCGCCGCGGATCAGGGCGACGTGCGAGAGCAGCAGCATTGCGTTGAGCGCGTGGTCGAGTGGCGAGAGCCCGTCGCCCGTGTCGCCGGCCATCATGCGGCCGCAGTCGATCAGGAAGATCAGGCGCTGGCTCTGGTTGACCTGGTGAGCGCGCACGGTGAGCTTGCGACGGCGCGCGGTGGCGCGCCAGTCCATGTGCCGCGGCTCGTCTCCTTCGGTGTAATCGCGCAGGCGTTCGAATTCGTTATCGGTGCCGAGTTTCCGGGTGCGCCGCACGCCCAGTGTGCTCAGACGGTCGCGGCGGGCGAGCACGGTGTAGCGTGCGATCTGGCGGATGTCGGGATAGACGCGCAGGTCGGTTCGGACCCGCCACGCCACCGAGCGCTGCCAGAAGCCGAGCCGGCTCGACACGAGCGCGAAGACGCGCCGGAACGGGTACGTCCCGCGCCGCTTGGGAGTGATGGAGTAAAGCGCCACGGCCAGGCTGCGGGCCGGCACGCGAATGAGGAAGTCGGCCGGGTCGGCGTCGAAGGTGTCGGGGATGTCGTCGCGGAGCCGAAGCAGCCGGCCCGCACGCCCCTCGTTGCGTACGAGAAGCTCAACCTCTTGCTTCTCGCCCAAGGAGGCGACCGTACCGCAACGCCGTTCGAAGGAGAACCGCGCCGAGCCGACGAGCGACAGCAGGTCGAGCAGCGCGACGGCCAAGATTGCGGCATCGAGCCCGATGACGCCCCACAAGAGCCGCTCGGAGACGAAGAGCGCCAGCGACAGCAGCGCGGGGACGAGCAGGGCGTAACCAAGGGCGCGGCCGGGCCAGATCATCGCAGGGGCACCTCCACCGAGCGGATCAGCTCGGTGAGGAGCTCGTCGACGCTGCGCCCTTCGACCTCAGCCTCCGGCGTTAGCATCACCCGGTGCCGAAGCGCCGGCAGCGCGACTTCCTGGACGTCGTCGGGGAGGGCGTAGTCCCGCCCTTCCAGCGCCGCGATGGCCCGCGCCCCGCGCAGCACGGCGACGCCGGCTCGGGGCGAGGCCCCCAGCGCGAAGGTCGGCCATTGACGCGTCTTGCGGACCAGGGAGGCGATGTAGTTGAGCACGTGGTCGTCGACCAGCACCGCCGCGCAGTGGCGCTGCATCGCGAGGACCTCATCGGGGCCCGTCACCTGCTGGAGCTGCTCCGTGAGCGCGACGTCGGGGGCACGGTCGCGCGTGTGCAGCCGGAGGATGTTGGTCTCCTCGGCCAGCGTTGGGTAGTCGGCCACGAGCTTGAAGAGGAAGCGATCGAGCTGGGCCTCGGGCAGGTTGTAGGTCCCTTCCGACTCGATCGGGTTCTGGGTCGCGAGCACGATGAACGGGCGCTCGATGAGGTGGTTCACGCCGTCGATCGTGACCCGGGTCTCCTGCATGATCTCGAGGAGTGCCGAGTGCGTTTTCGCGGGCGCGCGGTTGATCTCGTCGGCCAGGAGCAGTTGCGTGAAGACGGGACCGGGCCGGAACCGGAAGTCGTGGATGCGTTCGTCGTAGACCGGCGAGCCGGTCACGTCGGACGGCATGAGGTCCGGGGTGAACTGAATGCGATTGAAGCCGCAGCCGAGCACGCGTCCGAGCGCGCGGACGAGGAGCGTTTTGCCCAATCCCGGAACGCTCTCGATCAGCACGTGCCCGTCGGCGAGCAGGGCGCCGAGCACGCCGCGCACGAGTGCATCCTGCCCGACGAAGACCTTGCTCAACTCGCCAATGACACGCCTGGCCCAATCGGCGGCCGGCCCGCCGCCGTACGCCGCCTCGCGCGACGGTGGCGGCGCAGGCACCGTGTGCGCCGGCGGCGCATCGGGCGGGAAATAGATTTCGGGGAGATCGGACGGGTCGGTCTCGCTCATGATTCGTCAAAGCTCGCGTGAAGGGCGTGGGAATTTCGGTTTCCGAGTCGCGGCGGTTGCTGGCGTTTCGGTGGCCGATGCCGTCTCAAACGACGGGCGGTTGGAGAACCGCCAACGCCGGTAGGCTTCAAGGATGGCACGCGCATCGCCGGCCTGCCGGGTGCGCGCCAGGAGCGCGCCGAGCGCTTCGGGGTGAGCGACCGGCCGGTCGGTACCGGCCGAGGGCTCGGACCGCGGGCGGCCCAGCCGCGCTGCACGTGCAAGGCAGACGGCCAGTCCGAGGAGCAGCATCTGGAACGCGATCCAGCGAAACTCCCAGAGGCGCCGGAGCATCGACCAGATCGAGGGCATGCCGGCTGCCTCGCCGGTGACAAACCGTCCTTCCACGAACGCCACGCTTAGCCCTTCGCCTTCGTCGGTCGCCCAGGCGATGGTGCCGTCGGCGAGCGGCCGCCGAGCCTTGTTCAACAGCGCGGCGTTGACCAGGAACGAGCCGTTGGCCGCGACCAGGACGCGGCTGCCATTATAGCGGGTCCACTCCATGACCAGGGCCTCACCGTCTCCCTTCAGCAGAACGGTCTCGGAGTCGACCTTCAACGTATCATGGCGCGTGATGGCGGTGTTCTTCGCGTCGATGCCGTCGGCCCAAGGCCCTTCCAGCGTCTTGCACGCGCTGGGGGGCTTGGTTGTGCGCGTGATGCTGAACCAGTTGGTGGCGTCGGCGATTTCCTTGGGCGGCGTGGGGAGATGATCGCTCCAGTGCCGCGCGTCCTGTTGCCGCCGCTCGACCCGCTCGCGCTCACGAGCGGGCGTTCCCTGCGGCAGGCGGCTGAGGACCTCGGTCCAGAAATCGGGCTCGGCGTCGTAGTCGTGGACGACATAAACGAGTCGGCGGCCCGCTTCGTGGTCGAGCCAGCGCGCATACCAGTCCGCTTCCTCGAGCGCCGGCGGCCCCGGGTAGGGGGCGAAGCGGACGATGACGTCGGCCCACTCTTCGAGCTCGTCGGTCAGGCGGACCGCCGCGCGGATCTCGTGCCCCTGCTTGCGAAACAGCTCCGCCAGCACGCCGGTGCCGTTGAGGCTCTTGCCGCGGGTGTAGCCGTAATCGGTCTCGAGCTCGGAGCCGCAACCGGCCAGGGCCAAGACGAAGAGGGTTGGTAGCAGGGCACGCAACGTAGCGCCGAGCGTCAAAGTGTGCGTTCCAACGCGGATCGTGTGAACGAGAGGCTTGCCCTGGGATGATGAAAAGTTGGGCTTGGCGGGCGAACACGTCCTGGCCGGAAGCGTTGCATGAAACCCCTCTCCCGCAAGGGGAGAGGTGCGAAGAGCGCCCGTGGCGCAACAGAGTCCCGTCCGCCGACGCGGCTCAAGAGCCATTACAAGCCCAACCTTTCATCACCCCAGGCTCACCCTCACCGCACGCGAGGTTCATGCCCCCGCTCCCGCGGCCGCGCGCTGTTCGAATTGCTCGGCGAAGGCCCAAACCGCCTCGAACGCCTCGCGCGAGGGGGCACGGTGGCCGTAGTAGACGGCCTCGAACAGCCGCAGGGTGGGCTCGACACAGGCATGGAAATGGGCGTCGTCGATCGTCCGGACGAGCTGCCGCCCGGTCCGTCCGGGCACGAGGCGAACCTTCCGCAAGCGGTCCAGCGTGAGGAGCTGGTGGGCGAAGAGGCAGACGACGGCCCCCGCGAAGTCGCCGCGCTGGCGGCGGCGGAGTGCTTCGTTCCACGGGTCGTCGGTTTCGGGGCGCAGGCCCTCGGGCAACCCTTCAATCCGCAGCGCCCCCGCGCGACGGCGGGCCTCGACCTCGGTGTCGGCCAGGCCCGGTTCGTAGCGACGCCAGAGCCAGAAGAGCGTTCCCGCGAACACCGCAAGGGCCACGACGATCATGACAAGCGCGATCAGGTCACCCAGCGACCCCAGGCCCGGCAATTTGCCGAACTTCCAGTCGGGAACCCATTCCCAGTTCCAATCTCCCTTGGGGATGATCGGCTTCGCCGAGTCCGAAGCGCGGTCGTACCAGGGGTAGTTCCCCTTGGCCAGCGCCTCGCGCTCCGGCGCCGTTGAGGTCGCAGGTGCGGCACCCACCAGTCCTAGCCACAACACCGCCGCGGCGGTCACCATGTCGCGGCCTCCTCCAAGGCGCGGCCGGCCGAGCGCAGGCGCAGCTCGACCTCCCAGCCCTCGAGGCGGATCCGCTGGTCGATGTACGTCAGGAACCGCACGACGGCGAAGAAGCCGATGACCAGCCAGAGCCCGACCTGGAACTGAAACCCGCCCAGGTCGGAAAGGGTCGGCCGGTCCCAAGTGAGCTCGCTCGTGAACAACGCGTTCAGGACCGCGCCGGTGCCGAGCAGGAAACAGAGCAAAAAAAGAGAGGCGAAGACGAACGCGCCGATCCAGTGCAGGAACAGGTCGACGACCGACCCGGTGCAAAGCTGAGCGCTGCGGCCGGTGGCCCCGTGCCAGGGGCCTCGCTCCAGCAGCAGCACCTCGTTGATGAACGCGAGCCGTCCCGGCAGCAGGAGCAGCAGCGGGCGGAGCACGACCTGGTAGAGGAGAATCGGCACCAGGGCCGCCGTGCTCGCACGAACGACCTGCCCGGCGGACGGCCGTTCGCCGAACATGAGGCCGCCGAGCAGCACCGTCAATCCCGCGGTCGCCAGCGGCGCTTCGAGCGTGGGGAGCACCAGGTAGCAGGCAAACAGCGCGAACGAGCCGCCCCCCTCGGCGAGCCACGCGTTCAGCGCCACGAACGGCAGGGTCGCGGCCACCAGCGCCAGCAGCAACGGGAGCGGGCGGCGGCGGATCACGAGGAGCGCCAGCTCCTGAAGATCGAGGAACGACCGCTCACGGATTTGGACCAGCGTCCGCTCGTATGCCAAGACCTCTCCCTTCCCGCGGCACGCGGCCGCCGAGCATCAGATAGAGCGTTAACACCAGCGCGCTCAGGATCGCGACCGCGGCCTTCGCCCAGTAGGGCAACGCGGAGGCGGAGATGTACCCCTCAATGAATGCCGCCATCACGAACAGGACGGCCGACGCCCCCACGGTCGGAAGCGCACGATGGGCTTCCCGCCGGAGCGAGGCGAGCCGCGTCTGCCCCTTCGTTTCGATCAGGCCGTAACCCAGCCTCAGGCCCGCCGCGCCCGACAGCACGACCGCCGTGAGCTCGAACACCGAGTGTGCCGTCACGAACGTGTAGAAATTGGCCGCGTTCGGCGTGCGCGCCATGTGGCCGAAGACCGTGCCGAGGATGACCCCGTTCGAGACCAGTTGGTACAGGCTGCCCAGCCCGAGGAACAGCCCCCACGCGAAACACTGGAGGCCGATCGACGTGTTGTGCTGGATGTAGAAGCCCGCCATCATCGTATCGCTGCGCTTGAGGCCGTCCTTGCGCTCTTGCCCGGGGGGCTCGGCATACATCTGGTCCATCTGCTCGACGAAGCTCTCGCCGATGACCCTCGCGGCGAAGTCTTCGCGCCCTGCGCCGACGAGGCCGCAGAGGATGAAGCTACCGTAAAAGACCAGGGCCGAGAGCCGTAGGGCACGGTCGGTGCGGAGCTGGCGGGGGACGGTCTCGAAGAGGGCCCGCGCCCAGTCGCGGAAGCGGAACCCCTGGGCCCGGTAGACGGCGTTGTGGGCGCGACCGACCAGGGCGTGCAGGAACGCCACGGTGTCGCGCGGCAGGTCGTGCGACTCGGCCAGCATCAGGTCGGTGCACGCCGCGCGGTAGAGCTCGCCCAGGCGCACGACCTGCGCTGCGCTCAGGCGCGGAAACCGCGCATCGCCCAGGCGGTCCAGAAGCGCTTCGAGCTCCCGCCAGGAGGATTCGCGCTGCGCCAGCCTGTCGACGACGCGCATCGTTCGTCAGTCTCCCAGGAACACGCGGTGATAAACAGCGCAGAGCACGGTATCGGACGGGGCGTTCGGCGGCAGCTTGTAGCGTTCGCGCAAGGGGCGCGCCAGGTGTGCGGCCATCTCTTCGCGGCGGGCGGGGCCGAAACGACCGCGGTGCTTCACGTAGTCGGACAGCGCCCGCGCCATCTCCGGGCCGGCGGCCACACGTAACGGCAGCCACGGCAAGAGCGCTTCGACGGCCCGGTCCTTGACTCGCACGACCCCGACCCGCCGACGCCGCTCCTCGACCACGACCATCGTACCGGCCGCAAGGTCGCCGAGCCGCTGAAACTTCCGGGTCAGCATCATGCTCGTGAGCGAGCCGAGGTACCAGAACGGGATAATGCCGTCCACCGTCCCGACCAGGTTGCGCAAGACGGCCTGCGCTCCCGTGATCGGAATTCCCTGGTCGGACACCACGCGCAGCCCCATCGCGCGCTTGCCGACGGTCTGGCCGTTGAAGAGCCCCTCGCAGAACGCCCCATAACCCCATACGATCACGAAATACCCGACGAGGATCGGGCCCATCCCCGACATCGAGCCGAGCGTCAGGAACTGGGCGGCAATGGAGAGGCCCATGACGATCGCGCAGATCACGAGCAGGTCGATGAAGTAACCGACCGCGCGCCGGAACGGGCCGGCCACCGGGTAGAGGAACACGATCCGTTCCGGAGTCACGATCCGGACGGTCGTGTCGAGCGGATCGTCGCTCCGGGTCAAGGATGCGGTCGCCATGCGCCGTCAAGGTTTCCCAAGAACCACGCCACCGTGCGGAGACACTTTCCCCGTCATTGATGAGGGCATGCTAACCAATTGCACACCACTTCGCAACCGAGTGGGAAGGCCTCGTCGTCGGATCGCAACATCAGGCGCAGGGGGGCTTCGGCGCATTGGGTGACGCGCCATGGCCGTTGCAGGGCGCTGGCGTGCGCACCGAGTCACTCATCAAAACGACACTGGAGCCCTTGCGTTTTACTGATCTTCAGGCAGCTTCAGCGTTGCCATGGCTTCGCGGACCTCCGGGCTGATCGCCGGGCCATTGGCCCCGGTTCGTTCCTGGGAATCCGGGTGAAGGATCTGCGCCATGCGAATGGCGAGGTTCTTGAACTCCCGGGGGTTCTGCGGGGCGTAGACGAGGTTGACGTTGTCTTCACAGGCCCTGGCCGCGGGGTTGACCGGCATACTGACCTGGTGGGTGTTGAGGTTGAAGACGCCGTACAGGACCTCGATCTCCCACTTGGCTGCGCGTTCGACTTCGACGCGGATGTCGAAGGCGGCCATGGCCGCATTGAGGCAGACGGCGGTCTCGATCAGGGCTTCGCGGTAGCCGGGGAGCTCGCGTGCGTTCGGGCCCCAGACCTCGTCGAGCCCATTGGCTCCCTCGCGGACCGCAACGAAGACGCGCTGAAGGATCGAGCGGAGCATGGGGGGGATGGCGCGCGACCAGAACTTCAAGGGGTGAAGGTACGAGTCCACCGCCCCGGTCACCGCGCCGCAGCCGCTATGCCCGAGCACGACCAGGACCTTGACGCTCTCGCTGAGCGCGGTGAGGGCGAACTCGATGCTCCCCTGGCAGACGTCGCCCAGGACGTTGCCCGCCACGCGGATCACGAACAGGTCGTTGAACCCCTGGCCGAAGAGCATCTCGGTCGGCACGCGCGCGTCGGAGCACCCCACGACCACGGCGAACGGCGCCTGTTTGGGCATCTGGCCGTAGCTGCGGATCATCCCCACTTCGAGACCGTTGCACTGGACGATATAGCGCGCCTCGCCGGCAGAGAAATCGCCGGTCCGGCAGCTCTCCATCCAGCGGGAGAACATGCGATTGCCGTCCTCCAGGGTGCGCTTGGCCACTTCCGCGTCCGGCGGCACCGCCTTGACGCTGGGGTTCTTCGGGTCGAAGCGATAGACGTAATCGATCGTATTCATGAAGCGACTCGCTCGCGCAGGACGTGGCCTCAGCTCGCTCTGCCGAGCGATTCGTGACGGTGCGCAGCGCAAAGGTCTCTCACGTGAGCCTGGAACGACGATAATGCCAGTATCGACCGCCAGAGTTGACCTGTCAATGACGCCTCCGCCAAGGCCAGAACGATTGCAAAGTCGTCTTGCGGGGGCCTTCGACGCGTCGTTCGGGGGACACCGTCAACGACACCCCAAAACCCGCGACGGTCAGCGACTTCGCAATCCTCCTGCCGGCAAGCCGGCCGTGGTATCGGCGACTCCGTTCGTGCCAACGGATTTCTCGCTGGCAGCACCGGCTCGACTCAATGGTTCGGGAAGCGCAACGGAGCGACCGTTCGGTACCTGCAACGTGGTTTTCGAACGGCGGTCGCAAAACAACGAGCCTGTCGGTACGCTGACTGCGACGTTGGCGCCATCGCGCGCCCCTCCGTTCTTAGGGAGAGGCATCCATGACAGAGCGAGAGACAAGCGGGCACGGTTGTTCGGCGGAGGCAAACCACGACCGGGAAGTTCCGGACATCGACCTCCTGAGCCCGTTGACGATCCGGGGAGTGACCTTCCGCAATCGGATCGTGATGTCCCCCATGTGCCAGTACTGCGCCCACGAGGGGCTCGCGGACGACTGGCACCTCGTGCACCTGGGGAGCCGCGCGGTCGGGGGGGCCGCGCTCGTGGTGGTCGAGGCGACCGCGGTTACCCGCGACGGCCGCATCTCGCCGGGGGACATGGGTATCTGGGGTGACCAGCATATCGAGCCGCTCGCGCGGATCGCCCGCTTCGTCCAGTCGCAAGGAGCGTTGCCGGGCATCCAGCTTGCCCACGCCGGCCGGAAGGCGAGCTGTGATGTCCCCTGGAAGGGGGGCGCGAGCCTCAAGACGACTGCGGAAGGGGGTTGGACGGTCGTCGGCCCCAGTCCCGTCCCCTTCAATGACGGTGACCCCGTTCCGGTCCCGCTCGACGAGGCCGGAATCCAGGAGGTCCTCGCCGCGTTCGAGGCCGGAGCACGCCGGGCGCTCGCGGCCGGCTTCCAGGTCATCGAAATTCACGCGGCGCACGGGTACTTGCTGCACGAGTTTCTCTCGCCGCTGAGCAACTTCCGCGAAGATGCCTACGGCGGCAGCCTCGAAAACCGGATGCGGCTGGTGCTGCAAGTCGCGGAACGGATCCGCGCGCTGATGCCGGCGACCCTCCCGCTCTTCGTCCGCATCTCGGCGACCGACTGGGCCGACGGCGGGTGGGACGCCGATCAATCGGTCGTCCTCAGCCGCGCCCTCGGGGCACTCGGGGTGGACCTGATCGACGTCTCCTCCGGCGCGCTCGTCCCGAAGGCCCGCATCCCGGTCGCCAAGGGCTTCCAAGTCCCGTTCGCACGCCAGATCCGGGAAGAAGCGCGAATGATGACCGGGGCCGTCGGGCTCATCACCGAACCGAAACAGGCCAACGAAATCATTACGGGCGGCGATGCCGACCTCGTCTTCGTGGGCCGGGAGCTTCTGCGCGAGCCCTACTGGGCACTCAAGGCCCAGCACGAGCTGGGCGAAGAACCAGCCTGGCCGACCCAATACGGCTACGCGGTGAAACGCCGGCCGAAATAGCAAAGAAGAGGGACTAACCGCCAAGGCGCCAAGATCGCCAAGGCAAGAGAGAGAGAATTACAGAATACGTTGAAGTTAACGAAATTAAAGACATGTTATATCAATCAACATGCTAAATCCGTTCTCTTCTTCTTCTCTCTCCTGCCTTGGCGATCTTGGCGCCTTGGCGGTTCGTTCCTTCTGCTTGGCGGTGGGCACTCGGAGTTCCGTATGACCAACGTGAAAGACTTCGGAGCCGTCGGCGACGGCGTGGTTGACGACACCGACTCGTTGCAGCATGCCGTCGAGCAGGGGGACGGCCATCTCGTATTGGCTCGAGGGGTTTATCGCCTCAGCCGTCCGGTGGCGGTCGAGCTGCGCAGGCACGGAGTGACCGCGATCGAAGGGCAGGGGGGCCTTGCGCGCTTGTTGATGACCGGGCCGGGTCCCGCGCTCAAGATCTTGGGCACCCACGAACAGAGCGCCGACCCCCAGACGTTCCGCCCTGACGTTTGGCGGCGCGAGCGGATGCCCACCGTCTCTGGCGTCGAGATCGAGGGTGCCCACGAGCAGGCTGACGGCATCGAGCTCGAAGGCACGATGCAGGCGACGATCGCCGGCGTCTTGATCCGCCGCTGCCGCTACGGGGTCCACCTGGTCAAGCGCAACCGCAACGTGCTGGTGGCCGACTCGCACATCTATCATGGCCGGGGGGCGGCGATCGGCGTCTACTTCGACGGCGTGAACCTGCACCAGGCCAACATCGTCGGCTGCCACATCAGCTACTGCGGCCACGCCGGAATCAAGCTTCAGCGCAGCGAGATCCGCAACCTGCAGATCACCGGCTGCGACATCGAATACAACTTCGACACCACTCAGCCCGACTCAGCCGATGTCTGGATCGACGCGCGCGAGGGGACGGTGCGCGAAGGCACGATCTCCTCCTGCACGATTCAAGCGAAGGAGAGCCCGTCGGGGGCGAACGTCCGCATCGAAGGAGCAGCGCTCGACGGTTCGAGCGCCGCGGGTCTCTGGACCATTACGGGCAATATTCTCCAGAGCCAGGCGGTCAACGTCCTCTTGAAGTACTGCCGGGGAATCACGGTCACCGGCAATTCGTTCGCCTCCGGCTTCCAGCGGTCGCTGGTCCTGGACCACTGCCGGCACGTGGTCATCGCCGCCAATACGTTCGACCACAACCCCGACTACAAGGGGGGGCGGATCGACGGCATTGTCATCCGCGACTCCGCCGGGATCACGTTGACCGGATTGATCCTCGAAGATACTCGCGCGGGCAGCGCGGAGGCGGGCGGAGCGATTGAGGTGCGCGACTCGCGGGAGGTGTCCATCACGGGGTGCCAGGTCTTCGACCCCGCGCACCGTGGCATCGACCTGGCGAACGTGCGCAATTCGCGCGTCAGCGATTGCACGGTGCTCGAGCGCCGGTCCGACCGGACGATGCGGGAGGCCGTTCGATTGATCGGTGCTGGGCGCGGGAACGTCGTGCAGAACAACCTGGTCGGCCGGGGCGCGAGCGGTGATCTGACGATCGCCGATGGCGTGGCGACCGTCGGCGGCAACGTTGTCCTCGACGCGTAGCCGGACGGTGATTGGCCCCTCGTTCCGACGCTGCGCGTGTGAACACGGCAATCGTTCATGGATAGGGTGCATGAAATGCACCGGTGCGTTCCACGCACCCTACGACGCGTGATCGCCCTTCAGCGCTTCGAGCACCTTGTCGGAGTGCCCGTCCACCTTCACCCTGGGGAAGACTTTCCGCACGATCCCCTTGCCGTCGATCACGAACGTCGTGCGCACCACGCCCATCGACTTCTTGCCGTACATGTTCTTCTCCTGCCACACGCCGTAGCTCTCACAGACGGTTTTCTCGGTGTCGGCCAGGAGCGTAAACGGCAGCTCGTACTTGCGCACGAACTTTTCGTGCGAGGCGACGGTATCGGGGCTGACGCCGAGGACCTTGGCGCCGGCTTTCTCGTACTCTGCGCGGGCATCGCGGAAGGCGCAGGCCTCTTTGGTGCAGCCGGGTGTGTCGTCCTTCGGGTAGAAATAGAGCACGACGGGCGTCCCCTTGAGCTTGGACAGGGTTACCGGTTTGCCGTGCTGGTCCTGAAGGGTGAAGTCGGGGGCGGGTTGGCCGGCTTCGATCATGGGGAGGGTCCTCGCCGAGTCCTGGGAAACAACGATCACGTAGGGCGCCGCAGTCGTGCTCGTCGCCGGACGATCCGGCGGGAAGACCGAACCTGCGCGGACCCTCGATGCTCCAGGATAGCAAATTGGGGGGAGGCATTGCCGTGGGGACGATCGAAACGTTTGACCACACCGCTGACGTGGGCCTGCGCGTCCGCGGCGGCGACTTGCCGGACGTGTTCCGGACGGCCGCCGAGGGCGTGTTCGACTATATCGTCGCGAACCGCTCGGAGGTCAAGGTCGCCGAGACGGAGCGGCTCGCGCTCGCGGCGGATTCGCCGCTCGACCTGCTCGTCACCTGGCTCAACGAGCTGATCTTCCGTAGCGAGACGCGGCATCGGCTCTATACGCGGTTCGAGGTCGTGATCGGGCCCGACGGCCGAACCCTCGAGGCGACGATCGGCGGTGAGCCGGTCGACGCCTCCCGTCATATACTGGACCACGAGGTGAAGGCGGTCACGCACCACGGCGAAACGTTGGTCCAAGAGGGAAGCGGCTGGCGCGCAGAGCTGATTCTGGACATTTAGCGGGCTGAGGCTTCCGAGCCGACCACGGCGTCGATCGCGTGACCCTGGAGGTCAGCCGGAACTTCCAGGCCAAAAAGGCGCAGGATGGTCGGCGTGACGTCCATCAGTTGCATGCCCGCAACCGGGCCATTCGGCGTGATTCCCGGGCCATTGACGATGATCATCCCCTCGGGGGCGTGGTTCGCGTCGTCGGGGCCGGTGTCGTTCTCGAACGTGTGGATTTCGCCCGTGCCGACGGTGCCGACCGACCGCCAGCGCAGGTCGCCGAAGTAGACGAACAGGTCGGGAGGTGCGGCGCCTCGGGTTTCGCGATAGAGGTCTTCGGGCTTGAGCACCCGGGTGCCGATGGGGCGGCCGTCGGGGTCGCCGAGCGCTTCGAGCTCGGCAATGAGCTTATCCCGGGTCGCCTCGTAGCTGGCGGGCGCGATCACGCCGAACGGCTCGCGGCCCTTGACGTTGAGGAAGAGGCGGCCGTAATAGCCGCCGGAGCCCCAGGCGGTCGTCTTCGACCAGTTGACCTTCACGCCTTCCAGCCGCGACGGGACCTTCGGGGTCTCTTCCAGCACGAGGTAGCCCTTCTGAATGAGCCACTCGTTGATCGCGATTCCCCCCTCCATGCACTGGCCGCCGTGGTCGGAGACGACGATCACGTGCGCGCCTTCGGGAACCACCGCGAGCAGCTCGCCGATCTTGCGGTCGACATGGACGTAATAGTCCTCGATCACGGATTCGAACGGGTTCCCGGGCTCGTAACGGTGGTGGCGCGGGTCCATGTACTGCCAGAAGGCGTGATGGACGCGGTCCGTGCCCATCTCCACCATCATGAAGTAGTCCCAGGGCTTCGTCGTCATCAGGTGCCGGGCGAGCGCGAACCGCTTGTCGGTCATGCGCACGAGGCCGTCGCGGATCTTTCCCTTGTCCGGCGTGCGGAAGTCGCTGACGTCGAACTCGTAGGGGTGGACCGCGGGCAACATCGCGATCTCATCCTTCAGCTCCGCGGGAAAGGTGTAGTTCGACTGGATCGACGGCGTCAGGAAGTCGGTCACCATCAGGCCGTTGATCGGTCGTGGGGGGTAGGTTTGGGGGACGCCGATCAAGATCGATCGCTTGCCCGCAGCGCCCAGGTAGTCCCAGAGCAGGGGCTCACGGACGGCGAGCGACGTGGCCGTCGTCATCTTGTCGTACGAGCGGTCGGCCCGGTTGCGGAAGCCGTAGTAGCCGAGCGTGCCGGGGTCCTTGCTCGACATCATCGACATCCAGGCCGGCACCGTGATCGGCGGGTCGCAGCTCCGGAGCTTTCCCCAGACGCCGGATTCGCGCAGGCGGGTGATGTTCGGCAGGCGGTGGGCAAAGCGGTCGAAGGCGAGAGTCGGCTCTGCGCAGTCGAGGCCGATCACGACCACTTTCGTGGAATCACCCGGCATGGATTTATGCTTTCTCAAATGGTGATTGTAGGGCCGGCCATTGCCGGCCCGGTTCGGCCGGCAATGGCCGGCCTTACAAGGGACCAGCCGTTCTCGCGGGACCTGGACTCAATCGGCCCTGTACCCCTGGGCGAATTTTTCGCGCTTGGCGAGCTCGAGGTCGTGCTCGACCATCATCTTGACGAGGCCCGGGAAATCGACTTCGGCCTTCCAGCCGAGCTCCTTGTGGGCCTTCGTGGCGTCGCCGAGCAGGACGTCGACCTCGGACGGGCGGGTGTATCGCGTGTCGAACTCGACGAAGTCGCGGTAGTCGAGGCCGAGCTGCGAGAAGGCGATTTCGAGGAACTCGCGAACGGAGTGGGTCTCGCCGGTGGCGACGACGTAGTCGTCCGGCCGGTCCTGCTGGAGCATTAGCCACATTGCACGGACGTAGTCGCCCGCGAAGCCCCAGTCGCGCTTCGCGTCGAGGTTGCCGAGCACGAGCTTGCGCTGAAGACCTTCTTTGATGCGGGCCGCGCCCAGCGTGATCTTGCGCGTGACAAACGACTCACCCCGGCGGGGGCTCTCGTGATTGAACAGGATGCCCGAGCAGGCGAAGAGGCCGTAAGCCTCGCGGTAGTTCACGGTCTGCCAGTGAGCGTAGAGCTTGGCGCACGCATAAGGGCTCCGTGGGTGGAACGGCGTGGCGGGCCCTTGCGGCGGGGGGGCCGAGCCGTACATCTCGGAGCTCGACGCCTGGTAGAACTTCACCGGTTGACTGCGGTTCAACTGCCGCACGGCCTCGAGCAGACGGAGCGTGCCGAGACCGACGACGTCGGCCGTGTAGAGCGGCTGGTCGAACGAGACGCGGACGTGGCTCTGCGCGCCGAGGTTGTAGACCTCGTCGGGACGCACCTGCTCCATCAGCATCGACAGGCTCGAGGCATCGGCCAGGTCGGCGTAGTGCAGGTGGAAGCGGCCGCGGATGTCGGGCACGCGGCCGAACAGCGGGTCGATCCGCTGCCGGTTGATGCTGCTCGAGCGCCGGACAAGCCCGTGCACCTCGTAGTCGGACTTGCCGAGCAGGAACTCGGCCAGGTACGAACCGTCCTGGCCGGTGACGCCGGTGATCAGCGCGCGTTTCATAGTGCGACCTCAGATCCCTTGAAGGCCCGGACCACTCGGCTCACGGGACGAAATACTCAGCGCGGTCTGCGGGCAAAATTGGCTCGAGCGCTTCGAGCAGCGACCGGGAGAAGTCCTTGAGGAGCGTGTCCCGCGCGTCGATGTCGCCGACGCTGAACACTTCCACCGTCATGCTGGACCCTCGGGTCGTCCGTCCGTGACTGCTTCGGCTGGTGATCGGCAGCGTCCGTACGTACTTTTCGAGCGCGCCTTCACCGAAGATGTAGTACCAAAATCCGATGCCCTGGACCAGTTCACCCTGCGTGTAACCGAGCCGCATGATCGGAATCGACCGGCCCTCCCCGAACTCGAGGGCGATCTTCCGGCACTCCGCCTCGACGATGTTCCAGCCCCCCGACGGCAGGCAGATCTTGGGCGAGTGGCGCAGGTTGTTCCCCTCCCGCGAGTAGTTGATCCAGAGCCTGAGATGGCGGCCGGGCTGCGATTTGCTTTCATAATCACGACTAATGTATTCAGTCGTCTGCGCCCGTTCGATGATATCGGGGTCGACGGCCGTGTCGCGCCCGACCCAGTCCCCCAGCTCGAGCGGGATCGACGCTAGCGGCGCCCGCAGCGAGGGCCGCTCCGTCGTGGCCAACGCTTCGAGACTCGCCTGGGCGATCAGGCCTGATGCGAGAATGACACCGCAAAGTAGGACGCGCCCTTTTGCCGACATGGATGTCCCTCTGTTTCGCCGTCAGCTCGATTCTGCATCAATCGTCGGGTGGGTCAGCCCCCCAAGGGCGCCGACCCACCATGGCCGGTTGCGCGCGGTGGGCTGACCCGCCCTACAAGAACGACTCACCGAGCACCTGCAACCCGTAATCCCGTCGCCGGTTCTTCCGGGCGCTCGAGGATTTGCACGACTTGATCCAGGATCCACCCCTCGCCTCGCAAGAGCGACAACCCCAGGCCCATCATGAGCAATCCCTCGATCGTATGGAACGTTCCCGAGGCGTATGCGGGGTTGTAGTGCATGATGTAGCCGGTCAAGACGACGCGTGCCGTGTTCGCGGTCATCGCGATCGGGATCGCCGAAGCGACCAGGGCAACCCGGTACCAGGAGGGACGCGCGGAGAGGTAGGCGACCGCAGCCGTCAGCGCGATGAACCCGGTCAGTTGGCGCATCCCGCTGCACGCCTCGGCCACGAACATCTGTGTGCCGCCGGGCAGGGTCATCCGGTTCCCCTCGCGCAGCACGGGCAGGCCCGTGAGGTTCAAGACGTCCGACGCCACCCGGCTGACCCCGAACTGGAGCGGGGACGCGATCTGCGTGTAGAGGGCGATGGGCAGCGGAACCATGAAGATCAGGAAGAAGATCGCGAACCAGTACCGCCGCAGCGCGGCCGTGCCCGCGACGAGGGCGCAGACCCCGGCGATTCCCAGCAGGAACGTCAGGTCGCCGAGGAACGGCACCGGGACCAGGACCGTACCGAGCCGGCCTACGATCGAGACCCCCAGGAGCGCGAGGCCGAGCAGCACGCCCGAGCGCACCTCGACCGGGCCGCGCAGGGCGGCACGGTTCGCGAAGTAGAGGCTGATGAACGGCACGAGGAACCCGTGGCTGTAGTTGTCGTCGGTCGTCCAGGCATACACGAAGTGGCGGAGGTTGGTCGCGTAGATCAAGCCGAGCAGGATCAAGCCCCCGAGGAGCCCGAGCAGGGTGGCTCGTCCGTCCGGCTTGCGCCACTCGCCTTGGGCCAGGTCCCACAGCGCCGGGGCTTGGGAGGGCTCGGTAATCGTCGCCATTCTCGGTTCATCCTCGGGGGGTGGAAGAACGGTTTCGTCCACAATCAGTCTCATCAGCGTTCGAGCGAGCGCGTCGACCGCGTGACCGACTCGTCCCGGGTCCGGGCGTTGGTGCGCGGGGCACGATCGCCCGAGCCTTTCTGCAGGTCGACCACCCGGAGGGTGATCGGGTCATTCGGGTCGTGGTTGTTCGCGGCCTCGAGCGCCTTCTGCCGGGCTGGCTCGTCACTCTGGCGCAGGGCGACGTCGGCCAGGTTGACCTGCCACGAGCGTCGGACGAGGTCCACGGGCATGCGGTCGATCGCCTCTTGGTACAGGGCCTGCGCTTGCGCCCATTTCTCCTTGAGGGCGAACGCTTCGGCCCGAGCGGCGAAGTGGACCGCGGGGAGACTTCCCGAGGGGGGCGCGCCGCTTCCTTCGTCGCCGACGAGCCGGTCGAGCAGCGCGTCGGAATCGGTACGGTCATGCTCGCGAAGCTGGCGCGCGGCCACCAGCGGCACGAGGGCGTACGAAGGGAGCGCAGCGGACCACTCTTCGAAGGTCCACTGACTGTGGCTCGCCATGTCGCGCACGACGGGGCCGATCAGTTCCTCGCCCGGCAGCGTGTAGCGCCGGACCTGCGGATCGTCGTTGTAGGAGGGTTGGCCAACCCGGTCGATCTCCGCAGTCGCGGCCAGCTCGAGCGCCCGACGGTAAGCGCGCACAGCGGACTCTTTCTGCCCCGCCTTGACGAGCTGCCGGCCCGTCCAGGCGAGTGTGAGGACGTCACGACTGAGCCCCGCGCTCCGGTTCCGCGCGGGGACGTCGTCCTCGCCGCGCAACGGGAGCCGGGCCAGGCCGAGGCGGGCGGTGGTGTCCAGGGCCGAGGCCTGAGAGGCCGCCGTCAACAGCCCCCGCACCTCGTCGGGATCCCCACCTTCCGACCGTGCCAGCGCCACGGCGCGGCGTGCGAGCGCACCGCCGCTGCTCCCCCACCACGACGGGGCGGGGAGCTGCTCGGGCTCGAGGGGGAACTTGGCCCCGGCCTTGCTGTGCGCGAGGAAGTGGGCGACGACGCCCGCCGTGCGCGCGTCGAGCGACCACGTCCACGCGAGCGCGACGCCCACGACGGACGCGGCGAGGGCCCCGAGAGTCAGAGGCAGCCAGCCCAGCCAAAGCGGCACGGCGATGTGCTCCGGCTCGCGGGCCACCGTCGGTACCGGCCGCCTAGGGTTCACCTTCGGCGCGGTCTGCGCGGGTTGCCTGGCCGAGCGGGCGGCGAGGATGTCTCGCGCGGAGGGCCAGGCGTGGTTCGGACCTGCTTCCGCACTCGGCCGTGCCGTCGGGCCGACGCCGGCGTGCCACGTGCTCGTGGTGACCGGGGCGCTGAGCTCCGCCCAGGCGCCGGTGTCGGCCTGCCAGGTTCGTGCGGCAAAGGGCCCCGGGTCGCCGGCCGGCGGCGGTACGGGTGGCACCCAGGCCTCGCGCTGCCGCGGCGACTCCGCGGAGGGGTTCCTGGTCGGGGGCCGGACGGCTTCGGGCGCGAACTGCTTCGGCTCGACCGCCGCGACGTGCAGTTCCTCTCGGGGCACGACGCGAACGCTTCCCAGCCGAGGGGTCCGCGTCGCGGGCTTCGCGCGACGGCGGGCGAAGACGGAGCGGCGCCGGAGCGCGATTCGCTCTGACGCCTCCTGGGGCGGTTCCTCGGTGACTGCCGGAGGCATTTCGGAGAGCGCCGGGGCCGCTTGACCGCTAGCGCTCACCGGCGCCGCGGCGTCGTCCGATGGCTCGAACAGCCCCGTCTCCACGGACGAGGCGGTCTCTTCCTCACCGCTCCCCTCGGGAGAGGTCGGACGCGCAGCGTCCGGCTGAGGGTGCAGAGAGGGTGCGTTCCGCGGTTCGCCCTCACCCGGCCGCTCCGCGGCCACCGTCTCCTGGGGAGAGAGGATTGCGGCGCAGTCTTCGTCCGGCACGTCGCCCGGGACCGCCGGTTCCGCCTCCGGTTCGAGGCGGTGGGGCGCCATGCGACTCCAGAGCGAGAAAATTCCCGCAAGCGCCCGCGAACGGGGGCGCTCTTGCCGGGTCGGGACGAAGTCGGTGACATGCTCCGAGTCTGCGACGGGCGCGGCGCACCCGTCGGGAAGCTCGCGCACGCCCGTCGAAGACTCCGGGTATGCCCCCCAGTCCTCGTCGGGCGCACCAACCAGGGATTGCTCGTGGAAACCCTGCCAAAGCTGTTCGGTGAGGGCCACGGGCGAAGGCTCGGACGGCGCTTCGTCCGTGTCCTCAATCGAGTTCTCGGCGTTCGCGCGAGGGTTGACTTCATCGTCGGCCACCGGGGAGTCGACGTCGCGTGCCGGCCGCGGCGGCGGCGCTTGGCCGTCGTTCCGTTCTCGTGCCTCGGCCTGCGCCCAGTCCAACTCCGAAGGGGGGATGAAGACGGCCTCGTCTTCCTGGGTGAGCAGGAGCTTTTCGGCGGCGCGGGAGACAGGCGGCTCGACGCGTGCCGACGGTCGAGGCGCGGTCGGCGCCGGCCGGCTCACGCTCGGGTAGGCGGATGGAACCTCGACGGCTCTCAGCGAGGGGAACGTGGCGGGATCGAGCGGCCGGTTCACTCTTTTTGGGGCGCGGGCGCTCTCGCGGCGGGGAAGATCGACGGACCGCCAGCCTGCGAGTCGTTCGGCCGAGCGGGGCGCCTCAACGACCGGCGCAGCAGGCGGGGGCGGCGTCCCGGGGCGGGCGCCGAGGCGCTCCGCGGCTGCCTTCCAGCGCGCTTCCCACTGCTTCTCGCGCGCCTCGATACTGGCGCGGATGCGCGGGGCGGCTGGATCGCGGGGGGGGCGATAGTGCGAGGCGGCGTTGCTCGCCGGGGTCACCTCGGCCCGCGCGGGGGGCGGAGGGACTGCGCTGGTGGACGCGGGCGTTCTCCATTCGGGGGGAGTCGCGCCCCCCGGCCGAAGGGTCAGCGAGAAATCGCCAACCTGCAAGGCAACGCCGTACGGAAGAGGGCGAGGGCCGTCGACGACGCGCCCCTCGATCGTCATGGCACCCGAGGAGGCCATGGGCACGAGGTGCCACGTCGCGCCGCGCCTGCGCAGTTGGCATTCCTCCTCGGCCAGAGCGGGCTCCGGAAGCAGCACTTCGCAAAACGGGGCCCGGCCGATCCGGACCGACGCGCCCGGCAGTTCCACGACCCGGATCGGGTCGGATTGGCGGGCCTGGATGTGAAGGCAGGCAGTTTCGGGCATCGTGGCGACGGTCTCCTCCCTGAGGCACGTCCTGTGGACGGGTCGGTCACGCACGCTCGACGAAAAGATCGGTGCCCCCGGCCAGCCAGCGGTTCCAGGTTCCACCCAGGGCGCTGACCAACAGGGCGACGGCGGCGAGCTCGACGGTCCAGTGCACCGTCGCGTACAGACTAAAGCCCACCGCCGCACCAATCAAGCCGAAGACGAGCGCACGGTCGGCCGAGCCGACCCGCCGCACGGCCTCGGGCAGGCGTGAAAGCGACCAAAGGCCGGCGGCAACCAGCAAGGCGAGGCCGAGCAGGCCGGTTTCCGCAACCCACTGGGCCATCGTGCTCAGCGCGGTCGTCTGGGCCGCGTCGTGCGACTTGTAGTACGGGTATACCGAGGCGAAGCTCCCGAGACCGGTGCCGAGGACCGGGAAGTCGCGAATGATCTTCCAGGTGTCCGACCACACGCTCAGGGAGACGGCCGGACCCGGCAGGCGCACCGAGGCCAGCACGCCGGGGTTCTGCGCGGCCCACTCGCCGCCGCCTATTCCCAGGGCGACCGCCGAGAGCACGAGGAACGTCATGCCGACCCCGGACCAGCGCAAACCGGTGGGCCACGCCCCCGGGATGCCGACGAACAGCAGGGCCACGCCGAACGGCAGGCTCAGCAACGGCCCGGCGATGAAGCCGACGAGCAGTCCCCCCGCCACGAGCAAGCAGGCCAGCAACAGCACGAGACTCCCTTGCCCCGACTCGCCGAAGCGGGCCGAGAGGCTCTCGCGGCTCCCTCGGGGCGCCATGATCTGGAGCGCCAGCGCCAGCGTCAGCGGCAGACCGATCGACGCCAAGGCCACGTAGGCCGCCGGGCCGCCGAGCAGACTCCCGAGGGAGAACGGGCGATCGGGGACGAGCGTCGACCAGGCCGGTAGGGCAGCGCCGGTATCATCCGCCAGGCCGCGCAGCGCGGCCGAGCCGGGCGCGTTCAGCAAGTCTTCAATCGAAGGCGCCCACGCCGGCCCTTTGCCGGGCTCGATGAAACCGAAGAGCCCGTTTGCCCGGCAGACCACCTGAACGAAAGCGAACACCGTGTTCACGGCGAACGCCGTGACGATGCAGCCCCAGACCAGGTAGAGTCGTCCGAGCCGGTCGGCGAACTGGGAGACGCCCCAGAAGAGCGCCAGGCACACGACCGCGCCGGCCAGCCAGCGTAAAGTCGCCGAGCGATCGAGCGTTACGGGCGAGCGGCTGCCGACCGGCTCGGGCAGCTCGAGCTCGGGGTCATCGGCCAGGGCGTGCCCCGGCAGGACGCCCTGGGTGTACAGCTCCCGTGAGTGGGGCGACAGCAGCCGGGCGGCTTTCGCAGGCAGCGGAGCAAGCTGCGCGGCGGCCAGCACGACGACGAGCAGGCCGAAGAACGCGAGCGGGCTCTTCAGCACCCGCAGCTTTCCCTCAAGCAGAATCCGGCCCATGCCCAGCAGGACGAACGTGGCCGTGAGCACGGCAATGAACGGACGTCCCCACCAGGCAGCCCCGCCGAACGCCAGGGTCGTCCCGACGAGCAGGGTCGCCAGGACGACGGCCAGAAGGCGGTCGGTCGCGAGCAGAAGTCGAAGGCGCAGGCTCATCGGGGGGCGTCTCCTTTCGGGCTCAGACGGGCAGGGCGGTGCGAGATGACGTACCGAGACCCTCGGACGCGCGCCCGAAGCCGTCGCCATAGGGCTGGTACGGGCCGTAGCTCGACCAGTTCTTGAGGTCCTCGAAGAGGCCGTTGAAGACCACGCCGGCGATCACCACGTGCGACTGTTCGAGCATCGACTTGGCCCGCAAGAGCGGCTGGAGACCGTGCGACCCCGAGCGGACCACCAGCAGCGCGGCGTCCACGATCCGCCCCAGCATCCGGCAGTCGGCCAGGCCGAGCACCGCGGGGCCGTCGAGGATGACGCGGTCGTAATGGCTCGACACGGCCAGCAAGAGCTGCCTCAGCTCCAGGGTGCCGAGAATCTCGATCGGAATGTCGCGCGTGTCGCCCGTGGGCAGGAAGTCGAGGTTCGGGATGTCGGTGCGAACCAGGGCCCGTTGCCACGGGATCTCGCCGCGCAGGGCGTCGACCAGCCCGAGGTCGTGTCCGTCGTGGACGAACACCTCGTTGAGGCTCGGGCGCCGGAGGTCGACGTCCATGAGCAGCGTCCGCTCGCCGGCCCTGGCACACGTCGCGGCGAGGTTGAGCGCGGTCGTGCTCTTCCCCTCGGCCGCCTTGGCGCTCGTGACCAGCAGCGTCGTGATCGGGCCCCGTTTGTCGGTCGCGCCGAGCAGGCTGGCGCGGAGGTTGCGGTAGGCGTCGGCCTCGACCGATTCGGGTGCGCCGGGAGTCCAGAGGTGCCCGCCGCGGTGCGTCAGGGCGGTGCGGCGGATGCGGGGAACCACGCCGAAGAGTGGCAGGGTGAGGCCCATCGAGAGGTGCTCGGGGACCTTCACGGAGTGGTCGAGGAATTCCAGCAAGCAGACGAGCCCGATCCCGAGCGCGAGGCTGAACGCCAGGGCCAGGGCGATGTTGAGCGCCCGCTTCGGCCGCACGGGCGCCGTCGGCTCGGGGACGGTCGTGGGGATGACCACCGGGTCTTTTTGCGATTTGGCCAGGATCTCGAACTCGGAGAGCTTCGTCTCCATGTCCGCGATCCGCTCCCGCAGCATCTGCCTCTCTTCGAGGTCGTTGAGGTACTTCTGGTGCTCGGGCATCGACTCCTGGAAGCGGGCCAGGATCGCTTGTTCCCCTTGCTCGAGCGCCTTGATCTGTTCGTCCATCGATTGAGTCATGGCCAGCAGCGGTTCCGCGGCGGACGAGTCCTCGGAGGCTTCGAGCGGGGCCGACCGGATCTGCTCGATCTGGTCCACCACGTCCTTCAGGAGGTCGGCCTTGTGCACGACGGCGGGGTCGCTCTCGAAGTGGCGGGTCTTGCGCTTGTATGTCTGCAACGTGCGCTGGAGCTGCTTGCGCTGCGCTTCCAGCTCGCGCAACATCCCCTGCCGCGCGGAGAGGTCGGAATTCCCCTGCCGGTTCGCGCTGGGAAAGAGCTGGGCGATCAGCGCTTGCTGTTTCATCTCATCGAGCCGGGCCCGCTTCTGGGCGAGCATCGAGCCCATCATGAGCCACTGTTCTTCGAGGATGTTCTTGCCGCCGGGGCCGACGGTCGTGGAGCCCTTAAGAGAACTATAGAGATGTTCGTTTAGTTTTTTATATTCAGCCCACATATTTTTGAGAGTTCCCGACGCCTGGTCCTTCGAGGCCTCGATCTCGTTCTGGATCTCGTCCCGGCTCCGGTCGCGGAAGACCCGGAGGAGCAGCTCGAGCTGCTTGGCGGTGCGGGCGGGGTCGGTCCCCTCGAGGCTCACGGTCACGTAGTTCGAGATGTAGTTGGACATCATGAGCGGCTTGGTCACGAGGTTTGCGAGGATCTCCTCGGCCGGGTCGTCGCCGGGCGCGGCGGGCTGAACGATCTCGGGGCTGTTCACGACTTGATCGATCAGCGGCTTGCTCTTTAAGAGTGCGAGGCGGTTCGGGATGTATCGTTCCAGCGTCTCCCCCTCGCGGCGGCCGACGTCGTGGGACACAAGCGTCGAGAGGACCGGGTCATACTGGGGCGGCTGGATCTGGATTTGCACCGAGGCGCGGTAGACGGCCGGTTGCTTGAGTGCGAGCACCGACAGCGCGACGGCGAGCGGCACGCTGACGGCGAGCACCAACCAGACCCGCCTGCGCAGGGCGCGCAGGTAGTCGCTGGGGGTTTTTGCCAGGGTTGGCGTGACGGAGAAGCTGGGGGACGCGAGGGCGGGGGGGCGTGGCGGCCCCGCGTAAGGCTGAATTCCGTCCATGGAAGGCTCCGATCCGTGGCAATCCGGTCAGTCCAAGGCGGCTGGTGCGATCGCATTCACGGTCGAGCGATTCGCGGGCCGTCCCGGCGGTGAACTACTCCTTACCGAGCGACGGCTGGCTGGCCACCGGCCTTGCCCCCCAGCCCGTCGAGGCCCGCCACGCGCTAAGCGCGGCCCGAGCCAGGTTGCGCGGCGGGGCGGCTTCCAGTCGCCCGTTGCCGTCGGCAGGGCTCGTGCCGGCGGGGGAAGTTCCGTTGGCGGCGACTGCCTCGGTCTCGGCCGGCGTCTCGTCGAGCGCCTCGGTCAAGAGTCGCGCGATCCGTTCGACCGTGGCCAGGGAGAGTCGCTGCAGAAAACGGAAGGCGATGTCCGCCGCCAGGCCCGGCTCCGCACCCTGCTGCACCGAGACCGTCAACCAGAGGTCCTGGCCACTGGAGAGTCGGAAAACGGCCGATGCCCCCGACACGGCGTCGCTCGACGGAAGTGCTTCCGACCGCCATTGATCCCGCAACAGACCCCCTTGCGACACCTCGACCCGAGTCACGTCGCAACCGAGCTGGCGCGCCGTGCCGTCGAGAATCATGTAGATCGGCTCGACTTTGTCGCACAGCTCGATGCGCTGAATCGCCTCCCACGTGACCTTGGCGGCAAACCGCTCCTGTTTCCCGCGCGCCAGCCGGGCCCTGAGGTCGCCCCGGAGGTTCGCCAGCTCGTCGCGCCGGCTCATCAGGATCAGCAGAAAGGCCAGGCAGCCGGAGATCCCCAGGATCAGCGCGAGAATCTCGTTCCGCAGCGCCACGCCCAGGAGCACGACTCCGCAGAAGAACCCCGTAAAGCAGTAAAGCAACAGCGCGGCCTGCCGGGGGTTGAGCCCGAACCCGATCAGCAGGTGATGGACGTGCTTCCGGTCGGCCGAGCTGAGCGGCAGGTTCCGCACCCAGCGCCGGAAGATCGCCATGGCGGTGTCGGAGATCGGCAGCCCCATCGCCAGGATCGGAAACAGGATCGAGATGGCCGATGGTCCCTTCATGCTCCCTTGCACGCCGATCACACCGATCAACAGGCCGATCAGCAGGCTGCCGCTGTCCCCCAGGAAGATACAGGCGGGGTGCCAGTTGTAGAGCAGGAACCCGGCCAGGCTGCCGGCCAGCGAGGAGGCCAGGATCGCGACCCCGACGTTGTTGTTATGAAGCGCGACCAGCGTGAGGGTGCCGCAGACCAGCAGACCGACGCCCGAGGCCAGGCCGTCCATCCCGTCGATCAGGTTCCAGACGTTCATGCACCCGAGGAACCAGAACATCGTGATGAACAGGCCGATCGGGGCGACGTGGATCGCCCGGCCCGCGAGGTGAAGCTGATAACTCGGATGACCGAGGTCGATGCCGAAGCCCAGGATGTCAATCCCCTCGATCCGGATCCCGCCGAAGTAGAGCACCAGCACGGCCGACGCCTGGCCCAGCAGCTTGACCCGCGGGCTCATCCCGCGGGTGTCGTCGATGAAGCCGACGCCCAACACGATGAGCGCGGCGAAGAAGACGGCCCACTGGCGGCTCCACCACTCGCTGGCGTCGGGAGTCGCCTCGAGGAAGCGGCCTACCGCGACGAGCAGCACTCCCGCCCCGAGCCCGAACGCCAGCCCGAGTCCGCCCAGGCGTGGCGTGGCCCCCTTGTGGATGCGGCGGAACGAGTCCGGGCGGTCGATCGCGCCCGCCCAGACCGCGATTCGCGTTACCACGGGGGTTGCCAGCACGCACCCCATGAACGCCACCGCGAAGATCAGCAAGAACGAGTTGGAGATCAGCATGGGTCGAGCTACCCTCTCGCGCATCGGGCCGGCATCGTCTCCGGCCGTAAGCCCGTCCGTCGAATCATGCACGTGGCATGACCACGACTAAGTCTAAGTCACGGACACCGACGCGCGCCGGCTACCCGGCGCGGTCGTACGTTGATTCCAGGCGGTGCGGTATCGATGGTCTCGTTTGTCCATGGTCGCGCTTCGCAATCATGCAATCATACATCCTGGGGTGGTCGCGTGGTAGTGGTGAGTGATCGCGGCGCAGCGTGAGGGTGTTGGCCCAGAGCAGGCGGGCGTGGGGCAGGTGGTGGAACGACGATGCACGAGTCGGCTCACAGCCCGGAGGTGCGTGAGAAGGGACGATCGGGCCAAGCTCGGGGTGTTTGCGCCGGAGGAGATCACCGTTGTCGCTCGTCGTCCATGACTCGGTCGTGCGAGGTTCCACCTCGACATCGCAGCAGGCCGGCGCAATCGGTTGCGCCGGTTGGTGGGCAGTATCGGACTTCTTGCGATTCGGGTCAAGCCGGAAACATGCGACTGTTCCATTCGCCCAGCAGGATGTTTCCAATGGTCAACGCGACCTCGGATGGCGGCGCCGCATCGAACCTTTGTTGATGGAGGGCCGGCCCTGCAGGTTGCAAACCACGCATCGAGCACTCAGACCTCGAACGGCGTGGGGAGCGCGGGGATGCGGCTGGCCTGCGCGCCGGGCGACTCGCTTGGCAAGGCGCCGGCGGCAGCCTGGTAGCGCGACAGTGCCATGAGCGGGAAATAAACCCGATAGAGATGGTACCTCAGGTAGAAGACCCGCGGGAAGCCGGTGCCCGTGAAGGGGGCTTCGTCCCACGAGCCGTCCGGGCGCTGGGTGGCCATCAGGTACTGGATCCCGCGCGTCACGCACGGCGTCTCGGCACGGCCGGCGGCGATCAGGCCGAGGAGCGCCCAGGCCGTCTGCGAGGCGGTGGGTTCGCCCTGGCCCATCGTGCTCGGGTCGTCGTAGCTGTGGCACGACTCGCCCCACCCGCCGCATGGTTGCTGGACCGACTCCAGCCAGTCGGCCCCCTTTTGAACGCGCGGGTCGTCCATCGGGAAGCCGATCGCGCTCAGGCCCTGAAGGACCTGCCACGTGCCGTAAATGTAGTTGACCCCCCAGCGGCCGTACCAGCAGCCCTGGGGCTCCTGGGTCCGCCAGAGATAGTCGAGCGCGCGGGCGGCGGAAGGGTGGTCCACGCGCTCGCCGAGCGTGCCGAGCAGCTCCAGGATCCGCGCGGTGATATCCGCACAGCTCGGGTCGAGCATGGCGTTGTGGTCGGCGAACGGGACTTTGGTCAGGACTTCGTTGTCGATGTCGACGTCGAAGGCTGCCCACCCGCCGTCCCGGTTCTGCATCGCGAGTAGCCAGTTGACGCCGCGGCGGGTCGCCTCGCTGACCTCGGGGCTATCCGCCAGCGCGGTGCGCTGGAGGGCCAGCAGCACCATCGCCGTGTCGTCGATGTCCGGGTAGAACTCGTTGTTGAACTGGAAGTGCCAGCCCGCGGGCTCGACCCCCGGCCGACGCACGGCCCAGTCGCCGGCGACGCGCACTTCCTTCTCAAGCAGCCAGCGCACCGCGCTGAAGAGGGCAGGGTGGTACGAAGGGAGCTTCGCGTCGGCCAGCGCGATCGTGGCGATCGCCGTGTCCCAGATCGGCGACACACAGGGTTGGAGCCGGACCTTGCCGTCTTCCTCGATCACCAGGTCTTCCAACTGGCGCAGAGCCCACTGGACCGGTTCCGAATCTCGTTCGTAGCCCAGGCACTCCAGGGCGACGACCGTGTAGATCATGGGCGGGAAGATCGCGCCCAGGCCGTCGGAGTTCCGGAAGTGGTCGACCATCCAGCGGTGCGCGGCGCGGATGCCCGGCTGGCGCCACGACGCCGGCATGTGGCGGTCCGCCCACCTGAGGACGCGGTCGACCCCGAAAAAGAAGTTCCCCCACGAGAAGAACCGCGCGGTTCGCCAGGGGGTTCGCGGCAGGTCGTCGCGGAAGAGCTCGGCGATGCCGCGCTCCGGACCGAGGTCGCGAACCGGCTTCAACGCCGAGATGATCGTGAGCGGGACGACGATCGTGCGCGTCCACGACGACATCGCGGCGAGGCTGAAATTCAGCCACGACGGGATCAGCAGCAGTTCGGGCGGGACACAGGGCGTCTCGTCGTACGAGATCTGGCCCAGCAGCGCGAGGTAGAAGCGCGTGAAGCTGTTGCATGCCTGAGCCCCTCCGGCCGCGTGAATCGCCTCGCGGGCCCGGACCATCACCGGGTCACTGGTCGACGTTCCTAGCAGCTTGAGGGCGAAATAGGCCTTCACCGTCGTGCTCAGGTCGCTCGGCCCCCCCGGGTAGTTACCCCACCCGCCGTCCGCCTGCTGGAAGTCGAGCAGATAGCGGCACGCCTGAACGCAAACGGTTTCTCGTTCACGGCCCAGGAAGGCCATCAGGAGCACATACTCCGACTCCAGGATCGTGTCGCCTTCCAACTCCCCGACCCAGTAGCCGTCAGCGGCTTGCTGACCGAGGAGCCAGTCGGCCGTCGCGCCGATCGCTTCCTGCAGCGGCGCGGTCGATCGTCGTGCGTGCGGTCCCGAAGCTCGGATGAAAGCGCCACCATCCGTGTTGGCGATCATTGGCGTCCAGACCCTTGGTCCGAGGGGCCGTACGGTGAGATAGGACTTCAAGTTCGGCGCGGCGTTGGCCGTACGTACCCTCTCGGCCGCGCGGGGCTCATCCTAAGCGCCGGCGACTTTTTCAATCAAGTCCAAACCCGTTGTCGTTTTTGCAACTTTCGCTTTGTGTGGAGTAAGTCTTGTCGGCAGAATCTGCGCATTTTTTGCAGAATTCCAAAGGCGCGCCTGCGTGCGTGGGCCGAGCGCGTCGGCTCGGGGTCAGTCCGGGTTGCGCCGACGGTCTCGCTCGCGTGCGGCGAGCCGGGCCGAAGCCTCGGAAAGGAAGGCGATCCCGAGACCGCCGAGGCGTTCTCGGTCGTCGAGGAGGGTATCCCACTTCGCCTGGAGCTCGGCCCGGGCGCGGCGGCTCTGGTCGATCAGGGCCCGGCAGGAGTCCCACAACGGTGGCTCCAACGGTGAGGCTGCCATGGGTGCCGCTCGATCGGGCAAGGAGTGATTTCCGGGAAACGTCCAGCGGTGCCCGGCGCTGCGACGGGGGGCAGAGCGCCGCGCCGGCTCCTGTAAGGTGAAATGATATCCGATTCGGAAGCCGGTATTCAACGATGCCTGCGCAGCTCGCTTCCCACGCGAGGGGGTTCTCCGCATTGCCGTCAACTGACAGAATGGAGAGAAAGCCTGGGCTACGTGAATCGCGAGGGACCGACGGGATGGCTGACTGGCGCGAGTTGATCGATGGTTTTCTGGAAGAAAACGCGGAAATGTTGGGTGCGACGCGCCGGCATTTGCACAGTCATCCGGAGCCGAGCCGGGAGGAATTCGAGACGGCCGCCTACCTGGCCCGCCGGCTGGAGCAGGCCGGGGTGCCCCACCGGGTGGTTCCGTCGGGGCGGGGGGTCATTGCCGAGCCGTTCCCGCAGGACCCTTCTGCGCGCGTAGCGATCCGGGCCGACATTGACGCCTTGCGGCTCCAGGATGCCAAGGATGTGCCCTATCGCTCGACCCGCGACGGCGTGATGCACGCCTGCGGGCACGATGCACACGCGACGATGGCGCTCGCCGCGTCGCTGGCGCTCTGGCATTGCCGCGAGCGGCTTCCCTGGTCCGTCCCCTGGCGGGCGATCTTTCAGCCGGCCGAGGAGCTCGGCGAAGGAGCGCTTGAAATGATCGCTGACGGAGCCGTCGAAGGGGTCCGCGCGATCGTTGCGCTGCACGTCGACCCCGAAGCCCCCGTCGGGCGCGTGGGGCAGAAGGCGGGCCCGCTCACGGCGTTCTGCCAGGAGTTGGAGGTTGATATTCAGGGGCGAGGGGGGCATGCCGCGCGGCCGCACCAGGCCATCGACCCGATCGCCGTGGCGGTTCAGTTCGTCAGCAGCGTCTATCAGTTCATCCCGCGGGCGATCGACGCGCGCGATCCGGTCGTCGTCACGTTCGGTTCGATCCGAGGGGGGGCGAACGCCAACGTCATTCCGGAGAACGTCGTGTTGCTTGGCACGATCCGTGCCCTGAGTCAGGCGTCGGCCACGCGCGTCGGCGAGCGCGTTCGGCGTATCGCGCAGGGGCTGAGCGAGGCGACCGGCGCGGCGGTCGAGGTGATCCTGCGCCGCGGGCTCGACGGCGTCGTGAACGACCCGGCCGTGACCGCGACCTGCGTGCGCGCTGCCGGCGAGGTGGTTGGGCCGGACCAAGTGGATTCCATTGCGCTGCCGAGCATGGGGGGCGAGGATTTCGCGGGCTACCTTGCACACGCGCCCGGGTGCCTCTTGCGGCTCGGCGTCGCTCGCGACGGTCAGCCGAGGCATTTGCTGCATTCGCCCCACTTCGATATCGACGAGCGCGCGCTCATCATCGGGGCGAAGCTCCTCGCGCGCTGCGCCGTGTTGCTCTCTCGAGACAAGGGCGCGTCGTGACCATGAGCACCCCCTACCGGTTCACCCGCAACGACTACCCGACGATCGGCGTTGAGATCGAGCTGAACCTTGTCGACGCCGAGTCGCTCGCGCTCCGCAGCGCCATCGTGCCGGTGCTCGACGCGCTTCCGGAGGACTTGAAGGCCTCGGTCAAGCCCGAGCTGATGCAGTGCTACCTCGAGATCAATACCGGAGTGTGCCGCGACGTCGACGCCGTGGAGCGCGACCTGTCGACGAAAATCCGGGTGGTCCAGGAGGTCGCAGGACGGCTCGGCCTGCGCCTGTTCTGGAGCGGGACGCACCCGTTTTCGCCCTGGCAGCAACAGGAAGTCACGCCGAACGAGCGCTACCAGGGGCTGATCGACCTGCTCCAGGACAGCGCGCGCCGGCTCGTGACGTTCGGGCTGCACGTGCACGTCGGGCTCGACTCGGGAGACAAGGCGATCATGGTCTGCGACCGGATCATGAGCCATCTGCCGACATTGCTCGCCCTTTCCGCCAATAGCCCCTTCTGGAACGCGCGCCCGACGGGGCTGCACTCCCAGCGCGTGAAGGTGATGGAAGGCCTGCCGACAGCCGGGCTTCCCCCCTTGATGCGGAACTGGAGCGAGTACGTGTGGCTGCTCAACCACATGGTCGAGACCGGGTTCATCAAGACGATCCGCGAAATCTGGTGGGACGTGCGCCCGCACCATAACTTCGGCACCGTCGAGATCCGGATCTGTGACATGCCACCGGACCTCCCCTCGGTGCTCGCCTTGACCGCCTTGATCCAATGCCTGGTGTACGACTTGTCGGAAGAGATCGACCGCGGCACCTATCAGTTCGACTGCCACCCCTTCCTGGTCCGCCAGAACAAGTGGCGCGCCTGCCGTTACGGACTCGATGCGCAGCTTGTCGACCCGTCGAGCCTCAAACCCGTGCCCGCGCGACGAATGATCAAGGATCTGGTGGAACGGCTGGAAGCGGTCGGCCAGACGCTGGGTTGCGCAGACTGGCTGCGCGCGGCCGGAGAAATGACCGAAAAGTCGACCGGCGCGGTACACCAGCTCATCCACTACGAGCGTCACGGCGACTATCCGGCGATGATCCGGCGGATGATTGCCCGGAGTGAACTCTGACTTACACTACACTTTGACTTCGGGTTGGTAGTCACGGCGCCGGATTGTCAACGATTGTGGCTGGGCCGCCCTACTATGCAAGCCGTAGGGCCGGTCCTACTTCAATAACAATTCGGCTCCGCCACGCTACGGAGTGCGGGGCCCGCTCCCACGTTTGGACCGCTCCCCGTACCGAGGCCGCCGAACTCTCCAAAGGCCCGAGAATCATCAGCACCTCCGTCTTCAACGACACCAAAAGTCTTCTTTGGTTCTTCACAATATTCACAATCCGCCGACACGGTAGCACCTAGAATAGGAGTGCTAAAAACCACCAAGAAGGAGACGACGCCTGTGTCGCCGTTACGAACTGAACCACAACCCGCGATGTCGAAGCCCAAGATCCTGGTGATCGAGGACGAGCGGTCGCTGGTCGAGGTGTTGACGTACAACCTGGAGCGCGAGGGGTTTGAAGTGCTGGCTGCGACCGACGGGCGCGAAGGGCTGCGCCTCGCGCAGTTACGGCTGCCGGACCTCATCGTACTGGACCTGATGCTGCCGGTCATGCCCGGTCTCGAGGTCTGCCGCGAGCTGCGGACGGGGTCGCGGACGCGGGAGATCCCGATCGTCATGCTCACGGCGAAGGCGGAGGAGTCGGACCAGCTCGTCGGGTTCGCGATGGGGGCCGACGACTACGTGACGAAGCCGTACAGCATGAAAGTGCTCGTCCAGCGCATCAAGAAAGAGCTGCGGCGGCGGCAGACGCAGGAAGAGCACCCGGCGGGGACGGTGATCGAGAGCCAGGGCGTGTCGATCGACCGCCATAGCCACCGCGCGTTGCACAAGGGGGAGGAGCTGCCGCTGACGCCGACGGAGTTCCGGCTGCTCGAAGTGTTGCTCCGGCAGCCGGGGCGGGCGTTCACGCGTTTCGAGCTGATGGACGCCGCGATTGGAGAGGACGCCGTCGTTCTGGAGCGAACGATCGACGTCCATGTCAAAAGCTTGCGGAAAAAGTTGGGGGAGGCGTCGGAACTTATCGAGACCGTCCGCGGCGTCGGCTATCGGTTCCATGAGCCAAGGTTGGTGATGGAGCCCTGAGGTCATGCCGGATCGGGATCGGGCCACGGATGGCCGAGGACGCCGCGGTTGTTGACTTCAGCTTCGGCCCTTGCCGTTCGGGAACGAGCTCGGCGCGAACCACGGTCACCTCGCGAGGCGCTTCGATTCCCAGCCGCACTTGCCCGCCGTCCAGGCGTACAACGGTCACACAGATATCGTCTCCAATAAACAGTTTTTCCATCAGCTTTCGTGTCAAGACCAGCATGGTACGGTTCCTCGGTTGTTGGGAATCGCGGTTCCTTCCGACTGCTCCGCCGGTTCCGCGTTCAGGCAGCGCCGTCGCGGCCACTGACAATCCAACCTAGTTCATGGCCGCACGCACGGTTTGACGCAGCGTCATTTCGCTCGGGGCGTGTTCCCCAATTTCATTGCAGCGCGGCATGGCCGTCGTGAAGATTGGAAAAACGCTCGGCGACTGCGTCCCCCTTTCACCCCGCCTCGCAATCCGCCGCGCGCTCCGGCAGTGGGCGCTGGACTCCAGGGGAATTTTCGGCAACGGTAGAATGCATTCGAGGGCCCAAAGGCGGGGCGCGCAGCGCGTCGAGCCGGCGGTGGGCCCGGTGCGTCCACGCTTGCGAGGAGACGATGTCCCATTCTGCCGTTATTGTGGTCGGGTCAGGGTCGGCGGGCTTGACCGCCGCGCTCTACACGGCGCGGGCCAACCTGGCGCCCGTCGTTTTTGAAGGAAAGGAGCCGGGTGGGCAACTGACGTGGACGACGGTCGTCGAGAACTTCCCGGGCTTCCCGGAAGGGGTCATGGGGCCCGAGCTCATGGAACTGATCCGCCGTCAGGCCCAGCGCTTCGGTGCTGACTGCCGTTATGAGACGGTCACGTCCGTCGACCTTTCCCGCCGGCCGTTCCACGTCACGACTTCCACCGACCCGAGCGATCCCGAGGCACAGACCGCCGACTATACGGCCGACGCCCTGGTCGTCGCCACGGGCGCGTCGGCCCGCACGCTCGGAATCGAACACGAGATGCACTACATGGGTTACGGCCTCGGCACGTGCGCCACCTGCGACGGGGCGCTCTATCGGGGCAAGCACGTCGGGGTCGTCGGCGGCGGAGACACCGCGGTCGAGGAGGCAACCTTCCTGACCCGGTACGCGAGCAAGGTGAGCCTCTTCCACCGCCGCGACCAGCTCCGCGCCTCGAAGATCATGCAGGACCGACTGCTCGCTAACGCGAAGATCGAGCCCGTCTGGAATGTCGAGGTCGCCGAGTACCTCGGAGAAGACACGCCGCACCGCGCCCTGACAGGGGCCCGGCTGCGGTCCACCAAGAACGGCGAAACCCTCGACTTCCCGCTCGACGGTTTGTTCCTGGCGATCGGTCACTCGCCGAACACCGCCGTGTTCAAGGGTCAGCTCGCGATGACGCCCGAGGGTTACTTGCTCACACCGCTCGCCCTGGCCTGGAAGGATGTCCAGGCGCCGGCCGGCCTGCGCGAGCGAATGGCCAATTACGGCTCGGCGACGAGCGTCGAGGGGGTATTCGCGGCCGGCGACGTCGTCGATACCCACTACCGCCAGGCCATCACCGCCGCCGGCTCCGGCTGTGCCGCGGCGATCGACTGCGAGAAGTGGCTCGAAAGCAACGGCGGGAAGCACTGAGACTTCCCCTTCGCCGCCCGATGTCATGGTGAGCGCGCTGCCTTGGCAGGGCCGGCCATTGCCGGCCGAATTCCTGTGACCGTTCGCCTTTGAGCGGGTTTGTCGCTTTCCGATCAGGCCCCAACGAAACCGGTCGGGTCCCCCACGCGAATCCCTCTAACTTTTCCCAGACTTTTCGCTAGAATAAGGTTGTGCCGACCGAGTAGGTCTTGACGCCTGCTAGCTCTGGGCGTGGCAAGAGGGTGCGGAATGACCCGAGCACGGCGCCAATGGCGCCGCGGACTTGGGAAGCGGAGCCCGCGTTGCGCGGGGCGACCCGGCATTTGCAACCATCGCGAAATCCATTAGGGAATTAAGATCGTATGGAGAGTCGACCGCCGCAAGAGTCCCCTCGTCGGCCGAACGGCGGGCGCAAGCCCAATGGGTCCGGCGGGTCGCCGACCCCTCCCTGGCTCTGGCTGCTCTTGATCCTGGGCTTCGGAGTCATCTTCTGGCAGTTCACCCCGAAGACGGAAGTCCCGGTCCCTTATTCGTGGTTCTACGACCAGGTCGAGCACGACAACGTCAAGAGCCTGATACTGACCGGGACCGAGGCGCGGGGCGAGTTGCGCAGGGAGGAACAGTATAAGGACCCCAGCAGCAGTAGCAGCACCACCCCCAAGAAGGTGATCAAGTTCACCACGGTCTTCCCGACCGAGCACGACGTGGACGAGGTGCAGGCGAAGCTGCGCAAAAGAGAACACGGCGAGGGCGCGCCGCCGGCACCCCAGATCGAGGCCGTCGCGCCGAGCGCGACGAACAGCTTGGTCTGGATCACGCTCCTGCTGCCGACGTTCGTGATCGCGGCCTTGATCTGGTTCATGATGCGCCGGGCGCGCGATCAGTTCGACGGCGGTATTCTGGGGAGCTTCGTCAAGAGTCCGGCGAAGCGCCACGACCGATCCAAGCAGCGCACGACCTTCGACGAGGTCGCGGGTCTGGAGAACGCCAAGAGCGAGCTGCAAGAGATCGTCGAGTTCCTCAAGAGCCCCGAAAAATTCCAGCGACTTGGCGGACGCATCCCCAAGGGTGTCTTGCTGATCGGGCCGCCGGGCTCGGGGAAGACCTTGCTGGCTCGTGCGGTGGCCGGTGAGGCGGGTGTGCCCTTCTTCTCGATCTCGGGCTCCGAGTTCATTCAGATGTTCGTCGGCGTGGGTGCAAGCCGCGTCCGCGACATGTTCAAGCAGGCCAAGGAGAACAGCCCCTGCATTCTCTTCATCGACGAGATCGACGCCGTCGGACGCGTCCGAGGCGCGGGGCTTGGCGGGGGGCACGATGAGCGCGAGCAGACGCTCAACCAGATCCTCACCGAGATGGACGGATTCTCTCCCAATGAGAGCGTGATCGTGCTCGCCGCGACTAACCGGCCCGACGTGCTGGACCCTGCGCTCCTGCGACCGGGCCGGTTCGATCGCCATGTCACGGTTGATCGCCCGACCCGAAAAGGGCGGCACGACATCCTCAAGGTCCACACACGCGCCATCCCGCTGAGCGCTGACGTCGACCTGGACAGCATCGCGCGGGGCACGGTCGGCATGAGCGGCGCCGACCTGGCGAACCTCGTGAACGAAGCGGCTTTGCTCGCCACCCGTGAGAACAAGGACAAGGTCGACATGCGCGACTTCGATGCCGCGCGCGACAAGATCCTGATGGGGGCGAAGCGCGAGGAGATCATCACCGACAAGGAGAAGCGTCTCACCGCCTATCATGAGTCGGGGCACGCCCTCGTGGCGTGGCTCACCCCGGGGGCCGACCCGGTCCACAAGGTGACGATCATCCCCCGCGGCCGTGCGCTCGGCGTCACGCAGTTCCTCCCCGAGGAAGAGCGGATGCTGATCAATGAGAGCGAGGTCGTGGCCGACCTGACCGTCGCGCTCGGCGGACGGGCCGCCGAACGCCTCGTGTACAACGACCCCACGGCGGGCGCGGCGGGCGACCTGAAACAGGCCACCCGTCTTGCCCGCATGATGGTGACCCAGTGGGGCATGAGCGACCGCGTCGGCCCCGTGTTCTTCCGCGCATCCGAGGAACACCCGTTCCTGGGTCGCGAGATGAGCGAGACGCGCGATCATTCCGAGCACACCGCGCAGGTCATCGACGAGGAGATCGCGCGTATCCTCCGTGAGGCCGACGAGCGGGCGTACCGCCTCCTGGAAGAGCACCGCGATGAGCTCGAACGGTTGACCGAAGCGTTGATCGAACGCGAAGTGCTCACTGTCGGAGAAATCGAGGAGCTGATCGGCAAACGCGCCGGTGCTCGCCCCGATTCCGAGCCGGCGAGCGACGAGGTGGCCGCGTCGATCGACAACCCGGTGTGATAAGAATGGCGCGCCCCGGGGCGAGGCGATCGTTGTTTTGTTTCCTCGGTGGGTGAGGCTCCGGCTGAGCCTCGCCCTCCCACGCGAAAGTGTTCTCGTCAGCGCAGCAGCCTTCGTCGCGACTGCTTTTCCGCACCATTGAGTGGGGTCCCGTCGGTCGTCTTCACGCGGACATGACGCCGTTCGGTCGATCAGCACAACCCGCAAGCGGAGCTGGAACGCCATGAGCCGTTCGGAGCCGATGCCGTCTCCCCCGATCGAGGTCGCACGCCAGGGGCCACCGCCCATCGTCTGCGCGGGGATGGTGGTGACCGACCACGTCTGTCCTCCGCTCGACCACCTGCCGGCGGAGGGAGAGCTCGTCGCCGTGGACGACCTCTTGCTGAACATCGGCGGCGGCGCGGCGAACGCGGCTGTCGATCTCGCAAGGCTCGGCGTGCGCACGTCGATTTGCGCGCGGGTGGGCGACGACACGTTCGGCCGGTTCGCAAGCGAGACCCTCGTGGCCCACGGCATCGATACACGAGGACTCAAGGTCGATCGGGGCCGTCCGACCAGTCAGACGCTGATCGTGAACGTCCGGGGCCAGGACCGGCGCTTCATTCACGCCGTAGGCGCAAACCTTGGGTTCACGGCCGACGATATCGACCCCGTGCTCGATCCGCCGCCGCGCGTGCTCTACATCGGCTACTTTCTGATCCTCCCGGAGCTGACTGCCGAGGCCCTGGCGCAGCGGTTCGCCAGGGTGCGCCGGGGGGGCGGCTTCACGGTGCTGGACGTGGTCACGCCCGGGCCCGGAAACTACATCGAGCCGTTGCAAGCCGTTCTGCCCCACACCGACGTGTTTACACCCAACACGGACGAGGCTGCGCTCATCCTCGGGGAGCGTGACCCGGTGCGGCAGGCGCTCGCGTTTCGGGACATGGGAGCGCGCCGGGTCGTGATCACCTGCGGTGAGCGCGGGTCGGTCGCGGTGTCGGCCGACGTCCGCGTGCGGTTAGGTACGTACCCGATTCGCTACGTCGACGGGTCGGGCGGGGGCGACGCGTTCGACGCGGGATACATGGCCGGGCTCCTTGAGGGCCTTCCCGAGCTCGACTGCCTCAAGCTCGCCAGCGCTGTCGGCGCGAGCTGCGTCCGGGCCGTCGGGACGACGGCCGGCGTGTTCACGCGTGCCGAGGCGCTCGAGTTCATGCGGACGCACGAGCTGAACGTCGAACGCCTCTAGAGCAACAACGATTCGACACGGGGCGGGGAGACGACCACTCGATTGCGGGTCGTGCTCAGAGCGGTTTGCAGCCGCGTTGCAAGCAGGCGAGTGTCCTCTCCCCATTCGCGCACGATCGTCGGCTCAGGCTGAGAGCTCGACGACGAGCGAGCCCTCGGGCTCGTCGCCCACCGTGACCGGCCCGTAGCTTTTCGGGGCGACGCCGTGGGTCGCGGAATAGTTCACGACCCGCGAGAAGCCGCACTGCCGGGCGAACGTCTCGATGATGTTGAAGTTGTAGGCGTACTTGTGCTGCCCATCGCAGAACAGGTAATTGACCGCCTGCGCCACGGAATCCTCGAAGGGGCGAGGCCAGTCCTCGGCCCGGTCCCCCCGCGCGATCGCAAGGGCGTATTCCATGCTCGGCACGGCGATCCGTGCGACCCCGTCGTCGGCCAGGACCCTGCGCACCTCGCGCAGCAGGCCCATGGCCTCGTACGGGAACATGTGCTCGAGCGTGTGCGAGGAGTAGACGAGCTTGCAGCTCTTGTTCGGGAACGGCAGCCGGTTGCGCAGGTCCTGCCAGAGGTCGATTTTGCGGAAGACGTTGCCGTCCACGTTGATCAGGCCGTCGAGGTACTTGAACCCGCAGCCGAGGTGGACGAAGAAGCCTTCCGGCCGCGGTGGGCCGAACAGACCGTAACGGACGCGCGCCGTCCAGGTGCTCGGCAAGGAGATGTAACGGACTAGTTGGAAGTAGGCGTCCTTGATGCTCTGCCGGATCATGGGTCGGTTCCCTCCTGGAACGCGGTGCGAATCAACGCCGAGGGGAGGCCATGCGGCCGCATTATTGCAATGGCACGCGGGCGCTGTCCAGACCGAGTTGCGCTTCGGCCGGCACGTGGGGCGGGGCACCGATCAGGGCACGTATGCGGTGGCCCCTACTCGTGGCGCGTGAGACGTATTGCGTTGGCGTGATCGTCCCCGGCGGCTCCGTCGGCGACGACGAAGTGCTCCACGGCCACGGCCGAGTGCTGCTGCCTGGTCATGACATGCACCCAGCGCCCGTCGGCGGAGAACACGGGAGGAAACGGTAGGCCCTCCCCCTCTTGCCCGGCCGGCGTGGGCTCGCCCGCGTGGGGAGCGCCGGTGACCGAGTTGATCGTGACGAGGGCGGTCCGCAGCCGCCACCCCTGCTCCCCCTTGCGGCGTGCGAGGTAAGCCAGTTGCAGTTCGCCCGAGCGCGTCGTGATGAGGGTGGGCCACCGCTCCGAAGTCTCCGGTCCCGGGGCCGTCAGTCGACCGGCGTCCTGGATGGCACGGCCGTCGGCCGTGAGCTGCAACCACCATAGTTTTCCGCCGCTCGGCTGCGCGTCGGGGCCGACTTCCCCCGAGTGGGTCAGCGAGACCACGATTCTCCCCCCGAACCGGGAATCGGTGGGCCAGGCCGGATCACTCAGCCAGATCCATTCCCCGTCTTGGTGGGGCGCGTTCCACGCGAGCGGCAGCGGGTTCAACAGGTCATCGCGCTCTCCGTCCTTGGTGTGCCTCGCCTCGGGAAACGAGAGCCGGTACAACCGTCCGTCGGCGGCCCCGAACAGGATCCGAGACGACATCCCTGGAAACCAACACGGGGCGCTCGTCGGAATGATCGTGTCCATCGGCAACTGGTCGAGCAGCCGGCCTTCCGGAAAGCTGTACCTCGTCAGGACGATCTCCTTGCCGGCCTGCGGCAGATCGCTCGGCCCGCACCCGCCCGGCAGCCCGACCACTTGCGCTTGCCCTCGGGCGTCGCGCCATGGAGAACACGAAAGATACTTGTGATAGCCCGTCCCCCCGAGGGGTATCGCCACGACTCGACCCGTCTCCGCGTCGAGAAACCGCGGGGAAGGATCGTCCGTCCCGAACAGGTACCAGTTAATCGAGTAGTACCGGACCGGCGCGGCGGAACGCTCATCGGCCCTGTCGGCCGCCGTCCGCCCAACAGCAATCGCCAGGGCCGTCAGCCCGGTCGCAACAAATGCGATCGGGCGCGCGAACGCGAAGGGAGAGAATGACACCGACACCTCCGTGAGACCACTCGAGGTTGCGGTCGACGCCAACGAAAGGAAGTACGTTCACTCTATCTGAGAAAAAGCGTCGCATCGAGTCCGCGATGCAAAGAAAATTCATGAGTTTCACATCTTTCGATTTCTCGACAAAGACGATCGAGATGCTGAATTGACGTGCAGCAAACCGCCGACACAAATTCGTTTGGTCGGCCCGCCAAGCAGAGTCCCGTCGGAAAGCTAACTTGATTAATTTGGTCGAAAAAATGAAGATAGTGCAGGCCAGATCGAGTCGGTCTCGATCGCCGTCGACGAAGCGCGAGACGGTTCGAGAACGACCACTCGTTTGCGCCTCGTGCCGGCAGTGGGCGGGTCGACGAGGTCGTCTCAAGGTCCTCGCCTTGGGGCCGGTGGCGGCTATCCCCGGGGGGAAGATGGATGAGCATCGCGGTGCAAGGCCTCAAGAAGCGGTTCGGCCGCTTTCAGGCGATCGACGGCGTTTCCTTTGTCGTCCCTTCCGGGGAGCTGGTGGCGCTTTTGGGACCGTCGGGGTCGGGCAAGAGCACGATCTTGCGGATCATCGCCGGACTGGAACAGCCCGATGCGGGGAACGTGAAACTGTTCGGTGAGGACGCGACGGGCCAGCCTGTTCAGGCGCGGGGCGTCGGCTTCGTCTCTCAGCACTACGCGTTGTTCCGGCACATGACGGTGCGGGAGAACATTGCGTTCGGCCTTGAAACACGGAGGGTCTCACGGGGGGAAGTTCGAGAACGAACCGACGAGCTGCTCGCACTCGTACAACTTCAGGGCTATGCGCAGCGTTATCCGTCGCAGCTCTCCGGGGGTCAGCGCCAGCGCGTCGCCCTGGCGAGGGCGTTGGCCCCGAGGCCGAAGGTCCTGCTCCTAGACGAGCCCTTCGGCGCTCTCGACGCGCGGGTCCGGCAAGAACTGCGCGACTGGCTGCGGCAGCTTCACGAGCAGACGCAGGTCACGAGCCTGATCGTGACCCACGACGAGCATGAGGCGTTCGAGGTTGCCGATCGGCTCGTCGTGCTCAATCGCGGTGTGGTCGAGCAGGCAGGTCCGCCGCAAGAACTCTACGAACGTCCAGCGACGCCGTTCGTCGCCGAGTTCCTGGGTTCGGTCAACCTGCTCTCCGGGCGGGCCGTGCGCGGGTCGGCGGTGGTCGGGGATGGGATGCCGTTGCCCGGTGAGGTCCTCGTCCCGGACGGGCCGGTGACCGTGTACGTCCGCCCCCACGACCTCGACATCGCGCGCGCCCACAATGATGGCACGTCGTGGCCGGCGCGGGTGTCCCGGCTGGTTCCGCTGGGGGCCCTGGAGCGGGTCGAAGTCGGCCTGCGGGACGGCACTGACTTGCAAATCGAGCTGACCCGCGAGCGCTCGCGCGAGCTGGCCCTGTTGCCGGGCGATGACGTCTATGTGACCCCGCGGGAGTCGAAGGTCTTTCGCCTCGACCTGGCTCCGCTCGAATGTGCGTCCAAGGTCTAACGCCGATTAACGCGGGATGCAAACTCGCCCCCGCCCCAGCCGTCACGGTTGCGTGCGAGGGCTGGGGTAAGGGGCTGCCGGCCCCAGATGTCGCTGTGAACCCGGGCTGGGGTCGGATCAAAAGCTGTCAGCGCTCACGATTTCGCTCCCGGATCGCGAGCCCAGGGCCCAGATGGTCTGGACGTTGGTGCCGTCTTTGAGGAAGCGGACCGAGCCATCGGTCATCAGGACGTTCGCGCCACCCGAATGATAGCTGCTAAGCCCAAAAACGCCAGGAAAATTGACCGCGTTGGTGCTGCTGGTAATGCAGTTCGGCGTCTTTGGGTTCGGTGGGACCAGCAAGTTGCCGAGGGTATAGCTGGGCAACCCCAGGCTCCATGATTCCCCCAGTGTCGTGGTCTTGTTGAAGCGCATCGCTGAATTGCCGGCGTTGCTGGCGCACGTTTGAAGCCAGGCCGACAGGCTGTTCGCCAGGACTGCGCTGGGCATCGAGACCGTCGGGGTGTTGCGGCTGACCCCGGCGGGGTAACTCCCTACCATGATGATATCGGTGGGAATATCGACCTTGACGCCCGCGTTGGCCCGAAGACCACTGCCGATGCGCCATTCGCCGCAAGCGACCGTGTTACTGGAGCCGTCCAAGATGCTGCTCAGGCCGATGGGCGCGCCGCCCGAATTGAACAGCCCGTTCGGGGGGCCGCTTGGTGTCTTGGCCGGTCCCGAGAGGGGGCCTGGGTATCCTCCCCACTCCAGTGAGGATCCCATCGAGGCGAAGTAATTGTTGCCCGGCGCAATGATCGCGTTGATGGGGGCTGTCCCCGTGCCCAGGAACGCCGGAGGCGTGTCCGAGGGGCATAGGAACGTATTGAGCCGCGTAATCGCCACCGTCGAGTTGACCACGGTCCCGTACGCGTCAGTTTGGCATTCCAGCGAGAAGTTGATGGCGTTGTAGAGCGGTTGCTGCTCGAGAAAGCTCAGTACCCGTGGGAAGGCGCCAAACGACCCGTCCAGGTTCCACGCCTTCGTGTCGTAGCGATAACCGACGAGCCCGCCCGGTGGGAAGCAGTCGTTGGCGGCGTGGTAGTTGTGCAGCGCCAGGCCGATCTGCTTGAGGTTATTGACGCACTGCATGCGCCGGGCAGCCTCCCGCGCGGCTTGCACGGCGGGCAAGAGCAGCGCGATCAGGACCGCGATAATGGCGATCACGACGAGCAGTTCGATCAACGTGAATCCCGCGCGCCGGCTCGATCGCTGGTTCCGACCGGGCGAAAAGTCGGCGACCCAGGGGGCGCGCTCCAGCGCGCTGGCCGACTTCAGCGGGCCTCTTCGATTCAAGAAGTCCATGAGAAACTCCGACGAGTCCGCGCCCGCCTCTGGGGTAACCAGTCAGCGGCACGTTGTGTCGGGTAGCGAGGCCTCTCGTTGGCGAGTCGGCGCTTTTGTCGGAGGAAGTTGCCGGTCTGTCTCCGGCGAGCGGTGGGGCCGCGCAAACGATTCGGAGGGGGCCGTCCTGGAATTAATGCGGGCCGAGTCCCGTCCAGGGACCCCAACGGGTTTCCCATTCCGGATCGCGAGCTGGCGAGGACCCCTGGACGATCGTCGTGGCTACGAGCCTGATGCGACTTCCTCGTTTCCGGACGATCGCACGGACCAAGCAGGCCCACTGGACCAGCCCAATTCCTCGGCGCCGGCGATCCACAGACGACATTATTCCTCGCCGCCGAACTTCCGGTCAAGATGGATATCGACGATCTTGATCGAACAAGTTGGGAATTTTTCCCAGCAGTCGCGACGGAGCGGCTGGTTGCGATGGGAAATCTCCGCGGGCTCGTTCCGGACGCGTTTCCCGCGACGGGCGCTGGGAGTCCGCTGACCTTGGAATTGCCGCTGCTTTCCGCTCCGATCGCGGTGTGAAAGCAGGAGCGAACTCCCGCACATTAAAGGTTCCGCTCGCGGATTATCGGGTGTGGTTCCAACGAAGGTCACGCCCCGTGCGGGTTGTCAGTTCGTAGGGCCGGCCATGTCGCGCAGCAATCCTCGGTTGACGTGCAGGGAGATTTCGAACTACGATTCGCCACCACGGAACGGATTCGCGCGAGGCACCATGGACGTTCGAGCCATCCTCTTAACGCACGCAGGCATCGAGTCCGTAGCGGTTGATCGTGCCGGTGCGCGACCCGCGGTGGATCACGTCGCGATTTGTCCCGCGGGGTCCGGACACTCGTCTACCTCAGTCACACCCGGTGAGTCCGAGGTCGGGCTTCATTATCGCGTTGCTGCGCGTGACTGGGACGACCTTGTCCGTGAAGGCCACGAGAATTCGACGATCATTGGCGGAACCTGATGCCCCCTCGACGTTGAGAATTCTGACATGACAGGTCTTCTCGCCAGGGCCGATCGGGAGGAGCGCTTGCTCGTACCAGTGAGCTCGTCACGGGTCTGTTCCCGGCTGTCCATTGGCATCAGCCTGGCAGGCCTGGCGCTGTTGACTGCCGTGGCCGCGCTGTCGCGCGCTCCGCTGGTTTACGACGAGGCGCCCTATCTCAAGCCGGTCGCGCTGCTCCACCACGACGGCCTCTCACTGCGGTTCCTCCACGACTATCCCGAGCCGGCTGGTCTCCTCCACAACGTGCTCCACTGGGTGCTCGAGCCGTTGACCGGGCTGAAGCCCCCCGGCGTTCGCCTGGTGAACCCGGTCCTGCTTGGCCTAACCATCCTCGTATCGTTCCTGACCTTGAGACTGCTCGTCTCGGAGCAGCCGCTGGGCAACAGCCTGGCCATCATCGCGATCCCGTCCATCTGGACGCTGACGGGCATGGTGCTCACGGAAATGCCCGCCATTTTTTTGACGTCGCTGAGCGTCTACCTGCTGCTGCTCTCGCGGCAAATCGTTCCCGGCGGCAGGATGGTGGCCAGCACGGCCGCTCTTGTCGGGGGCATGATGCTCGGAGCGGCGTTCCTGAGCCGCGCATCGGTCCTGGTCGTCCTCGGGGCCTTACCCTGCCTGGCGCTCACGAACTGGCGAAGCGCAGCGGCGTATGCGCTTGGCGCGTTGCTCGTCGCCGGCCCGATCATCGGTTACTGGGGCGGGCTCGTGCCGCCGCAGTCGGTGGTTCCCGTCGCGACGTCGAGTATTTCCGCTTATAATACGATTCTCTCTGTCTGCTACGCCGCGACCATGATGCTGATTCTCGCGCCCCGGTGGTTCGACGTGCGCGCCCGCTGGGCGCTGCCGCTGGTCGGAGCGATCATCCTGCTCAACGCGCTAACGGGGGTCGTGGAAATCCCGGTCTTGCGATCAACCATCGCGCGGCTGCCGGAGGTTTTCGCACGCGCTGTTCCCCGGCTGGCGGGTGGTGCGATGCTCGCCCTGGCGTCGCTCTTTCTGTTTTGCTCTCTCAAGCACATCTATGTGCGCCGGCACGATCCGGTGTGGCTTTTCCTCTGCTTCGCGATGTTGTTGCTGATTGTTTCGCCGGGCAAGATCACGCACCAGTTCTCCAGCCGCTACACGGGAATGGCCGCCGGCCTGATGGTCCTGGCCAGCGCTCCCTTCGCCGCCTCGGTTCCATGGGCAATGGCCGGACAGGTGATCGGCATGCTCATCGGCTTGGCGAGCTTGCTCTCCTATTACGGACTGGCCGGGAACTGACCCCGTCGTGTTTCGACACGGCGGCCCGGTCGTCCATGGTGGGTTTCCACGGCTCGAACGGATGCTCAGCCCTCGACTGAAGCGCGCGGGTTGAATCTAGGCGCCGGCGGGTCCGAGGGTGCAACTCTGTGCATTGATGCCAAGGCGGACGCACCTCAGGACGATTGCGAAGTCGATTCTGGACCAATCCTGGGTGGCACGCCCGGAGTCTGCGACGGGCGTGGCGCACGACCAGGACGGGTTGACTTCGCCCGTCGCAGACTCCGGGTATGCCACCCTGCGCGTCGTTTGGGGGAGACCGCTGCCGGCATCGGACGGGGCGTTTTGTCGGTAGCCAAGGGTGCGGACCGCTGGTATCCGCCGCACAACGAAAACACGACCCCCGGGGGGGCGGCAGTACGCATCGCGAGGACTGGCCGCCCCATTCGGGGCTCAGAATGGCCACCAACGACATCTCCAAAATCCGCGACGGTCAGCGACTTTGCAATCCTCCTCGGACGCCGTTCCCTCGTCTTGACGCGCAGGACCGACCGGTCTACGATACGCGGCGGAATGGACTCGCCTCTTCGCTCGGCTTCACGGATGGTTGAGCCAATCTCCATGCGTTCACACGCCACTCCCCATATCCTGGTCGCGTGTCCCGATGCGCGGCCTCCGGCCTACCAGGCGGTGATCGCCCTCGCGCGGGCCTCGCTGCTCGAGCGGTTCGAGACGTCGTTCTACTACAAGGGAGACGGTCCGTTCGCGGCGCTCGGTAGGCGACTCGCTCCCGAGCGGTTCGGCCGCTGGCAGCGAGTACTTCGGCGCCGGCACGACCCCGAGATTCCCGGTTCGCGCGTGCGTTCGGACTGGGGTTACGACTTGGCGCTACGGATCGAGAATCGCCTGTCGGCCGGGCGAGGGCGCTCACGCCACGAGGTGGCGCGCTGGCGCACCCGGCGGTTCGATCTTCGCGTCGCCCGCGCGGTGGCCCGCGTTCAGCCTGGATCTGCCTTGTTGTTCAGCGACGTCGGCTCGCAGTATGCGCTGCCGTTATGCCGGACGCTTGGGGTGCCGACCGTGCTCAGCATGGTCCACGGCGATGTGCGGGAGGAGCGCGAGGTGCTCGATGTCGAGGCGGAACTTTCGCCCGACTTCTTCCCGATTTATCTCGGCGACGGTGCACTCGATTTGGAGGAGCTGCGCTGGCTCCACGAGCGCCGGCTCCGCGACATCGCGCTGGCCGACCGCATCCTGGTCCCCTCGGAGCACATTGCCGCCCGCCTGGTTGCTTACGGCACGGCGCGGTCGAAGATCGGCGTCGTGCCGTACGCGGCCGACACACTCCGATTCCGGCCCGACCCTGCCAAGCGGCACGGGTCGGACTGCACGTTCCTCTTCGCGGGGGGAATTACCCAGCGCAAGGGGATCAAGTACCTGCTCGAAGCCTGGCGCAGAGTACGTCGCCCAGGCTGGCGGCTGCAACTGCTCGGTCCCCTACCGCGCGACCCAGGGCCGTTGAGCGAGTACCTCGGCGAAGTGGAACTGCTCGGTCGCGTCGGACATTCGGACGTTCCTTGCCGGATGGCGGCGGCGGATGTGTTCGTGTTTCCGTCGCTCTTCGAGGGCTCGGCCGTCGTGACCTACGAGGCGCTCGCCTGCGGACTCCCGAGCGTCGTGACACCGAACGCGGGGTCAGTCGTGCGCGACGGCCTGGACGGTTTTACCGTTCCCCCTCGCGATGTGGAGTCACTTGCCGAGCGGATGGAGCGGCTGGGGGAGGACCCGGCGCTGCGAGCCGGAATGTCCGCCTCGGCCCGCTCCCGAGCCCTGGAATTCGACTGGCCGCGCTACCACGCGGCCGTCATTGAAGCCATCCGACAGACAGCGGTTGTCTGACCGTCGAGGGAGTGCGATGCGCAGGATACCCGAACTCGACGCCGTCCGCGGGCTCGCTGCCCTCGCGATCGTCGTCTATCATATTTGGATTCCGTGGTGTGGATTTCTGGCGACCTCCGTGGATCTCTTCTTCGTGCTGTCTGGTTACCTGATCACGACGATTATCATCCTGCAGCAGGATCGGCCCGGGTTCCTCAGGGTGTTTTACGCACGCAGGGCGCTTCGTATCTGGCCGATTTACTATGTGGCGCTCTTGGCACTCGTGGTCGCCAATACGTTCTTGCCCGGTCCCGACTCGATCGCGGCCTGGCCGTACTACCTGACCTACACGCAGCGCCTGCCATGCTACTGGTTCGGCTCAGAGCCTTCGTTTCCCGAGGGATTCCGGCACACGTGGACGCTTGCAATCGAAGAGCAGTTCTATATCGTCTGGCCGCTATTACTCGTGCGGTTCGGCCGCCGCGCGCTGGTCCCCACCGCGCTCGCGATGATCGCCGTGGCCGTAAGTGCGCGGTCGGCGGGGTTCGCTCCCTGGATCTTGCTCACGCGGTGCGACGGCCTGGCACTAGGGGGACTGCTCGCATGGCTCTTAGCTCGCGAGAATGGTCAGGTTGCGGAGACCTGGGTCTTCGCCGCGGTCGGCCTTTCGGGGGTCGCGTACTTGCTTCTGGCGGCAGTGCTGCCCGGCCTGCTCATCGCGACTCCCTTTCTGAGCTCGGCGTTGGCGCTCTCGCACTTCGGCCCGAGGATGCTTGCGATTAACCTGCTCTACTTCGGCCTCGTCGGCTGTCTGGTGCGCGGGTCGGGGGCGCGGTGGCTCGTGCCACTTCGGCTTCGCGCGCTATCGGCCCTCGGTCAAATGAGTTATGGAGTTTATCTTTATCATTATATTATACTATATTTTGTGATTCTTGTGGGTGTCTGGTCGCGCTTGGGACACTGGTGGGCCGGGTTGGTGACGCTGGCCGCAAGTCTGGGGGTGTCGGCGCTTTCATGGCGCTACGTCGAGCGGCCGCTGCTGGCGCTGAAAGACCGATTCGGGTATGAATCGCGGCCGTCTCGGCCGGAGGAATTCCAGCCGGCGCTCCGCGAATCGCTGAGGTACGAGGGATCATGAGCGACTTGTACGTCTACGCGACCGCGGCGGTGATCCTGACGGTGGTCGTGGTGGGGATCTTCCGCAAGTCGTTTGATCCCTTCGCGCCCCACTGGCTGTTCCTGGCGGGCTATCTACAGGTTTACGTGGTGCAGGCGATTTCCTACCGCGACTATGCGCTGCGGGTACGAGGTTCCGATCTCGTGGCGGCGGCGAACCTACGGGCACTCTGGGCGCTGCTGTGGTTCTTGCTTGTGTATTTTAGCGCTGTCGGGCGGTGGCTGGCGGCTCGTTTGCCGCGTCCTCCGAAGGGATGGTCCACGTCGGCGGTCTCGGTCGTTTCGCCAGTGCTGATTCTCTGGGGGCTGTTTTGCGCGGGCTTGATGCTCCGGTCGGGTAGCCAAGCAGATGATCAGTCACCGGAGGCGGCCCTTTTCGGATCGTTCCCGGTCGTGATGCTGGTGGGATCCATTCTCATTCTCGTGACGGGGCGCAACCGGGAGCGGAGTTTCGGACCAATCACGTTGACCGCGATTGGATTATTGATTTGTTATGTAATGATTTGGATGATTAACGGCCGCCGCACGCCTCCATTATTCGGAGTGCTCGCGTCGGTCTGTGCCTTTTACGTTACGAAGGGGAAGCGACCATCAAAGCCCGTCCTAGCGTTGACGGCTGTTGCCGGTATCTTCGTTGTGTCGTTCGCCATCGGGTTTCGTGGTAACCACGAGTACGAGCACTCCCTATCAGGGTTCGTGAACTTCGTCACCGACTTCCGGGTCGAGTCGGTGCTCAAGAACCTGAACGTCGAGATGGACCAAGACCAGGCCGGGCCGCCCGAGTCGATCAGCCGCGAGACCGAAGAGTACGGTGGCTTTCTGCTGATGATGGACACCGTTCCGGAGAAAGCGGACTACGACTATGGTCTATCGTACATGCGATTGATATCGACCTATATTCCTCGGATTGTCTGGAGGGACAAGCCCTTGTTCGGCCGCGAGCAATGGATCGCGGCCTGGATAGCGGGCTCGGAATTCAAGCGCGGTCCGGATTTCACCGGCCCGGCGATCAGCCTACTGGGGGCCACACAACTCAATGGGGGCGCGACCGCCACATTGATCGTCTTGGGCATTCTGGCACTTCTGCTACGGACTGGTTACGAGTACTTTCGCCGCTACGAATCGTTCCCCTGGGTTCAAGCCTGGTGGGCGCTGACCTATTACAACTCGTGGCTAATGATCGCGACCGACGATCCCTTTGTTTGGTTCTACTACGTGTACGGTCACACAGTTGTTCCGCCCATGGCCTTGTTCTTTCTGATCAACAGGTTCGCGGAGCGCCGTGCGCCGGGAACCGGGGAAGCGGCATGGGGCAACGGCGCCTGGCCCGTGGCTCACGCCGGATGAGCGGCAGGAGGCGGTACTCATGATGCGCGTCTCGGTCTGCTTTACCAACTTCGGCCCGTACCATCTTGCGCGCCTGCGCAGCCTGGCCCACGCGCTGAAGAGCCACGGCGGCCGGCTCGTCGCGTACGAGGTGGCCGGGACCGAACGGACCTACCCGTGGTCCGCCCCCCGCACGGAAGAGCCGTTCGATTGGGTCACGTTGTTTCCGGACCGCGTCCTGGAGACGATCCCAAGGGGCGAGTGCCGGACGGCCATGAACAGCGCGCTCGAGCGCGACCGGCCTGACGTCGTCGGCGTGGTCGGCTACGCGCGGCCGGAGTCGATGGCGGCCCTCAATTGGGCGACGCGCGCGGAGCGGCCGGCGATCCTGTTGTCGGAGAGCCAGAGGATCGACCACCCACGCCTCTGGTGGAAAGAGGCGATCAAGCGGCGCAGGGTGCGACGCTTCTCGGCCGGACTGGTCGGCGGACCCAGGCACCGTGCCTACCTCGCAGACCTCGGACTCGACGGCACCCGTGTCGCGCTCGGCTACAACGCGGTCGACAACGATCACTTTGCCCGCCGGGCCGAGGCCGAGCGGATCGCGCCCGACGCCCGGCGCGGGTCGCCCGCAGCGCCTTACTTCCTGGCCGTCAACCGGTTCGTCCCCGAAAAAAACCTGCCGCGTCTCGTGCGGGCGTTTGCCCGTTATCGCCAGGAAGCGCAGCCGGCGGAGGCGTGGGACCTCGTCCTGTGCGGCGACGGCCCCGCCGCGGCGGAGGTGCGGGAGGCGATCGCCGCCAGCGGGGTTGCCAAGTCGATTCATTGTCCGGGCTTCCTTCAGGCCGACGAGCTGCCGCGCTGGTATGCGTTCGCGGGGGCCTTCGTCCACCCGAGCTTGATGGAGCCGTGGGGGCTCGTGGTCAACGAAGCCGCCGCCTGCGGGCTGCCGCTGCTCGTCTCGGAGCGTGCGGGCTGCGCGGAGACGCTTGTCCCCGACGAGGGGCGTCCGTCCGGCCGCCGGTTCGACCCGTCCGACGAGGACGTGCTCGCCGCGTCATTGACGTGGATGGCAAGTCTGTCTGGAGCCGAGCGCTCCCAGCTCGGAGCGCGCGCGGCGGAGGTGGTCGCCGACTGGGGGCCGGAACGGTTCGCCCAGGGGATGCTCGAGGCGTTGGAAATGGCGGTCCGTGCGCAGCCGTCGCGGCGGCGGTATGAGGCTTCCGGGAGGAACTGACATGAGCGTTCTGTCTCCGCACACGACTTCCCGAACGCATTCCGTCGCGCCCGGGGAGCGCGCGGGGTGGCTACACGTCTGCAACGGCCTCGACCCGGTCCGCGACGGGGGGATGGTGCCGAGCATCCTCGGCATGACCGGTGCCCTGGCCGAGCTGGGCGAGCAGGTCACGATCGTCACGCCGACGCCGTCCCGCCTGGGGGACACTCAGGTGGCCGCGGCGCTGAACCTCAAAGGGCCCGAGACCGACCTCGCCGACGTGATTCCCAGCGCCGATTCGCTGCACATGCACGGTCTCTGGCAGGGTCACACGCGGCGGGGTGCACGCCTCGCATGGGGGGCGGACGTCCCGTACCTGATTGCCGCACACGGGATGGCCGAGCCCTGGGCCTTGCGGCACAAGCGGCTCAAGAAGCGGATTTATACGGCCCTGGTCGAGGGCAAGAACCTGCGGAGAGCGGCTTGCCTGCACGCGCTGTCGCGTCCCGAGATCGGACACCTCCGGGCCCTCGCCCCACGCACGCCCATCTGCTTCATTCCGAACGGGGTCAACCTCGCGCCGTTCGACGACTTGCCCCCGCGCAGAGTCCTCGAAGCCGAGCATCCCGAGCTGACTGGCAAGTTTGTCCTCCTGTTCTACGGCCGCATTCACGTGAAGAAGGGGCTGGACCTCCTGGCGCACGCGCTGGACCGCATCGCCCCGGACTATCCCGACCTGCATGTCGTGCTCGCCGGCAACGACGATGGTGCGCTCGGGCCGTTCCGCGAGCGAATCGAGGCCAGCGGGCTGAGCGCACGGGTGACCTACCTGGGCCACGTGTCGGGTGAACGAGCACGCCAGGTGTGGGGCTCGGCCGACGCGTTCGTGCTGCCGAGCTATAGCGAGGGGTTCAGCATGGCGATCCTGGAAGCGCTCGCCTGCCGCCTTCCCATCCTGATTACGACCGCCTGCCATTTCCCGGAGCTCGGGGACGTCGACGGGGGGATCATCGTCGAACCGAATCGGGACGACGTGACCGCGGGCCTGCGCGGCTTGCTGGAGCGTTCGCCGGCCGAGCGCGCGGAGCTGGGCCGGAACGGTCGGGGCCTGGTCGAGCAGAAGTACACGTGGGACCAGCAGGCGCGGCGCCTTGCAGAGGTGTATCGTTGGGTGGCCCGCGGCGGCCCGGCGCCGGAGGCGGTGGTCCAGGGTGGAGACGAGTAAGCGAGAGGTCTACCGCAGTCTCGACGAATTCCCGGGAGGGCGCGGCTCGGCCGGAGCCTCGCCCTCCCAGGTGAAAAGAAAACGGCCCCGTAGTCTCTGGTAAGCGTGGCTGGGGTCGAGCCCGCCAGGGCGATGCCCCCGGCACCCACCGCTCTACCGAGTACGTTCCGGCACGCTTCTCAGAATCCCCAGCGCCGAGTTCCGCACGCTGACCAGCCCGGACTGGCTCAGCTCCATGACCTCGGGACGTAGCGTCACTGCTAGCTCCGTCTTGCCGTGACTGACCGACGACTGAAGCGACTGAAGCGCCTCGAGCTCGAGAAACTCGATCTTACTGCGCTTCTCCGTCTCGGTCGGGGACGTGACGACCTGGTTTAAGGCTTTGCTCGAAAGTAGTTCTCGCAGGATCGCCGCGGCCGCAAGGTCCCCTCGGCGACCCAGGGCGCACGCGGCGTTGTAGCGGACGTCGCGATCCTCGTCGTTGAGGCGGTCGCGAAGGAGCTCCGCTGCACCTTCGCCCCCGCAGAAGCCGAGGGCATAGATGGCCACCTGGCGCAGGGCCGGCTCGCCGTCGTGCGCGGCCGTTCCCAGCGCTTTCACCGCGCCGGGGTCTTCGAGCTTCCCTTCCGACCGGGCCGCCTGCTTCGCCAGGCTCATCGCGGCGGCGATCCGGACGGGGAGCGGCTGCTTCGGTTCCAGTGCCCGCGCGAGGGCGGCGAGAGGATCGACCTTCCGCCCACCGCTGAGCTCGGCGTCGAGTGTCTGAAACGCGCCCAGGGAGAGGGCGACGAACTTGGTCAACTCGGGATTGTCCTCCCGGTCGAGATCGTGCGACAGCAAGTCGGTGAGCTCTCCGAGCAGCCTCGGGTCGTTCGACAGCTTCGGGTCGTTCTGGATCAGGCTCGCCAACTCGTGCGCAGCGCGCCAGTTCGCGTTCGGCGAGCGCAGCATCTCGACGTACGACATCGCATCCCGCTCCCCCCCGGCGAGCTTGCCGAAGAGCAGCCAGACGAGGATCACCACGAAGACGACGATCGCCGGAATCACGAATAACTGCACGATGAACCCGGCCGAAGGCGCTTCGACGGGGGGCAGATCGACGAGAGCGGGGTCTGTTTTCGGCTGGCTGGGCGGGAAGTCGAAACTCTCGGTGGATTGGCTCATGAGGCGCATCGAATCGCAAAAAAAGAGAGTGCGTGAACGCACCAAAGGCAACTGGCGCGACACACGCACCCTCCTTTCAGTTTAAGGGTTTGAGACGGGTCGTCAAGCAACCGATCTCTTACGTCGATGTGCGGGAGGTTCGACCCGTCCGGGTTGAATTCCGACCGAGCGGGAATCGGGCCCCCTCGACGATGTCCGCTTGATCGATCGGATCGTCCGAAACGCTCCCTGCCAGCGCGGAGCGGGTGCGTTACAATCGGAGGACCAAGCGACATTCCGGGGTCGAACTCAGCCCCTCCCCCGAGTTTTGGCTCGCGGGACACGTGAGATAATCCTCCATGTCCGAATCGCCTCGACGTCTCCGACTCCGGCATAAGCTGAGTCTCACCGCGTTTGCGCTGATTCTCTGCGGGGGCCTTGCGGCCTGGATCCGAGGCGCAGGCGACTCCGACGAAAGGCGCTGGGAGCACATCGTCGCACAGCTTCGGGAGGGTTCGTGGTCCGAGGCGAGCGCCCGCCTGGACGATTGGGTCCGGACCCATCCTCGGGACGGTCACGCCTGGTTCCAGCTCGGACGCGCACACGCAACGCTTGGCCGAGAGGACGAGGCGATCGCGGCATTCGAGCGGGTCGCCCCCACGGACCCGGCGCGGGCCGACGCACAGCTCCAGGCGGGCGATTGCTGGCTCAAGCGGCGCGATTTGAGGCAGGCGGAACGGGCCTTCACCGATGCGGCCAAGGCCGATCCCAAAGCGGTCGCTCCCTTCGTGCGCCTCGTTTACATCTTGATGCTCGAGCAGCGCGACGCCGAAGCACGCACTGCGCTCTGGAAGCTGTTCCTGATGACCCGAGACACCCGGCAGCTCGCTTCGCTGACCGGACTTTCGGCCATTCCGAACCCCGAGCTCGGTACGGTTGCGAACGAAGTCGAAGCTGCTTTGAAGGAGCATCCCGACGACCCCTGGCTCCAGCGCGCGTGGGGAATTGTTCTCGCTCGCCAGGGAAAGTCCGCCGAAGCGAGGCCGTTTCTCGAGGCCGCCGCGAAAGTGGTCGAGGACGACCCCGTCGTCCGCCTCTCGCTCGCGGAGTGCCAGCTTGCAACGGGCGACAGTGCGAGCGCCGAGGCGTCCCTCGGCGGGCTCCCCGCGCAACCACGAGATCGGGGACGGTGGTGGATGGCCCGGGCACGGCTCGAAGCCGCGAAAGGCAAGCCGGACGACGCGCTCGCGAGCTGGCGCAAGGCCGCGGTGGCCGACCCCGAAAACAGGGTCGCGCACTACCAGCTCGCGCAAGAATTGACCCGGCGAGGTGACGAGAACGGCGCCTCGCACCACCGCGCTCGAGCCGAGGCGCTGCGCGCACGGGAAAACGTCCTCTCCCGCACCTTGACGGAGCTGCTCGACGGCCGCCGCGATGCCGAGGCGTTCCAGCGGTTGGCGGCACTGTGTCGTGAAGCGGGGTTCAATGCGGAGGCACGGGCCTGGCTCGAGGAGACGATCCGGATCGACCCGACGCTAAGCGGTGCCCAAGCGGAACTCGCCCGGCTCCAGGTCTTGCCTGAAGCTCCACCTGCGTTTCCCCGGCTTCGAGGAGTTTCAGAATCGAGAATCGCGCGGACAACCACCGACTCAGTCGAGCCGGCGCAAGGTCCTCGGTTCGAGGAGATCGGCCACCGCGCGGGTCTCGATTTCGGCTACGACCCCGGAGCGAGCGGCAACCTCTTCATCGCCGATACGATGGGGGGTGGCGTTGCCCTGTTCGATTTCGACGGGGACGGCCGGCTCGACGTCTACCTCGTCGGCGGGTGCAAGCTGCCCCTGGACCCCGAGCAACCCGTAGCGCCCAACAAGCTCTTCAAGAACCGGGGGGACGGCACGTTTCAGGACGTGACCCAGCACGCGGGCGTCGGCGGGAAGGGGTACGGGATGGGCACAGCCGTCGGGGATTACAACGGCGACGATCATCCCGACCTGTTCGTCACCGGTTTCGGGCAGACGATCCTCTACCGAAATCGGGGGGACGGCACATTTGAGGACGTTACCGAGCGAGCCGGCGTCGCTTCCGACCGATGGACGACGGCCGCGGGATTCGGCGACCTCGACGGCGACGGCGACCTGGACCTCGTGGCCGTGACCTACGTCGCCGCGGACCCGCGTCGGTTTCCCGACTGCCGCGATCCGTCGGGCCATCCGATCCACTGCCCCCCGGCCCAGTTCCCCGCACAGGTCGACCATTTGTTCCGCAACAATGGCGACGGGACGTTCACCGACGTGAGCCGCGAGGCGGGGCTCGAGGTGCCGAACGGGCCGGGGCTTGGACTCGCGATCGCGGACTTCGACGGCGACGACCGGCTCGACATCTTTGTCGCCAACGACGCCACCCCGGACTTCTTCTTTCGCAATCAGGGTGGACTGAACTTCGAGGAGGTGGGGCTGGCAGCGGGCGCTGCGTGCGACGCGTCGGGTCGCGCGACGGCGAGCATGGGCGTCGTGGCGGACGACCTCGACCGCGACGGCCGCATCGACCTGTTCCATACAAATTTCGTCGATGAGGGGAGCACGTTTCTGCGCGGGCTCGGCGATGGCCGGTTCGTCGACGCCTCAGCCGGTTCCGGTCTCTACGCGCCGAGCCGGCCGATGACCGGCTTCGGCACGGCCGCGTTCGACGCCGATAACGACGGCCACATCGACCTTTTTACCACGAACGGGCACGTCGATGACCGGCCGTGGCTCAACCTGAGCATGGGGCAGTTGCCTCAGCTTTTCCGCTCGAAGGCTGCCGGGACCTTCGTGCCCGTCCTCGACGCAGCGCCTTATTTTGCTCGGCCGCATGTCGGTCGGGGCGTGGCGGCCGGCGACCTCGACAACGACGGGCGCGTCGACCTGGTCGTCGTTCACCGTGACGAGCCGGTGGCACTCCTCCGCAATACCTCCGACGGAGGCCACTGGCTCGGCGTCCGGCTCTTGCGCGCCAAGAAGGGGCACTCGGCAATCGGGGCTCGAGTCACGTGCCGGGTGAAGGGCCTGAGCGTCGTGCACTGGCTCACCAGCGGAACCAGTTACTTGAGCACCCATGATTCGCGGCTCTGGTTCGGCCTGGGGGAAGCGCACACCGTCGACCGGCTTGAGGTACACTGGCCGTCCGGAACCGACCAGTCCTGGGCCGACGTGCCGGCCGACCAGATTATCGAGCTGCGCGAAGCCGGCGACCGTCGCCAGACTCCATGATGCATCAGGACTCGGCGGGCCGGGGATCGCCCGCGTCCAGAAAGGGTTCAGAACCATGATCTTGCCGAAGTCCAGCGGGGTCCCGTTCGATCGGAGGCCGCGCTTCGGCGTCGCCGTGCTGCTGCTCACAGCCGTTGTGGGGGGTTGCTCGCCTTCGACCGGTCCTACACCGGCGGACATCTCGGCGCCGCCGGTCGCTCGGCCTCCGCGTTACGTCGAAGCGTTGCCTCGGTCCAACCAGGAACGCGGCGGGGCGCTGACCTGGGAATACCACTACGACGGGGGTCCGGTTAGGGTCGAGGTCGTCATCGAGGAACGAGAAGACGACTCAAACCGCAAACTCGCGCCCGGCTACGTGCCGACCGAGACGAAGAAATCGGTTCTCTTCTCGGTCGACGGGCCATCTCCAGGGTTGGTTCGCGATGGCGATATCGCTATCGGCTTGGTCCCGCTCGAGAGCGGGCCGAACCAGTTCAAGCTCACGGTTTCCATCCGGGCCGGGGGTGAGGAACAGGTGCGTAGTGTCGACTTGCCGGGGCCCTATGGGTCCGGGGGGCATGGCTTCGACCAGGTCGCCCTGCCGGGTGCACTCCCCGCGAACCTTCCGTTGGTCCCGGGGGCTCAGGGCAAGCGAATGCTCGTCGCGTTCAACTGGTTCAAACGCAACGCGCCGGGAGTGCCGGAGGAACAGGCACGGGTCCAGACGCTGTGCATCGCCAATGTGGTATTTGCAGGACCCGCGAAACCTTGATCGGCAGGAGGCCGTGTCGGCCCGGAGCATGGCGACGTAAAAAAGAGAGGTCGATGCGCGCCGTTCTTTGCCGGACACTTCGGGTGAGAAACGGATGCCTGGGTGCCAAGCCCACCTCTTCGTGGGCGTGCGCTATGGGACGAGTCGGCGGTAGGGCGCATGCCCACGAAGACGTGGGCTTGGCACCCAGCGCCGCGCTTACGTAGCGGTGGGAGCCGATTCGAACACGCGGGCTTGCAGACGCCCCGGTGAGAGGCGTCCGCAGCCCTTGGCACGCTACCTTCTTAGCCAACTCGCGCGGGCCTGGTTCAGTACGAGTCGGATGAAACCGTCTCGCCCTGGTCTTTCGAGCCGAGTGACCAGACCACGACGGTGCTCGTGCTCGACTTGAGAAACTTGACCGAGCCGTCGGCCATACCGACGTTGGCCCCGCCGGAGTGGAAGCTGCTCATCCCGTACATGCCCGGAGCGTCGAATTCACCCTGCCCCCAGGTGTTGATTTCACAGTTGGGGTACGGGGGGTTCGGAGCCAGGAGGGTGTTCCCCAGCGTGCGGCCGAAGAGGCCCATGTCCCACCGCTGCCCGACGATGCTGCGGTTGTTTCCCGAGCCGATCGAAGCCTGTGCTGAGGACGCGCAAGGGTTCGCGACCCAAGCGAGAAACGGCTGCCCTCCGAGAGGCATGTTGAGCAGCGGTGAGTTCCAGTTGGCACCCGCCGGAAACTGCGAGCCCGGCAGGTTGATCACGTCCTGGGGAATTGAAAGTTTGCTCGAGTTGTCGTCGCCGGTCCGCCACTCGCCGAAGGCGATCGTGTTGCTCGACCCATCCAAGATGTCGCGCAGCCCGATCATCGCGCCGCCGATCTGGAAGACGCCGTTCGGGGCGCCCGGGCCGGCGGTGCCGTCGAAATTCAAGCTCGAACCGACCGAGCCGAAATAATTGTTCGTCGGAAACGGCTTGCCGTACCAGTTGCCGGTCGTCGGGTAAGTTGGCCCGGACGGGCACACGAAGCTATTGACCTGCGTGGTCACGGCCGTGCTGTTCGTAATTTCACTAAAACCGTCGCCGATGGTCACGAGGTTGAAGTTGCATGCGTTGAAGACAGCAACCTGTTCCATGAAAGGCAGCATCATCGACTGGGCGCTCCAGGCCCCCCACATCGTCCGCACCTGCAAACCGCCGGGGCAGCAGGTGGCCGCGCTGCCGCCCGAGGGGAAGGCATTATTGGCCGAGTGATAGTTGTGAAGCGCCAGGCCGATCTGCTTGAGGTTGTTCACGCACTGCGCACGGCGCGCCGCCTCGCGCGCCGCTTGCACAGCGGGAAGCAGCAGAGCAATCAGGACGGCGATAATCGCGATTACCACAAGGAGCTCGATCAGCGTGAAACCGCGTGTTCGCCGACACGCTGGGACGCGTTCGCGAAACCTTCTCATCGAAGGGCCCTCGTAACATGAGACAAGAATGAGAACCGCCAGGGACCGAGCGGATAAGGAACGTCATGCGCGGTCCCACGAACAACGACCGAATGCAGCGCTACTTCCTGCCGTAAGTGGAAATGTCGATGCTGCCACTTCCCCCGGCGGGGCGGACGTCCTTGCGGTCCGGAGCAGCCGCCTTCGTCAGCGAGGGAGGCGGGGGAGGCACGTCCACCTTGGGTGGCGCGGTTGACAGCGGTACCTCCGTGCTACCGCAACCAGCGCTCAGAATACAGACGACAACGAACGCCGCGAACGTCACCAACGAGCGGGTCCAAATCGGCATCAATCCTCCTCCTCACTCCGAATTCGGGAAGAATAAAATAAGAGCGCAACGCGCCCGCCGCGCTGAAACAAGGAGCCGGCGGCCGCAACGCGTGCCGCGCGGCACGGAACGGGAAGAAAGAACTCTGCCCGCAGCCGTCGCTCACTCGGACGAGTCAGCCAAATCGGTAAGATTGACCCCGAATAGTGATAACGCTATTGCGCCCGCCGGAGTTTGTCAATCACGATGCCACCGCTCCCCTGTCGGATTCGGAAATATTAATTGAATTATAATGATCTGCAAATCGCTCCAAAACGTCACGGCGCGTCGCGCGTCGGCTGGGGGAACGGACGCAAGCCGAGCGGCTGGCTATCGCCTTCACGCAGCAGGTAACCCGAGTCCGCCGGAAGGTCCTGGTAACGATCCAAGTGCCCCGACGGCCATCGGACCTCAACGGCCTCGACCACCGTGGATTCGCCGAGCCCGAAGTGCAGTCTCGGGTCGGACGCCGAGAGATAACTCCCGCCGCCGGAGCGCGAGCCAAGCTGCCGGCGCCCGCCGGCGACGACCGTCACTCGGGCACCGATCGCGTCCCGGGCCGATTGCTTTCCTTCGAGCTGAAGGACCACGAAATGTCCCCCGGGCGTGCGGTTGTGCATCCAGGCGAGGGGACCGTTCTGCGAGACGACCAGGATGTCGGGCCGCCCGTCATTGTCGAGGTCACCGGCGGCCAGCCCGCGGCCAAGGCGAGGCAGGCGCCAGGGATCGCCCGCGCGGGCCGAAACGTCGGTCAGCCCCCGCCCGCCGTTCAGCAAGAGCTGCGCGGGCATCGCTTGCGGGATGTGCGGCGAATAATCGTTGACGTGCCCATTGGACGTGGCGAGGTCGAGGCGGCCGTCGTTGTTGACGTCCAGCAGCGCGATGCCGAAGCCCAGCAGAAAGCGGCTCGGTGCGGCGAGTCCGATCGCGGCCGTCTCGTCGCTGAACGCCAGTTCTGCGAGGTTCCGGTAGAACGTGGTGGATTCGCCGTAGAAGTTCGTCACGAACAGGTCGATCCGACCGTCGCCGTCCCAGTCGCCGGCCGCGACCCCCATCCCCGCCTGGTAGCCGCCGTGCGCGTTGCACGCCACACCGGCGGAGAGGCCGGCTTCCTCGAACTTCATACCACCGAGGTTGTGAAACAGGTAGTTGGCCGTCGTGTCGTTCGCGACGAACAGGTCGGTCCGGCCGTCGCCGTCGACATCCGCCGCGACGACGCCGAGGCCCCGGCCGTCGCGATCCACGATGCCGGCCTCGGCCGTCACGTCCACGAACCGCCCCCCATCATTGCGAAACAGGTGGTCGGCCGTCGCGGGGAACCGGCGGGGATCGCAGTGCTGGAACGAGTCGGTGCCGGCAAAGCGGCGGCAGAGCGCGGGGTGCTCGGCGTCCCAGGACAAATAGTGACAGACGTAGAGGTCGAGGTCACCGTCGTTGTCGAGGTCCGCGAATGCGGCCGAGGTGGGCCAGTCGCGGTCCCCCTCGAATCCCGCGCTCGCCGTCGCGTCCTCAAACGTGCCGTCGCCCCGATTGCGGTACAGCGAGTAGGCGCGCCAGCGCGTCACGAACAGGTCGGGATGACCATCGTTATCGTAGTCGCCCACCGTGACGCCGTGGCCGTACCCCCCAGGAAGAACGGCCAGCCCCGCTGGGGCGGTGGCGTCCTCGAAACGACCGCCTCCGAGGTTGCGAAAAAGGCGGTCGCCAAACTTCGGGGGCGAGGTGGGTGGCGGAAACGGTCCTCCCTGGACCGCATAGACGTCCAGCAAGCCATTCCCGTCAAAGTCGAGTAGACCGACACCGCCGGACATCGTTTCCGGGAGCTGGTGCGCCGGCGAAGCGCCGTTCTCGAAGACGAACCGGAGCCCGGCCGGCTCCGCGTCATCCCGGAACACGAGAGGGGCTGTCGCGGCAGTGTCGGATGGCAACGTCGGGGAGGCCTGCGCCAGCAGGTCCTTCAGCCGCTCGGCGAGCGTTGCCCCGTCGGCGGTCCGACGTGCTACCAGCCGGGCCAGCGCGGTGCGGGCTTCTTCGCGGGAAGGTGAGTGCACGTACGCCAGGGTCCACCATCCCTTGGCCTCGAACGCACGCCCGAGCGACTCGGCTGTATGGCCGAGCTCCGCGAAGGCCGGCGGAGCCGGGCGAACGGCAAGGAGCTCACGATAGCGCTCCCGGGCGCGGTCCGCCTCGGCCTTGCGGCGGCGGAACGAGCCCGCGCGCTCGGGATTGGCCGCTTCGACCGCGAGCACCGCGAGCCGTTCCAGCGCGGCGGCGTCCCCAGGCTCTTCCGCGACGACCCGTTCCAGGGCTTCCTGCTCGGCAGCATGGTCGCGCCGCCGCGCAGCTAGCCAGGCACGGAGCGAGAAGACGTTGGCCGGCGTGAAACGGTTGGCCTGCAAGTGCAGCGCCGCCAGGCGAACCTCGTCCTCGCGCCCGGCGGCGATCCCCCAACGCAGGCGGGATGACCAGACCGCCGGGTCGTCCGCCCGCTTGGCCGCACACGCTTCGAGCCATCGCGCCGCTTCGGTCAAGTGTCCCGTGCGGATCGCCAGGTTCGCCCGGCCGAGCCAGACGCGGTCGTCGTCGGGGGCCTTGTCCGCCGCCTGTTCCAACGTCTTCCGGAGCGTTTCCACCGGCAGGGCGTCCGCGTCGAGCAACCAGAGGGACCGGAGCACGCCCGTGCGGTCTTGCGACTGGTCCCAGTCCTGCTGGAGCAGCTTCCGGAGGTCGTCGAGCCGGACTTCGTGGCGTACCAGGCGGAGGAGTAACTGCCGGGCTTCGCCGGCGTACGGCCCGGTCCCCGCGGCAATGGGGACCAGGAGGGCTTCTCCCTCGGCGAAGCGGCCCCTGTCCGTGATGAACGTCTCGGCCCGCCGCAGGTCGGCGACGTCCGCCCGTGGCGAGTTGCGGGGGACCCGCGTCCAGGCCGCCAGCGCCGCGGCTGCATTTCCCTCCGCCCGCTCGCAGACGCCCAGGCGATACTCGACCTCGGCCTGGCCGGGCCACCACGCGGAGAGCTGCGCTAACTGTTCGCGCGCCCGATCGTGATGCCCCTGTTCCATCGCACGGCGCGCCTGGCCGAGCGTGCGCTGAAACCACCAGAACGTCCCGACACACGAGGCGATCACGGCCAGCCCGAGCACCGCGGCAGTCGCCAACAGCAAGAAGCGTCTTCCGCACATCGCGCGTTCCACCGAATCGGAACTGACAGTAGCGACCCCCGCGTGTTTCGAAGCTACTCCCACGATGGGCTCGTCGCAACTCGATGTCCGCTTCGTAAGTCGATCGCCCGAGGTCTTAGGTAAGACCTCGCTTGCGCATAGGGTTAGCGTCGCTGGGCGACTGGCGGCGAACCTAAAAATCGACATTCAGCGCGGAGCGCGTCCGTACTTCCAGAGGTAATAGACGGGAATTCCGGCGAGAATGCTCCCCAGCGCATACAGCGACTCGGTTCGTTTCCGGTCGAAGGCTGCCCACGTCAGGAGGGCTGTGAGCACGAGGTAAACGGCCGGCGTCGCGGGGTAGCCGGGCGTGCGGAAGGGCCGAGGGAGGTTCGGCTGCTTCCAGCGCAGGACGTAGATCGAGCTCATCGACAGGATTGAGAAGAGCGACAGCCCCACGCTCGCGTAGACGACGATGCTGTCGAACGACCCTGTCCAAAGCAGCGCGAGCGCCACCGCGATTTGCAGGAGCGTGGCGACCCCCGGCGTTCCCGCGCGCCGCGTCAAGTGCCCCGCGATGGCCGGGAACTGGCCGGCGTGCGCCATGGCGTAGATAACCCGTGGACCGGTGAGCACGTAAGCACTGAGGGACGAGAGCAGCATCAGCCCGACCGCGACCGAGAACGGGTCGGACCACCGGGCACCAAACAGCCGCTGGGCTGCGAGCTGGGCGATCGGCGCGACGGCGTCGGCCTTGTCTTTGAGCGTGTTGGCGGGATCATTGACGATCGCCCGGACGTCGGCCGCGGAGAGAGCGAGCCCATACACGGTGTTGAGCCCGAGGTAAAGGAGGGTGACGAGCCCTGTCCCCAGCAGGATCGCCCGCGGAAGTCGGCGCTGGGGTTCCGCGACTTCGCCGGCCAGGTAGGAGCTTGCGTTCCAGCCGATGTACGCGTAGGTGACGTAGACCAGCGACGAGAGCATTGCCAACCCCGTGCCGGCAGTCAGCGGGACGGGGTCTCGGAAGTGCCCGTAGTTTTTCGCGCCTACGGCCAGGCCCGCAAGTACGAACATGAGCAGTACAGTGACCTTCAGCGCGGTGATCCACCCCTGCACGTGCGCCGTCTGCCGGCGGCCGGAGGTATGCACCAGGGCGAAGGCGAGCACGGCAATCGTCGCCAGGGCGCGCTGGACGAGCAGCCCCGTTCCCTCGTCGAGGTGCAACGGCACGGTCAGGTACTTGGCCGCGCCGAACGCGGCCGCTGCGCTGGGGGCGGAGAAGCCGATGAGGAACGATACCCACCCCGACAGGAACGCCGGCAGAGGGCCGTACGCTTCATACAGGTAGACGTAGTCGCCTCCGGTCCTGGGCAGGGCGGCCGACAGCTCGGCCAGCGTGAGCGCGCCGCAGACGGCGATCACGCCGCCGAGGATCCAGAGACCCAGCATGTACAGGTTGCTGCCGACGAAGTAGACCGTGTAGCCCGAGGTCGTGAGCACGCCGACGCCCACCATGCTGGCGACGATGACGAACGTCGCCGTCGCCTGGCCAAACTCCGCGGGCATCCCCTTGGATATCGCGGTGCCGGCCTCCACATCGGACTCGGACATCGGCCTCTCCCAGTTGAACACGGCCTCAGGTGCTGCGCGCGACGATACGCCGGCCTGCCACGGTACGGCAAGACCGGCGTATCGTATCAAGAATCGGCTCCCACCGTCGCGGGCGACGGTCGGCTCCCCGATCAGTTCCGCGGCACGGGCGCGGGCTGGGGAGGAGGAGGCACCTGCTCGGCTGGCTGGAGGTTCGGGACACTCGCCGTTGCCGATGGCGCGGCGTTCGCGGGCGCGGAGGCCTGCGCGGCGGACGGGTCGCTCGGAACGGAGGACGGCAGCTTCATGTAGGCCAGCTTGGCCGCGTCGCGCACTTCCTGCCGGCGGTCGTACTCGGTGGCCCGCTCGAGGAAGACCGCCGCGCGCGGGTCGCCGATTTCGCCGAGGGCGGTCGCCGCGGCCGCGCGGACGTGGCGCGAGGAGTCGTTCTTGAGCCGGTCGACCAGGGCTGGAACGGCACGTGCATCCCGATATCGACCGAGCTCGATAACGCCCTCCTTGCGCACGTTCTCGTGGTAACTCTGGAGCTTCGTTCCCGCTTCTAATACCGGGTCAACGACCAAAGTCGGTGCGGGCTGGGCCGGCGCGGTGCCGGGCTGGTACGGTTGCGGCGCATTGTACACGACGTTGGGGGCCGGGGCCGCGACCACGACAGGAGGGGGAGGCGGCGGACTCAGGGCCGATTGTGTCAACATGCCCAGCCCGAACAGGCCCGCTCCACCAACCAATGCCGGAACGAGGCCGATACCGCCGCCGCCACCGCCGACGATGACGGGCTGCTCGACAATGGTTCGCGGGCCGAATCCACGAAACCCACCGCTGGGGAACCCGCGTCCCGGTCCCGGCGGGCCGAAGACCGGCCCACGCTGGATCATGGTCTCGCGGCTCAAGCTCGCGCCCCCGGGGCGCTGGATGTTCACGCTCCGGTCGACGAAGCCCGGCCCGCGCTGGATCATCGTGTTCCGGTCAAACGTGCCCCCTGGGCGCTGAATCTGGACGTTGCGGTCGACGAAGCCCGGCCCGCGCTGGGTGGTGACGTCCCGCTTGATCGTCCGCCCTCCGGGGCCTGTCACCGACGACTCACGTTCGACCGTTTGGGCGCCGGCGGGTGTCCCTGCCCAGCCGAGCCCGATGGCGAAAACCATGCTCGTGCGCAGCCACCGTTTCATGCCCATAGCTCCCCGCGTTCCTTCGTCGAAGAGACACCGTGCGCATACCCGGCGACGCGACCGGGCGGCGGGCCGCATTCTCTCGGGGATCGCTTTTCTTGGGAAGGGCAACAGGCGAAACCCGCGGCCCAGGCCTTTTATTTCTTGCGCTTCTTGCCCTTCTTCCCTTTTTCCCGCGTTTTCGGCGCGGGACGCGGGGCCCGGGTCGGCGCTGCTTGTGTCGCTCGAGGCGGGCGCTTGCGCGGCGGGCCGGGCCGGCGGGCTTCGACGTCGGACGGCACGAGGTCCAGTTCGCGGCGGTCGATATCGACGTGGGCGATGCGCACTTCGATCCGGTCTCCCAACCGGTAGCGCCGGCCCGACCTGCGGCCGACGAGGGTGTGCGTGCCGGACTCGAGGTAGTAGTAGTCGTCGGCGAGGCTCGTGACGTGGATCAGGCCCTCGGCCGGGAACTCCACGAGCTGGCAGAAGAGGCCGAAGTCCTCGACGCCGATGATCACCGCGTGAAACGCTTCGCCGATGCGCTGTTCGAGGTAAGTCAGCAGCTTGACGCGAATGAGCTCGCGCTCGGCAGCCTCGGCCCTGCGCTCGGTTCGAGTGCAGTGTTCGGCCAGCACCACGAGCTCGTCGTGCTGGCTTCTGGGCTTCTTACCTTCGAGCAGCGTGGTCAACTGCCGGTGGACCTGGAGGTCAGGGTAGCGCCGGATGGGCGACGTGAAATGGCAGTAGTTGTCGCTCGCGAGTGCGTAGTGCCCTTCGGGTTCCGGCGTGTAGTTAGCCTGTTTGAGACTGCGCAGGAGGCCGTAGTGAACCGCGCGGGCCTCGGGCTTATCGGCCGTTTCCGCCAAAACCCGCTGGAGCTCGAAGCGGCTTTGGGGCTGGTCGAGATGGAGGCCGAGGCTGCGGGCGAAGTCGGCGAACTCGTCGAGCTTGCGCGGGTCGGGCTGGGGATGCGCCCGGCGGAGGAAGCCGGCGTGCTTTTCGGTCAGGAACGTCGCGACCGCCTCGTTCGCCGCGAGCATGAACTCTTCGATGACCTGGTGGCTCTCGTCGTTCGAGGCGAGGTGCGCGCCGACGACCTGCCCCTGGTCCCCCAGATCGATCTCGATCTCGGGCATGTTCAGCTCGAGCGCCCCTCGCGCGAACCGACGCTTCCGCAGAATCATGGCCAGCTCGAGCATCCGCCCCAGGAGCGCCACGAGCTCGGGACCGAGGGTCGGGGCCTCGGGATGCTTCATCACCGCGAAGGCTTCCTCGTAAGTGAAGCGGTGATCGACCCGAATGACGGATCGAGCGAACCGACGGTCGGTCACGATCCCTTCTTCGTTCAGCTCCAGCAGGGCGCTGACGGTGTAACGGGCGTGGCCCGCCTGGAGGCTGGCAAGGCTGTTCGAGAGGACTTCCGGAAGCATCGGGATGACGCGGTCGGGCAGGTACACGCTCGTGCCGCGATGGCGGGCCGAGCGGTCAAGCGCGGAGCCGGAGCGGACGAAGTGGGAGACGTCGGCAATATGGACGCCAAGAGACCAGAAACCCTTCTCGTCGCGCGACAGGGAGATCGCATCGTCGAAGTCGCGCGCGGTCGCGGGGTCGATGGTCACGGTCAAGACTGCGCGGAGGTCGAGCCGTCCTTCGATGTCCTCTTCCTTGAACAGGCGGGCCTGGTGCCGGGCGTCGTCGAGCACGTCGTCGTCAAAAACGTCGGGAATATTAAAGGCACGGATGATCGAGAGCGTGTCGACGCCCGGCTGGCCGCGAGCGCCGAGGATCTCGCTGATGACCCCCTCCCCTTCCTGGTAGGGGGAAGGGTAGCGGACCATCTCGAGCGCAACTTTATCGCCCGGCTTGGCTCCTTTGGCTCCGGGGTCGCCGACGTAGATCGGGCTGTGAAAGGTGGTGCCGTCGACCTTGACGAAGCCCGCGCCCGAATCCTCGAAGTAGGTGCCGACGAACGCGCCTGATGCCCGGGCGAGCACCTGGATCACGCGTCCCTCGGGGTTCAGGCCGGCGGTCTTGGGGCGCTTCGTGATCTTGACGACCACCTCATCGCCGCTGGAGGCGTCGCGACCGGCTTCGGGCGGAATGTAGATTTGCTCGGCCTTCTCGGTCGACCTATGGGGCCGAACGAAGCCGAACCCCTTTGCCGAGCGGCGGAACAGGCCGATCACCGTGCCGCTGAGGTCGGGCTTGCGAAGCGTCTTGTCCTTCGCGAGTTCAAGCTGGCCCTGCTTGACGAGGGTTTTCACCGCGGCGCGGAAGAGGGGGTACTCCTCGACGTCGACCTTGAAGCGCCGGCCGATCGATTTAAGCGTCAGGGGACGATAGTCGGGCTCGGCCACCAACTTCAGGACGCGGTCGGCGTAGTCGCTCACGAGTCACTCCTCGCCGCGCTACGTGCGGCAAAACCGTGGGCCACGAACCCGCCTAGAAGTGCGAACATGACGCTCAGTGTGAGGCGGCAGACCTGGACGAAATTCCCCACGCGCACCATGCGCACGCGAGAGGCCTCGCCTGGGACACCATAGGGCCTCGTGACTGCATTGGACCCGACGCCCTGAGCAATCTTCGCCGGCGCGGGGGCGGGAAATGCGAATTCGGCCAGGTCGCTCAAATTGGCGGAGAGATCATGTCCGAATTGGCCCCCGACCCAGTCCCAATTGACGAGCACAAGGTACGAGATCCCGAACAGCGCGAATCCGACCCAGAACGCCCGCTCGGTCCCGGTCGTGAAGAACGCGCCAGCGACTCCGGTGAGCAACAAGAGCAACGTTACGGTCGCAACAATGCTCGTCCAGAGTGGCGATGCGTGTCGACGCGCGGCGAACCAGCAGGCCAGAACTGCCACCACCCCGAGTAATCCAGACATAGATAACCGCGGCGGGTTCATCGTGCGGGCTCCTCGCTCGGGGGAGTCGTTTGCTGGTCGCGCCGCGCCGTGAACCGCAGCGCAAGGAATCCGCCAAAAACGGCAAACGCAAAGTTCAGATACATGTCGGCGAGCGCGCGAAGGCGAATCAGTCGGACGGCGTGGTCGTGCTGCGCTTCGATGGCATTCGCCGGGTTGGCCACGGTTATCGCGTCGAACGGCAGCAGCGAGTCGATCGCCTGATGGATCCCGGCGCTCATCTCGGCCGAGAGGGTCGTGCTCATCAGCGAAGTGTGGACCAGCAGAAGGTAGATCCAGCCAAAAACCGTGAAGCCGACCCAAAAATCGCGCGCGGAGCCGCGACGGAAAATGACTCCGAGCAAGCCGGCGCATAGCCAGAGCAACAAGACCCACGACACCGCCGACGCCCAGTACACCGACGCGAACCGCAATGCCCCAAGGCCAATGGCAATGAGCGCGATGAGGCCGAGCATGCCCGAAAGGGTAAGCCGCGGGCCGGTCATTGCTCCCCCCTGCCCCGCTCG
>JARLIH010000195.1 GCA_031291845.1 Isosphaeraceae bacterium | reverse complement strand
TGCGAAGAGCGACAGGCACCAGAAGTACACGGCCGCCCCCAGGGCGATGACGACGACCCCTGGCCAGACGAGGGGCTCAGGGGTCGTGCCGTCGTGGGTCAGGATCCACCATGGCGCGTAGACGCCACCGAGACCCGGCACGACGACGGTGAACAGGAGGTTGCGCCGGGCGAGTCCCATGGCGACGCGATCAGAGGCTCCGAGGCGACGGAGAGGGCGAAGCGTAGTAGTCCGCCACGGCACGGAACGACACCTTCGGCTCCCACGGCATGTCGGGATACGTGGTGCCGTGCCGGCCACGGATGAGCGGCCGCACCAGGCCCGGGCTGCAGGCGTCGAGGTCGTATCGGGGGTCCGGGTCGTAGGGCCGGATCGCGAAGATGAAGGTGCTCACGAAGGCCCCCTCGACGCCGGCGCCGTCGAGGATCGTCAGCGTCTCGGTGAGTTCCCGTGCCTGGAGCGCCTCGTCGCGCGGGATGACCCTGGAGACGCGCGGCCGCACGAGCCGGCCGACGCCAGGGAGGGCGTGGAGGACGAAGCTGATGGGGTCGATGTTCGGGTTGGTCGAGAGCGCGCTCATCTCGTCGCCGCCCTCGCAGGAAGGGTTCCCGAACTCGGTGATGACGACCGGCTTGCCGGTCGCGAGGAGCGGGGCGAGCATCTCGACGTAGCGGTCCTTGATCCGCGCCGCCCGGTAGTGGTCGACGCCGACGATGTCGAAGCGGCTCCAGTCCACCTGCTCCCACGGCAGCGAGGCGTACGTGAGCGCGCCCCCGAAGACCGGCCGGACGGCTGCCTCCAGCCGGGCGAGGACCGTGTTGAGGGGCTGGTTGTGGGCCCCGCTCCGGATGGCGCCGCTGGCCATCATGTTCTTGAGCCTCGCGTTCAGCGTCCGCCCCGGCAGGATGCCGCGCATGAACAGCGTCAGCTCTCCGCCCACCTGGAACGTGATGCGTTCGCGTGCGGTCGATCGGAGGCGCTCAGCCGCGCGGGCGGCCCGGACGGTGGCCGCGATCGTCCCGTCGGCGTCCCGGTCCCAGACCGCCGGCGAGAGCCAGACGTCGAGGCCGGCCTCGAGCGCGGCCCCCGTCGCCATCTCCAGCCGTCCGATGTCGCGTGCCACGACGCAGACCGCGGTGCAGTGGAGGTCGTGGCGGATGATCTCCATCTCGCGCCGCGCCGTCTGCGCATCGAGGCTTGGCCGCCAGGGAATGTCCTTCACGACACCCGCGTCGTAGCAGACGCCGAGGGTCCTCATCGCCTCACTCCCTGCCGTTGCTGAGGCCGCCTCTTCGCCGCGCCCTTGTTGACGCGGCGGCTGGGGCAGCCTCGAGGGCCGGTCGTCCGAACATGACGAGGATATGCCAGAGGTCCTTGAGCCGCGTGTGGACATCTTCGGCATCGTTCCACGGCCGCCACGCCAATGGGTCGATCACGACAGAGACGGCGGCCCGACCCAACGTGGCCGCGTCGAGGTGTGCTCCATCGGCCCCGAAACGGTCAATGACTGAGCGAGCGAACGCTGCCGCTCGGCCATCGGCGCAGAACTCCCGCCACCGCCTCGGCTCCGGGAACGGCGACGCCTGAGATGGGATCTCGTCGGCCGTGAGCTGGCTGCCAGCGTTCCAGCGCACCGTGCTGCCGTGTCGCCGGGCTGCCTCGACAAGGGCGAATCCAGTCGAGGTGTCTTTGAACGACGGATCGAGTACAAGCTCGTCGACATCGGTGTCCAGCGTGATCGGGCCGTGGATCTGCGCCTCGACGTAGTCGTCGAGCGCGTGGCTCATGGCAGGTGCCATCTGGCCGCGCTCGGGGTCCAGCAGCCGGGTGACGAGCGACGCGACGCTCAACGGTCGCCCAAAGTCATCGCCTCTGGCGACGCGCTCCAAGATCCCGGCGAGAACCGGTTCGAGGCGGTCGATCACTCCACCGTCGCCGAGGAGCGCAACACTGTCGCCGACGAAGAGCGTCGAGCGGGTCAGCGCCGCGGTTCCGAGGCGGAGGTGACAGGAGCCGAACCTCGGGCTTGCCCCATTGGCGAGGTTCAAGAGATCGAGACCGCCGTACCGCGGCCGCTCTTCGGCACGGACGCCGGGTGCCTGATACGCGCCCGCGAACAGCCGCTCCTCCCATTGGTCGCGTTCGCCCCCCGGATAGGCAGTGAGGCCGCCGTTCGAGATCCGCGTCTCAAACTGGCTCCGGTAGACCCCGTCGGTCCGCAGTGCGTCGGCGACCGCTTGACCGTCGCCCGCCACGCGATCGGGATGGAAGTTGATGGTCACGGTGGCGACGTGGCGTAGACCCGCCGACAGCTCGTCAATGTCAGCCGAGATTCCGTGGGCGCGCAGCACGTCGCGGATCCGCGCCTCGTCGCGACGACGCGTGCGTTCCGCCTGCGCTCGCACGTGGGCGAGCGCCGCGAGATTCGCGCTGCTCGGGATGGACCCCGATCCGAACGTCGCGTCTCCGGTCACACCAGTCACCCTCAGTCGCGGAGGTGGGGCGTCAGGACGACGATCCCAAGTCTCCTCGGCCGACCCAGTATCGTGGCGAGCGATCCGGGTCGTCTCGGGCCGACCTGTGATCGAGCGGGGCTACGGGTAGATCTTCTCACCGCGATCCAGCATCGCCGCGAACTTCGCGATGCGTGCCGCTCTGGTTTCGGGGCGCTTCGCGTCCTGGATCCGATACAGGATCGCGTAGCGATTCGCGCTATTGAGCGTTCTGTAGAACTGGAGCGCGGCCGGCCTTGCGGCCAGCGCGGCACTGTGCCGATGGAGAAGCCGCAACTGCTCCAGGGAAAGCGGTGCGGTTGTTGCCCAGAAGTTGAGGAGCAGAAAGCTCCCGCGCATCGACTGGAGCTCGTGAATGTTTCCGGCAAGATCGGGCAAGGAAAATTTGGGCGCCCTC
>JARLIH010000194.1 GCA_031291845.1 Isosphaeraceae bacterium | reverse complement strand
TTGTTGCTGTCGGAGTAGCCGATCATCACTTCCTGGATGTCCCCGCGCAGCGCCAGGTGTTGCCGATAGACCGGCAGCTCGAACAGCCGGCGCATGATCGCCGGCGCGTCGCGCAGGGGCTCGAGGGCCTCGAACAGGGGCACGATGTCGAGGCGGCTGATCTTCTCCTCGGGACGGAACAGCCGGGCTTCGCGCGCCAGCAGCAGCACCTCGAGCAGGTGGCCCGGCTCGGTCGTGGAACTGATGATGTACGTTCGCAGGGCCTCGGGGCATTGTTGCTCGAGCAGGGCCGCGGCCGTGCGAAACGTCCGGATCACCTCGTTCGTTTCGTCCGAGAACTCCGGCCGGGCCGGGACCAGGGGGCGCGTTTGCTCCAGCTCGGCCGCGAGCAGGTCCCAGCGCGCCTCGGGATCGAGCGTGGCGTAGCTGTCGTGCACGCTCGCGCGGCGGAAGATCTCGTCGAGCGCCCGCATGTGCGCACCGCTGTGCTGGCGCAGGTCGAGGGTCATCAGGTGGACGCCGAAGACCTCGACCAGCCGGATCACGTCGCGCACGGCTCCCTTCGCGGCGCCGGCGGCGCCGGCGTGTTCGAGGTCCTTGGCGATCAACCAGAGGTCGTCGAGCAATTCCCGCTGGCCGAGATAGACGCCGCGCGGCGGCTCGGGCGCGTCGTCGGCCCAGCGCAGGGTGAGCGTCCGCAGGTACTCGAGCGTCCTGCGCAGCTTCGCCGAGATCATCCGGCACTTGGCGCGGTACGGCTCGTGGGCCGGAGAGCCCGCGACCTCGGGCAGGAGCGTGGCATCGCGCGCGAGCGAGTCCAGGAACGCCGTTCCCGGAGTGATGATCCGGTCCGAATGGCTGAGCCGCCGCCAGAGGTCGTCCATGCGCGCGAGGTAGTGGCGCAGGACCGCTTCCTGTTGCTCGCGGACGGCCTCGATCGTCACCTGGTGCGTGACGCCGGGGTGGCCGTCGCGGTCGCCGCCGATCCAGGAGCCGAACGTCAAGAACGGCGGGACATGCCACGATCGCCCCGGGTAGACGCGGTCGAGGCTCGCCTCGAGTTGCTGGTAGACGCGAGGGACCACGTTAAAAAGGCTGGACTCGACGACGCGAAGCCCCTGCCGTACCTCATCGCGGACGCTCGGCCGTGCTGCGCGCACGGTCTCCGAGAGCCAGAGGGCCTCGATTTCCTCGGCGATCTCCGCCAGCGCTTCCGCCCGCTCGACGGGCAGCGGGTCGCCGTGTGCGAGGCGGTCGAGTTGCCGGGCGATCGCCGTGAGCTTCTCGAGGATCGTCCGCCGCCGGGCCTCGCTCGGGTGCGCGGTGAAGACCGGCACGACCAGGGCGCGGCTCAGATGGTCTTCGAGCTCGCCGGCCTCCACGCCGCGCAGGCGCAGCAGCCGAAGCGCGGCTTCGGGCGACTCCGCGAGCGGCGTATCGCCCGACTCGCGTTCCCGCAAGGCCCGGACGCGCGCTTGCTGCTCCGCGAGGTTGATCAGGTCGAAGTACGTGCTGAACGCTCGGATCAAAGCCCGGAGCTTGGCGACGTCGAGACCGGCGAGTCGGTCCCGAAGCTTCCGGGCCTCGTCGAGCGACGGGTCGGCGCGCAGTTCCTTGGCCGCCGCGCGGACCTCTTCGACCAGCGCGTACGTCTCTTCTCCCGCGAGGCGGCGAATGGTCGTGCCGAGCATGTCGCCGAGGAGGTGGATGTCGACACTAAGAGCTTCTTGGACCGTCGGTGGCATGAATTCTCCCGCCGCGCTTCTGGTCTACGCGTTGCCCCGGATTCTCGTTTCCTGAGAGTGCCGAGCTCCCCAAGCCGCGATTGGGCGGCGCTTCACCCACCGAAGAATGTAGGGCCGGCCATTGCGGGCCGATCGTCGGCCGGCGATGACCGGCCCTACATGGGGTGCGGCTCTCCACCTCAGACCCGGCTCATATCGCTCGACGTGCCACCGGCGGCGGGGACGTAGCACTTGAGGACGTAGTCCATGACCATCCGGTCGGCGTTGAAGCGCCAGCCCATCGAGCGGATCGCGGCCTTCATGCGGGCGATCCAGCCGCGAGGCAGCCCGTCGCGGTCGCGGTCGTAATAGAGCGGGATCACCTCTTCGCTGACCGCCCGATAAAGCGCATCGGCGTCCATCTGGTCGTGCGTCTCGGTCACGCTGTGCGTTTCCCCCAGGCCGATGGCGAAGCCGTTGGTGCCATCATAGGCTTCGGCCCACCAGCCGTCGAGCACCGAGAGGTTGAGCCCACCGTTGAGCACGACCTTCTGGCCGCTCGTGCCGGAGGCTTCGAGCGGGCGCCTCGGGTTGTTGAGCCAGACGTCCACCCCTTGCACGAGGTGCCGGGCCACGTTCATGTCGTAGTCCTCGATGAACACGACCTTGCCGGCGAACTGAGGGTCGCGGCCGAACTCGGCGATCTGCCGGAGCACCTGCTTGCCCGGCTGGTCGAGCGGGTGGGCCTTGCCGGCGAAGACGAGCTGCACGGGGAGCTGCGGGTCGTTGATCAGGGACGCGATCAGCTCGAGGTCGCTGAACAGCAGGTTGGCGCGCTTGTAGGTCGCGAAGCGCCGGGCGAACCCGATCGTCAGCGCATCGAGGCTGAGCACGCGGCGGCAGCGGTCGACGTTCGCCTTCGGCTCGCCCCGCCGTTCGGCCTGCGCGACGGCGCGCTGGCGAGCGAAGGCGAGAAGGCGCGACTTGAGCACCTGGTGCGTTTCCCAGAGCTCGCCGTCGTCGACGCCGACGATCCCTTCCCAGACGTCCGGCTCGCCGCTGCGCCTGGCCCAGTCGGCTCCCAGGTGGCGGTCGTAGAGCCCGCGCATCTGGGGGGCGAGCCAGGTGCCGACGTGGACGCCGTTCGTGATGTGCCCGATCGGCACCTCTTCCTCCAACCGGCCGGGGAACAGGTTCGTCCACATGGCCCGCGAGACCTGGCCGTGCAGCGAGGAGACCGCGTTGGCCCGGCGCGAGGTCTTGAGCGCGAGGACGGTCATGCAGAAGTCCTCATAAGGATTGTGCGCTGAGACCCGGCCCAGGCCCATCAAGGTCTCGGGCATGATCCCCATCGCGTCGCGGAGCGGCCCGAGGTGCTCCTCGATCAGCTCGGGAGAGAACCGGTCGTGGCCGGCCGGCACGGGGGTGTGCGTGGTGAAGACGGTCTGGGTCGACACACGCCGCAGCGCCTCGTCGAAGCCGAGGCCCTCGGTCTTCATCCGGGACCGGATCATCTCCAGGCCGGCGAAGGCGCTATGGCCCTCGTTCAGGTGCAGTACGCCCGGGTGGATGTTCAAGGCCCGCAGCGCCCGCACGCCGCCGACGCCCAGCAGCAGCTCCTGACGGATGCGCACGCGCGTGTCGCCGCCGTAAAGCCGCGCGGTGAGCTGGCGGTCCTCCGGGGCGTTCGATTCGACGTCCGAGTCGAGCAAGAGCAGCGTGTTGCGCCCGACCGTGGCCTTCCACACGCGGGCCGAGATCGTCGTGCCGCGCGTCTCGACCGCGACGGTCACGGCCCGGTGGTCCGGCCCGATGAGCAGCTCCAGGGGCAAGAGCTTGGTGTCGACGTCGAGATAGTCTTCGTTCTGCCACCCCGAGGCGTCGAGGTGCTGGCGGAAGTATCCCTGCGCGTAGAACAGGCCGACGCCCACGAGGGGGACGCCCAGGTCGCTCGCGCTCTTGACGTGGTCCCCCGCCAGGATGCCCAGTCCGCCGGAGTAGATCGGCAGGCTCTCGTGCAGCCCGAACTCGGCCGAGAAGTAAGCGACCGGCCGGGCCTTCAGGACGCCGCAATGGGTCGCCCCCCAGGTGCGCGACGACTTGAGGTACTCCTGCAGCCGCCGGTACGCATAGTTCAGGCGGCTGTGCAGCACCCGCTCCCCCGCGCGCTGTTCGAGCTGCTCGAGCGTGACCTGCGAGAGCAAGGCGACCGGGTTGTGCGACAGCTCGCGCCAGCGCTCGGGGTCGATTTCATGGAAGAGGCTCGTGGCCTCCGGGTCCCAGCTCCACCAGAGGTTGCGCGCGAGCGACCAGATCCGCTCATACGTCGGCGCGATGAACTGTTCGAGCGCCCGGACCTCGGAGACGATCGGTCCGAGCTGGGCGGCCGTGGCGGCGAGCTCGGCCACCTCCTCGCGCGTAAACGCGCGTGACTGGGCCGTCTGCACGACCAGGACCCCCTGGATCACCCCCTGGTCGACCAGCGGGACGCCGAGGAACGAGTGGTACGGGTCCTCGCCCGATTCCCGGAAGTACTTGAACCGGGCGTGCCGCGGCGCGTCCTCTACCAGAATCGGGCGCAGTTCCTCGGCCACGAGCCCCGCCAGGCCCTCGTCGGTCCGCATCCGCACCTGCCCGACGCTTTCCGGCCGCAGGCCGACGGTTGCCGCCAGCACGAGCGTCATCCGGTCGGGCTCGATCAGGTAGACCGAACAGACGTCGGTCTCGAATCGGTCCCGGATCAAGCGCACCAGGTTTTCGAGCGTCTCCTCGGGCCGGCCCTTCTGGGAGATCAGGCGACTGATCTCATCGAGGGTCAACGGCTGGGAGTCGGGCGTTGCGTTCACGATAGGTGTCATCTCAGGACGTACCTCCTGGCGCAGGGAAGAACCATCGACCCGGGTCACGCGCGGACCATCATCACTGTCAAATCAAAGGATGTGATCGGGGAAAAAACCAAGACCTCTGCTTTGCTGATGCGCATCATTCCGAAATTTGGCACACCCCGTGCCAAAGGCCGTTTGCTTTTCTTCGCTCGACCAACGGCCGAATTGGTGGGTCGGACGAGGAACCTGTATCGGCGGCCCACGCCGAGTCCGAAGACCCGATAAGGCAGAACGTTAAGGACCGAATGGGGTGAAGTGCACACAGCGGTCGAAGCACCTCGGCGCCGGCCACGTTCACAGAGCGTTTGTCAATTCGTGTTCGGCGTAGGCCCCCTTGCAGAATTTCATGCCTCACATCTGGGCATGGTCGCCTAGATGATGGACAGTGCTGCAAGTTTTTGTGTCGAAGCGAGGCTGGGAGGAATCGTTGCGGCGATGGCTCGGCTGGCAGGACAAGGTCCGCGGAGGGCGCACGGGCGACGAGTGCGGGAACGTGCTGCATTCCTTGGCGTGCGAGCCTTGCAAGGCACCGATTCGCTCCAGGTTGACACGGGTCGCCGCCTGACGATCGGGTCGATTGACGGCAAGAACTCTGGTAGAGTCACGTCGTCGGTCGCGAAGCCGCCCCAACCAACTCTGTGAGGATGCGACGATGTCCACTCTGCTCGCGCTGGGAGCGGCACTGCTCCTGACTGCCGACGCCGCCGATGATTCGGACCTCGCCAAGCTCCAAGGCACCTGGGCCTTGGTGACGATGGAGTCCGAAGGCGAAGCGGTGCCTCCCGAAAACTTCAAGGAATGGAACTGCGAATATCGGGGCAACGAGCTGACTCTGCGGGCCGGCAAAACGGTGCGGCGACGGTGCATCGTGACGCTCGCGTCGTCACGAAAACTCAAAGCGATCAATACCTGGGACCAGAATGGGCCGTTCGAGGACCAAACGGTTCCTGGAATCTATGAAGTTGACGGCGACACATTAAGACTTTGCTTTGCCCGACCCGGCGAGAACAGACCCGAGGAATTCACGACGAAGAGGGGCAAGGCGTTCCTGTACCTTGTCTACAAGCGAAAAAAGCCTTGATTCGGCAGTCCTGCTAATCGCCCGCCGCTCCGTTCTCGGCCGGCGGCGGCGCCGTCGCGGATCGGTGGGAGATGTCCGTGCGTCATCTCGCCCCAGCGTTGACAGGGACTTCGGCTCCCGGAACGCCTTCTTGGGAGCAACCTCCTGGCCGTGGTCCATCGCCTCCGTCTCGCGCACGCGTTACCATGCGTCGCCGGAACGCCCCGCGGCGCGATGGCGCGGGTTGGTCAACGTTCGACAGCCAAGAGAAAGACGAGGTCAACAGCGATGAGCCAGAGCCAGGGACTGTCTCAGGGGAGAAAGCACGAACGAACGCTCGGGGCGTCCGACAGGCGGACGTTTCTCGCGGCCGCGGTCGGCACGACGGCTTGGTTGGCCGGCAAGGCGGCCAATGCGCAGACCCCCGCCGGCGTGCCGCCGGCACCTCGCAGCTACGCGCCCGGCGCGGAGCCTGTCCGCTATCCCGACCCGGACATCGTCGTCCTCGACAAGCGCTTCGCCAAGATCAAGATCGGCAACGCCCCGATCCAGCGCCTCCACACGGGCATGCTCTGGGCCGAAGGCCCGGCCTGGAACGGCGTCGGCAAGTACCTCGTCTGGTCCGACATTCCCAACGACGTCCAGGTCCGTTGGATCGAGGACGACGGCCACGTGAGCGTCATCCGGCACCCTGCCGGCAACTCCAACGGCAATACGTTCGACCGCGAAGGGCGGCAGATCTCGTGCGAGCACGGCAACCGACGCGTGGTGCGCTACGAGTATGACGGCAAGGTGACCGTGCTGGCCGACCGCTACAACGGCAAGCCCCTCAACGCGCCGAACGATCCGGTCGTCCACCCCGACGGCGGCATCTGGTTCACCGACCCCGGTTACGGCTCGCTCCTCGACTACGAGGGAAACAAGGCCCCCCTCGAGCTCAAGGAAGCCGTCTATCGCATCGACCCGAGCTCGCGCGCGGTTGCGAGGGTTACCGACGAGCTGTTCAAGCCCAACGGCCTCTGCTTTTCGCCCGACTACAAGACGTTGTACGTCGCCGACACCGGCGCGTCCCATTACCCGGACGCTCCGCGCAACATCCGTGCCTACGACGTTGTCGACGGCGTCAAGCTCGCCCGTGGCCGCGAGTTCGTCTCGATGAAAATGGCGATGCCCGACGGTGTGAAGGCCGGCTTCGCCGACGGCATCCGCGCCGACACCGAGGGGAACGTCTACGCCGGCGCGGGCTGGGTCGGCCCGGGCTATGACGGCGTTCACGTCTTCGCTCCCGACGGGGTTCGGATCGGTTTGATCCTCCTGCCGGAGATTTGCGCGAACGTCTGCTTCGGGGGACCGAAGCGGAACCGGTTGTTCATGGCCGCCAGCCAGTCGCTTTACGCGGTGTACCTCGAGGCCCGGGGGGCGCACTTCGCCTGACGGCGGCAGGCGCCGCGACAATTTGCGGAAGCTCGAACGGCCCGGTCGATCGATCGGCAAGAAAACTGCTACGAAAGTGCCGTTCGAGTGATCCGTGAACGGTTCCCAACGCCGGCGCTACGACCTGGCTGCACATGCACGCCGTGAAACCGCCGAGAAGGGCTCTGACCGATGCGTCATTCCTTGAGATGGGTGATCGAGTGGCTCGGCGGTCACGAACTGGTTGTGCTCGTGGGTCTCTTCGTGATCACGGCGGGGTCGTGGGGCTTCCTCAAGCTGGCCGACGAGGTGCTGGAGGGGGACACCCTGCGCTTCGACGAGCGCATCATTCGCGACCTGCGCAGGCCCGACAATCCCGCGGTGCCGATCGGTCCTCCTTGGATGGAGGAAGCGGGGCGGGACATCACGGCGCTGGGGAGCGTCGCGGTCCTCGTGCTGGTCAGCGCAGCGGCTGCTGGGTTCCTCTGGCTCGACCGTCGATTCGGCACACTCTGGCTCGTGCTCGGAGCCACGGCCAGCGGCTTTGCCCTGAGCTCTGCGCTCAAGGCCTTCTACCGCCGTCCCCGGCCGGACGTGGTTCCCCACCTGATGCAGGCGTACCATTCCAGCTTTCCGAGCGGTCACTCGATGATGTCGGCAGTCGTTTATTTGACGCTCGGCGCCTTGATGACGCGCGTCTTCCTCGAGCGCCGGCTCAAGTTCTACGTCCTGGCGGTCGCGATTCTGTTGACCGGCCTGGTGGGTGCCAGTCGAATCTACATGGGGGTCCACTACCCGACCGACGTGCTGGCCGGCTGGATGGCGGGCCTGGTCTGGGCGACGTGCTGCTGGCTGATCAGCCGTCGGCTCCAGCGCCAGGGGGTCATCGAACCGGAGCGCTGAGGATCGAAACGCCGAAATGCGGCGGTGTCGCGCCTTCTCTCGTTGCACGTGCACGAGTGACACCAATCGACCCGCCTAAACGCAAACGGTTCCGACTCGGTGTCTCTCTTCGCCGTGGGACGTACCCGATAGAGTGACTGAATCAAGGGCGCTCTGTATTTCCGCCGCCAAGTCGTGAGCGGAAATCGACGACTCCAGTATAAGAGGCACCGCGGGAGGTATAAGGGAGGCAATCTCCTGGTAATCCCGCATCGCGCTAGGCGAGATCCGAACGTGTCTGCTGCGAGTGTCTACCTCGCTAATATGGATTTGGGAGATTATTCGTGAAAATGTTTTGACGATTAAATACGATTCTGTCATCGAGCTGTCGAATTGGCGGGCATGCGCGATGTCGAAGCACAGGCGGGCCTCGGGCAGGACGTCGAAGACGCGCTTCAACTCCGGGACGGAACGGCCGACGGGTTTACGCTTGTCCATGTTCTCGACGAGCAAAAGGTCTCCGAAGTCTCGCCAGCAGGAAAAGGAGATGATGGCGTCGGGATGGATCACTACCGGCCATCTGCGCCGCAGACAGAACTCAAGACGGCGAATAATTGCCGTCTCATCCCGCGCCGCGAACTTGCTGGGCGCATGGACCGAGATATGCCGGAATTGAGAAAGGTCCAAGGAGTCAACGGTTTCGGCCAGGTGTGTGAGCTCTTCGGTGCGCAAGGCAGACAGTTCAACGGCATCGGTACAGGTCGCCTTGAGGATCTGAAGAGCGAGCCGAAAGTCGCCTCGGGCCAGGGCGCCGGTTGAGAATCCTATCGGTCGCATCAAAAAACTCCGTAGGTCTTCGACAGCCGGGCGAGTTCCGTGCCGTTGTCTTCCAGGAAAATTCGGTCGAGCGCGGCCTGAAATGTGTGGCTGATGGCGCGCGCGTCCTGGTAAAGCGCGTCTGAAGAGGCGTCGGCGGGAGCCAGGTCCTCGAGATGTTGTCGCTTACCGGGGTCACCAATCAACGCCAAGAAGGCGTCGTAGCTTTCGAAGAGTTGGGCCGCCGCCGCGCGCAAGGGTTCGTGCTCCAACACTGTGCTGGCGACGATCTCCAGAGGCGTCTTCTGCAAGTAACTGGAAAGGTGTCCGACGATCGGGTGCGTCGAGGCCAACTCGGCGGGGGATAGTGTGTCTTCTCCGAGTGATGCGCTGGTCGCGCAACTGAAGCAGGCGAGCAAGCCGGCAACGAACGTCAGTTTTCGAGAGAGCCTCAACTTAACCGTCCGAAGTGCCCACCCATTACCCCGCCGCTGTCGTCTCTTATAGGCGAAATCCACGGCCACAGTACGCCAGTATCGGGCGATGTCGTTCTGAAGGAAGCGCGGTACGTTGAAGGGGCCGCTGTGATGCTGCCAGCCATAGTCTTCGATAACGTACCGTTTCAAAATGTTCCGGATAGTCCTCTCATAGGCGTCGGCCGGCCCGATTACGGCCGACTCCAGCAGGAGAAGTATTCTTTGTGTCGTATTGCGGTTCGTGTCGTCATTGCCCCCGATTTTATGAATCAGATCGTGGCTAAACGCGAGGCCGCCGAACGTTCCCTCTCGCCGGGGCCTTTGCCAAACTCGCGCACGCGGTCATCAATGGTCAGTGAATCGTCGTGATGTCTGGGATTGGCCAACCCGTCAACCAGAAGTGTCCAGTCAATATCGCTCCCAGAGGTGAATTCGTTTCTCGCGAGCGAGCCGAATACGACAACGCTTGCGTCCTCGGGGACGAGAGGCGCGATCGCCGCTTGTAAGCGTCGTCTCAGGTCAAAAGCCCGTTCTCGGGCGCCACGGATGCTCTCCCATCTGAGGCCGAGCGTTCGCTCTAACTCGACGACCTGGTCGGCCGTGTCGTCCGGGGCCATAATGCGGCGTCCTTCCCCCCAAAAAAATCATTCTCTCGATGCGATCGTAGGCCTCCCTTGTGAGACTAGCAGAATCGCAACAGGGTGACGAGGTGAGTCGCGCGAGCCCGTGCCGCGCACAGGATCCCGACGGCCCGGCGGCAGCCATGATCGCCCGGCAAGGCCCTCCGAGCCCCCCACTGGCGATGTCGCCGTTGACGAGGTACGATCGTCTCGGTCGTGCGGCGAAACACCGGGAGAACAGCGCAAGTCCTTGAGACGACGGGAAGGAACTCCGATGGCGAGCGATCGCATCACGAGGCGCGGGTTCGTGGAAAGCTCGGCCGCCCTGGCGGCCTTGGCGGCGACCGGCGTGAGCGCGTCGGCGGCCGCGAACGACAAGGTACGGCTCGCGCTAATCGGGGCGGGGAGCCGGGGCAATCAACTCCTGGGGGCGTTTCTGCCGAGGCCCGACGTCGACTTCGTGGCCGTTGTGGACGTCGACGACCGCCACGCCACCGAGACGGCCGAGGCGGTCAAGCGGGCCAAGGGGCACGACGTCAAGACGGCCCGCGACTATCGGGCCATTCTCGAAGACCCGAACATCGACGCCGTCGTGATCGCCACCCCGGACCACTGGCATGCCCTGCCGGCCATCCACGCGGTGATGGCGGGCAAGGACGTGTACGTCGAAAAGCCCGTCGGCCACAACGTGGCCGAAGGCCAGGCCATGATCCGCGCAGCACGGAAGTACAACAAGGTCATGGCCGTCGGCACCCAGCAGCGGTCGTCCACGAACTTCCAGCAGGCCGTCGAAACCGTCCGTTCGGGCAAGCTCGGCAAGATCTTTTGGGTCCAGACCTGGAACTTCGAGAACATTAGCCCGGTTGGCATCGGCCGTCCGACCGACACGAACCCGCCGGCTCACGTCGATTACGACCGCTGGCTCGGCCCCGCGCCGGCGCGTCCGTTCAACCCGAACCGCTTCCACCTGCTCTTCCGCTGGTTCTTCGATTACGCCGGCGGCATGATGAGCGACTGGGGCGTTCACCTGAACGACATCGTGCTGTGGGCACTTGATGCCAAGGGGCCGCAGTCGGTCTACACGTCGGGGGGCATTTTCACTTCCGACGACAACCGCGACACGCCCGACACGCTTCAGGTTGTCTACGACTTCCCCGGCTGCACGCTGACCTATTCGATGCGGAAAGGGAACGGCCTGAAGTTCAATGGACACGAATACGGCATCCTCTTCTGCGGCACGGACGGCAGCCTCTTGCTCGATCGGAGCGGGCACGAAATCATCCCCGAGAAGATCATCCTTCCCTACGGCATCAAGCTGGCGCAGGGGGACCGCCCGTTGCGGCAGATCGACCTCAAGGCCGAGCAGGTCAAGGCCAAGGACGACGGCGTACCCGTGCACGTCGCCAACTTCCTCGACTGCCTGAAGACGCGCGCACGCCCCACCTGTGATATCGAGATCGCGCACCGCTCGACCAACACCTGCCACCTCGGCAACATCGCCTATCGCCTCGGCCGCAAGCTTCACTGGGACGAGACGACCGAGACGTTCAAGAACGACCCCGAGGCCAACACCCTCCTGACGCGCGAGGCGAGGCGCGGGTACGAATTGCCCCCGATCTGACGTTTTTCGCGGAGCGCTTCATGGGTCCTACGACCGCGGCCAATGTCCGCCGCCTCGGCCTGATCGTCGAGGCTGTCTGCATGCTGGGCATCCTCTCGTTAGCGCGACGGAACGCAGCCGAGCCGGAGCTTGTGCTCGGCGTGCCGCTCTATCGCGTCTTTCAAGCCGGACTCGCTTGCGGGCTCGTCCTTTGGTTCGTCGGCACGATCGCGTACCGCCGGGCGCAGCAGAAGGGGGACCTGTGAACGCGCGAGAGTGGCTGCGTGGCTCGCGGTCGCGATGACCGTCGTTAATCAAAACACCTTCAACACGACACCTGGTACGAAGTTTCCAGAGTGGGGCTTGTCGCGCATCGCCTACGAGTAAGGAAGCCCTGGGCAGGCGCCGTTTGCCGTAGGATGGGTCAGCCCGACCGCGCCCGGACCCACCGCGCAGGGTAAGCCCGCGCCGAAGGCGGTGGTGGGCTGCCGCCCTGATGGGGTGACCTACGCCACGGGGGCCGACAGAGGCACGGCCTTTGCACCGAAAACCTTCTCACCCGTGTCTTCACGAGCATCTTCATGGGTCAGATGAGGTCACAACCATGCATTGCCATCGCCCCCCGTTTGTGCTTTTGGGGATAGCCGCCCTGTGCAGCGGCCTGGTGTCGACGGCGGCGGTCGCCGCGCAAGACGCAAAGCAGGCTCCGCCCGCCGATGCCGTGGTCGAAGCCCAGACGCCTCGCGCGGTCGTGATCGAGCGCCCCGAGCAGAAAAAGAGTGCGCACGACGCTTCCGACGTCTTCGCGGCGACGAAGGCCAAACCCTCATCGCCAGCGTTCAAGGGCCAGCCGGAAGAGGGGGAAATCCAGGGATTCGACTTCTATCGCGATCCGCTCAACTCAAAGCGGCCCATGATGACCTTTGAGGAGATCATGACGGCGGACGTCGCGGCGAAGGCGGGCGTCATGGCCAAGCAGCGCACGCTGCTCGAAAGCCGATACAACCTCCAGCCCAGGCTCGACCCGCAGGCCAAAATGTCGCGCGGCAAACCCCTGCCCGTCGGACCGACCGCGAGGTTGGCCCAGGGGCTGACCTGGGACGCCCTGGCCAAGACAGCGCCCGACGAGGTCAAGGCCAAGGGGACCTTTCCTTACCCGTCGCTGCCGCACCCGAAACAGACGCCCGGCGGTCAAGTCTTCCCGAAGGTGCAGATCGCGATGTTCCCGCGGCTGGAGCGATTCGACATCGATTACGACCTGCCCGACGCGTTCCTGCCTGAGTTTCCCCCGGCCATCTTCCTGCAGAACCGGCCTGAGCTGGGCGACGTCTCGCGCGGTGAAGTCGTGTCGATCAACAACTATTACCGCCTGTTCAAGGACATCCTGACGCCGGTGCAGCTCGACGGCTTGCGGCTGCTGTTGACGCCCGTGCCTCAGGAAGAATTCAACCCCACGGACGACCGCAAGTCGGCCAGCCCGAGCCTTGGGGTCACCTGTTTCGACTGTCACGTGAACGGTCACACCACGGGCCAGTTCCACCTGAACCCGGACACCCGTCCCGAACAGCGCCGATTTCGGCTCGACACGGTGAGCCTGCGCGGGCTGTTCAACCAGCAGATCCATGGCTCGAAGCGTAGCTTGCGCTCGGTCGAGGACTTTACCGAGTTCGAGAGCCGCACGGCCTATTTCAACGGCGATGAGATTCACGCGATCAAAAAGGGATTCACGATCTTCAACCGGATCCAGGTCTCGCACATGGCCCAGATGCAGAACATGCTCGACTTCCCCCCCGCGCCCAAGCTGACCGTGACCGGGGCGCTCGACCCGTCGAAGGCGACCGCGAGCGAGCTGCGCGGGGAGAAGCTGTTCTACGGCAAGGCCCAGTGTGCGGCCTGCCACCCGGCGCCGTCGTTCCTTGACAATCAGATGCACGACTTGCACCTGGAACGGTTCCTCGACGAGCCGGGGGACGGACCGATCAAGGCATTCACGCTACGGGGAATCAAGGACAGTCCCCCCTACATGCACGACGGCCGCTGCCTGACGCTCGAAGACACGGTCGAGTTCTTCAACCTGGTGCTCGGCGTGCAGCTCAACGGGCAGGAGAAGCAGGACCTGGTCGCCTTCCTGCGACAGCTCTGATCGACCCCCGAGAGATTGGAGCCGCCCGACTTTGGGTGATTCCAAGCGTGCTCAGGAGGTCGATCGTTCGTCGTTCCGTTCGTCCGGAGTGCCGTTTTCGCTCGCTCGCGGCCCCCCCGCGCCCACTCTCTCGCGGGATCCTCCGGCTTTTTTTGTTGACGTGGTGGCCCTTTTCGTCACAATTGGATGGTGCCAGGGAGTTTCCACTACAAGGCCCCGGTGCCTTCGTGTCCGGCTCGACGCGCTGGCCACGAACCAAGGCACCCGGGCGAGCGGGATGCCCAATGAAACTGATCATCGCGTTGATCCAGCCGACCAAGCTCGAGGCCGTCAAGGAAGCCCTCTCCCACGTGGAGGTTTTCCGTCTGACGGTCATGGACGTACAAGGCTTCGGACGTCAAAAAGGCTACACCGAAGTTTATCGCGGGCACGAGTTCACCGTGAACCTGCTGCGCAAGATCGAGTTGCAGATCGCAGTGAACGAGGATTTCGTCGAGCCGACGGTCAACGCGATCATCCAGGCCGGCCGTAGCGGTCCCGACGGCAAGATCGGCGACGGCAAGATCTTCATCCTTCCGATGGACGACTGCATCCGCATCCGTACCGGCGAGCGCGGTCCCGAAGCGATATGACCGGTGCGCCGGCCTCCGGGAAGCTGCGGGACGTCGAGCAGGTCCGGGCTGTCATCTTCGACTTCAATGGCGTGCTCGTCGACGACGAGCATGTCCATTGTGAGCTGTTGCGCGCAGTCCTCGCCGAGGAAGGGATTTTCCTGACCGACGAGGAGTACCACGCCCGCTATCTTGGCTACGACGACCGGGGCTGCTTCGAGGTTGCGCTGGGGGAAGCTGGCCAGGACGCCTCGCGAGCTCGCGTCGAATCGCTGATCGCCCGCAAGGCCGCACGCTACGCGGCGGCGGCCGAGACGGGTCTCCGGATCTTCCCGGGGGCGGCGGATTGCGTGCGTTCGCTCGCCGCCCGCTGGCCCCTCGCGATCTGCTCCGGAGCGCTCCGCGCCGAGATCGAGTTCGCATTGGACCGCCTCGAATGCCGGGACCTGGTTCCCTCCATAATCGCGGCCGAGGACACGACCCGCTGCAAACCCGACCCCCAGGGCTACCTTCTCGCGCTCGACGCGCTCCGCGCCCGCACCGGTGCCGACCTGGAGCCGGCGCACTGTCTCGTGATTGAAGACAGCCTCGCCGGGGTCGAGTCGGCCAAGGCCGCCCGGATGCTCGCCGTGGCCGTACTCCACACCTACACGGATCCTGAGCTCCGCGCCGCCGGTGCTGACGCCGTCGTGCCCACGCTGGCCGACATCACGCCGGACTGGGCCGCGGAGCGCTTCGGAGCGGCGAGGGCCGAGGTCACAGGACTTCTTTTGAGCCGCGATCTGCTCTTCACCTCAAAGATCACGGGCACAGCGCGGGAACTCGGCCGCCGGGTGCTCGTGGCGGGCAATACGGCGCTGGCGACGGAAATGATCGGGCAGTGGCGCCCGACCGTCGTCTTCGTCGACCTCGCGGCCGGCTCGCTTGTGAGCGTTCCCGCCCTGACCGCCTTCATCGCCCAAGCCGGGCCCGGCACGACCTTTATCGCCTTTGGCTCGCACGTCGACACCGACGCCCTCGCGGCGGCCAAGGCGGCAGGCTGCAACCTGGTTTTGCCCCGTAGCCGATTCACGACAGAACTCGCGGGGTTGATCCAGAAATACATGGGATGAGCGCTTTCACCAGAGGGTGAAACACCGGCGAAGAGGGAGAGTTCACCACAAAGACACAAAGAAGAGAACGCCGGAGTTTTTGATTCTGTTTTTATTGCTTGCTTCGTATTTTTGTGACGGACCATATTTGGCGACGGAACTTTCCCCCTCGGTCTTCTCTCTGTGATCTCCGTATGCTCTGTGATGGAATCTGTTCAATTGTTCATTGCGATGATGCGGAGCCAGAGGGCGACCGCGACGGCTCCGGGGTCTTGCAGTCCCCGGGTGCGGTCGGCAAGGTAGCTTGAGCGGCCCCGCCGGGGTGTCATTGCGGCGGTGCGGCGTGCGCCCTCTTCGGCGGCTCCGGCCGCGGCGCGGAGGGCGGCGCGGGCATTCTCGCCCGCGTCGAGGGCGGCGCGGAACGCGCG
>JARLIH010000193.1 GCA_031291845.1 Isosphaeraceae bacterium | reverse complement strand
TTGCTGGCGATCGCGCCGATCCTGGCCGCGACGAAGTCCGGCCACGGCTGGGTGCTCTATCTCATCGGCCTGGTTGGCATCGCGGCCGTGGCGTGGGCCATCTGGCGGAGCAAGACCGAGTCGAAGGAGTTCCGCGAGATGGAGGCGGAGCTCGGTGGTGCGACCGACGCGGGCAAGAGCCTCGACACCGTCGGTAGCGAGGCGTAATGGAGCCCTCTGTGGGCTCGTGACTTGCACACGAACCTCCGCGCAATGGATTCTCATTGCGCAGAGGTTCTTTTTGTGCCACGATCCCGATTCGTTGCCCCCCCCGAAGGCGCAATGAATCGACGTCGCGCTTATTTCGCGGTCGGCTCGATCGACAACCCGGGCATGTTGGCGGCCTTGAGTGCTCGGCCCCCCTTGGTGGGGCTATCGGTTTTGGCAGGGGCAGTCTCGGCTGTTCCCGCGCCCGGCGGCGGCGGGGCAATGCCGGGGCCGGAATTGTCCGCGCATCCGATAGTGAGGCCGACGAGGATGATCGCCGGCCACGACGAAATCCGATTCATCATTATCCTCTCGTCGAGTTCAGACTCATCAGTAAGAATCACTGCTAATGACCTCGCCACCGGCCCGCGTGCCAAGGCCCCTGTACGTGGTGAGGTTGATCGACTCTTTGAGCCACTTCACGGAGCCGTCGCCCGCCAGGAAATTCGCGCCGCCGGGGTGCATGCTGCGGAAGCCGAACTGGCCGTATGTGGGTACGTTGGGGTTGAAGTACCAACTCTGAGGGTTGCCTCCCGCCGGGTAGCCGCTTAGCGGATACCACGCGTCGCTGCTGCTGAGCGCGAACTGCTGGCCCGGTGCGTTGATTTTCACCACCGTATAGGCCATGCCCTGTGGCCGGACGCCACCCAGGTCGTCTGGGTTCCAGAGGCCGCCGGCGGTCGTCCACGTGTTGAAAAAGCTGGGGACCGAGCCGAACGTGCCCGGTTCCCCCTTGAACCGCGAAGTCTCGCCGAAGAAAAGCGTATTGCTCAGTCCGTCAGTCACGTCCGCGATCCGATACGTGTACTCGACGCCGAACGGACCGTCGGGCGCGATCCGGCCGCAATAGCTCATGGTCGTCGGTGCGTTCGCATAGAGGTAGAAGAAGATCTCCGTGCTCCCGAGCACCATCCCATACGAGGTTTGCGAAGTTCCGATGTACTGGGCGGGGTTCAGCGGGTAGGCGGGTTGGTCCGACGGACAGACGTAAACGTTGATCTTGGTCGAGAGGCCGGTCGTGTTCACCGTCGCGTTGTACACGTACTGGCCGTAATTGTAATTAATCGTATTGTACTGCGTGCCCGACTCCAGGTAGGGCATGATGAATTCAAACAGGTTGGCGTTCCGATATCCCGTACATTGCTCGAGAACGTTTGCGTTGATAGCCCCCGTGGGTAAAGAGTTGGTGCTGCTCTCGTAGTTGGCGATTCCCAGGCCGATCTGCTTCAGGTTGTTGACGCACTGCGCCCGTCGCGCCGCCTCTCGCGCCGCCTGCACCGCGGGCAGCAGCAGCGCGATCAAGACCGCGATGATCGCAATCACGACGAGCAACTCGATCAGCGTGAACCCCCGCGCGATTCCCGCGCGTCCTTGTAACCGCATCACGCTTCGACGCCTCGGAAAGGTAGGCATGCTCAACTCCTTGGGACGGGACGAGGGGATGGGAATGAGGGCGGGTGGAGATGAGACGATTGCTGCGGCGCTGGACACCGTCGATGCATGCTGCATGTTTCGATGTCCGAACACATTGCGGCGACGAACAACGTTGCTCCGAAAAGCCGAGATGCAGCGATGACCGATGGCGGGAACGAAGTTTAGACCATCCATGCAGTCGTGGATTTGGTTGCAAGCAATCGTTTTATGCGGCGTCGCAGCGGGAATCATAGCGCGGGAACTTGGCTCAGGAAAACAAAAAGGATCGAGCGATCTGGAGGAGTTCGGCGGCAAGAATCGTCGCGGCGTGTCCGCCGTTCTCGTGCAAAAAACGACGGAAAAAGTGCGAATCCGAACCCCTTGCTCCCGTGTCAGTGCCCGTGCCGGGGGCGGCGTTTTGGGCGGAAGGAGAGAGGCGCTCGAATTTATGCCCTTGGATCGCTCGATGTCAAGAGGCTGCGCAGGATTTTCCGTGCTTACGCGAACAGCGACTCCACAAACGTATCGGCGTCGAAGGGCTGAAGGTCGTCGATCCCCTCGCCGACGCCGATGAATTTGACCGGCAAGTTGATGGACTGACGGATCGCGACGACCACGCCACCCTTGGCGGTGCCGTCGAGCTTGGTGAGGATGACGCCTGTGCAGCCGATGCTTTTCGTGAACGTCTCGGCCTGACGAATGGCGTTCTGCCCGTTGGTGGCGTCGAGCACGAGGAGGACCTCGTGAGGCGCCCCCGGGATCTTGCGCTGAAGGACCCCGCGGACTTTTTCGAGCTCGCGCATCAGGTGATGTTGGGTGTGAAGCCGGCCGGCCGTATCGACGATGAGGACATCGACGCCGCGGGCGAGCGCTCGATCGCATGCGTCATGAGCAACGCTGGCCGGATCGGCGCCGGGCGCCCCTTTCACGATGTCGGAGCCGGATCGCTCGGCCCAAACGGTAAGCTGGTCGGCCGCGGCGGCGCGAAAGGTGTCGCATGCGGCCAGCAGGATCGTCTTTTTCTGGTCTTTCAGGTGCTGGGCAAGCTTGGCGATCGAAGTGGTCTTCCCGGATCCGTTGACGCCTGCGATCAGGTAGACGGAGGGTTTGTGGGGGGCTTGGACTAACGTCCCCGGCGTAGGGTCCGCCAGGAGCGCCTTGAGTTCGCCCTTGACGAGTTCCAGAAGGCTCTCATCGGCCGTTTTCTCTCCGTACGTCTCGTGGACACGATCGACGATCCTCGCCGTCGCGGCCACGCCGACGTCGGCCTGAATGAGCTTGGCCTCGAGCTCATCGAGAAAGGACTGGTCGACTTTGCGGCCGAACCAGGACGAGACGTTGAAGAGCTGCGCTGTCTTCGCGAGCCCTTTTTTGAACCGTTCGAGGAGGCCCTTGATCGCCATCGGTGTCCTTTTGTGCTTTCGTTCGGCCGGTTACGTGTGCGGGTTAATCGTCAGGCGGCGGGTTCGTTGTTGGGTGCGTGAAATGCACCGATGTTACGAATCACCGTTCGCCCGGCTCCTTAACCGTTCAAGGTCGGCCGCGGGCGTCGCGATGGAGCCGAGCCAGCGCCCAGGGCGGTCGTTCGCATGGAAGTCGGAGCCGGCGATTGGCACGAGCGCGAGCCGGTCGGCCCAGTCCCGCCAGCGCCGCCCGAGACGGGGTGTGATTCCAGGGCCGGCGACCTCCACCGAGCCGAGGCCCGCCTCCGCCAATGTCGTGAGCGCTATCTCTCGGAGATCATAGGGGGGGTGGGCGAGGCCGGCAACCCCGCCGGCGCTCCGCACGAGCGCGATCGCCTGCTCCCAGGGGAGGCGCGGTTTGGGTACCGTTGCCGGCCCGGCATCACCCAAATATCGTATAAAGGCTTCACGAGGGCCCGCGACCTGCCCGGTGCGGGCAAGCCAGTCGGCCAGGTGCCGGCGGCCGAGCGTCGCCCGCGGAAAGGCACGCCCGAGCGCCTGGAGGTCGACCCACAGGCCGAGCTCCGCGAGCCTTGCCGCCATCGCGGCCAACCGGTGGGCGCGCGCTGCGCGCAGGGCGGACGTGGCGGCGAGCAGCCCAGGGTCGTCGTCGCGGACGAAGTGCCCGAGAATGTGGATTTCGCGCCCTTCTCGTTCGGCCGTGAGCTCGATGCCGGCGACGAGCTCCAGGTCGAGCCGGCGTGCCTCCGGGCGAGCGATGGCGATGGCGGAAAGGGTGTCGTGATCGGTGATCGCGAGGGCTGCAAGGCCAACGCGCGCGGCGGCGACGACGACCTCGCAGGGGGAGCAGACGCCGTCCGAGTGCGTGGTATGAACGTGCAGGTCCGCCGCCCCCGACCGGCGTGCGGGGCGTTCCCGGAGCGCGTGCGGCGACCGGGTGCGGTGCGCCACGGGCTCTACTCCACCGTGGGTGAGGCCGGCGAATCCCGAGCCGGTTCCGGCTCGTCGGCCGGCGGTGTGCCACCTGCAGCCTGGAGCCGGTCGAGGATGCCGTTGACGAACCGGCTCGACTGGGCCGTGCTGTACCGTTTTGCCAGCTCGAGCGACTCGTTGATGGCCACCTTGGTCGGGACCTCAGGGCAGAAGAGCATCTCGTACGCGCCGAGCCGGAGAATGTTGCGGTCGATGGCCGCCATCCGGTCGAGCCGCCAGTTCTCGGCGGCTTCCGAGATCAAGGCGTCGATCCGCGGCTGGTTGGCCTGGACCCCAGCCACCAGGCCTTCAGCGAACTCCACGAGCTTCCGCTCTCCGCGCAGGCGGCGCTCGATGAAACGGCGAACCTCCTCGGGGGGCGTGCCGGCGTTCTGTTCGGTCTGGTACAGCACTTGGAGCGCGATCTCGCGGCTACGGGTACGTCGAGTCATGATCGGCTTCGGGGCACTCGGCCCTTGGGTCTCCTGCGTGCCGCGCGGCGCGTGGTTGCGCAGTGCGTCCTGCCCGCGTAATCATACGCGATGCCCCCTCCGCTCGGAAAGGGCACCCGCGGTTTGGCATCGAATGAGGAGTTTTTGACAACCGAGCGAATCCAGACTCACCGACCGCGTCGGAGCGCTCGCGGCCCGGCCGGAACAGGGGCGCTGGGACGTGTGCCGCTCGATTTCGTCGTGAGGGGACACCGTTGGCCCGTGCGTCGTCGTCCTGCCGGACACATCGGTCATCGCCGTCTCTTCGCACAGAACGTTGTAGGCATACGTGAACGACGCATTGACGGTGGAACCGCCAGACGCGTCGTTCACCTCATTACAAACTTCGTTACGACATCAACGAACGATTCTTTTGCAGGCGGGAAACGGTCCCGCCTCTCAGCCCGAGATTGACCACCTGGGACGCTGCGCCAAGATGGAATCACCGTACGAGGAACGGACGCAGCGACGGGAGTAGGGGAGTGGATGATTTTGGGAACGCCTCCCCGACAACGGTGATTACTCACCACATGCCCGCAGGGGCGAAACTTGGTAACTCGGAACTCCCAAGGAAATGCGCCGGCCTTTCGTTTACTTCAGCTCGCTCCCGAACACGACCTTGCCCGGCCGATCCTCTTTGAGGTAGGCCGCCACGCCGCGCGCGAGGAATGCGTCGAACGCCGGTGTTTCGACATCCTCGGCCGAGTGACAGAGAATCAGAATCTCCTGTGTGGGGCCGATATCCGTCACGGTCAGGCGCGGGGAGTCACAGTGGACGGGCGTCGCGGCCTCGTGGAACGGCACGAGCTTGAGCTGGCGCTCCAGGGCGGCCGCCTTGAACGTGTTGCGCGGGACGTGGAAGCGCAGGGTGACGACCCACTCGCGGCTGGTCGTCGCGTGGAAGAAGGGGTGTTTCGCCTTCTCGGTCCCCACGATTCGCACGGCCGCGCGCTGGGACCAGTCGGTCGGCGCGAACGCGCCCAGCTCTTGGATGCGGTCCACAACTCGATCGAGGATGCGTCCGTCCCAGCGCGCCGGGCGGCCGTTGGCGGACACGCGGTCGCGCGTGTGCCAGCGCCGGCCGTCGCGCTCCCACGGCTGCTGGGTCTTCCGGCCCTCGTCATCGCCGAGCTTGGCCTTCGCTTCGGCGAGCGCCTTTTTCGCCGCGGCTTTGGGGTCGAACTTCGGGCGCTCCTCGAAAGGACCGGCGGCGAGCACGCCCTTGAGGATGGCGCCGGTCAGACTCTTCCTGGCCTCCGCGATCGCTTCCGGCGGACCGGCCGCCACGACTTCTCCCCCCGACGCGCCCGCCTCGGGGCCGAGGTCGACGACCCAGTCGGCCGTCTTGATGACCTCCAGGTTGTGCTCGATGATGACGACCGTGTTCCCCAGGTCGGCCAGCCGGTGGATCACCGCAAGCAGCTTCCGCACGTCGTCGAAATGAAGACCCGTCGTCGGCTCGTCGAGGATGTAGAGCGTGCGCCCCGTGTCGGGACGGGCCAGCTCGGCCGCCAGCTTCACGCGCTGAGCTTCCCCCCCGGAAAGCGTCGGCGCGGCCTGGCCAAGGGGCAGGTAGCCGAGGCCAACGTCGTGCAGGGTCTGTAGCACCTTGCGGATCTTCGGCACGCTGGTGAACAGCTCGAGTGCGGTGTCGACCGTCATGCCGAGCACGTCGGCGATCGTCTTGCCCCGGAAGGTGACCTCGAGCGTGTCCCGGTTGTACCGGGCACCGTGACAGATCTCGCAGGGGACGTAGATGT
>JARLIH010000192.1 GCA_031291845.1 Isosphaeraceae bacterium | reverse complement strand
GGCGAGCCCGAGATGGAGTCAATCGCGGACTTCATCGCCCGGGTCCTCGTCGAACAGGTCCCTCCTGAACAGGTCGCCGGCGACGTGGCCGACTTCCGGCGTCCGTTTCAAACGCTCTACTACTGCTTCGACCACCCCACGCCACCGCAGCAGACGGGACCCGCCGCTCGCTGAACGACGGCGAGCGGCTTGTTCAGGCACCGTGGCATTGGGTGAGCCCCACCATGTCCGCATCGTGTTCTTTGCCCCTTCACAGGGTGAGGGGCAGACCGGGGGAACAGAGCATCTGCCTCCGAGGCCCGCCGACCTGAGCGAAGGGCCTAGAGTGTGGGCCCCGGGGATTCGGGGGTTGCTCCTCAATGGGGTCGGCAATTGGGTCGGCCATTGGGTCGGCCATTGACGCCAGATGCGAGCGCGGTGCGTAGCGGACTCCGCCGGTCGCGGTGCCGGGCGGGTTACCGAGCTCCGCGCGGCAACCGCCACCTACCAGGCCCGTTGACATCGCGGCCCAGCCGACCATTCCGCCGGAGGCGCATCCTACGGTTCATAGCGGTCGTCAACCGCGCCGGAGGCGGACACACCCATGGCCATCAAGAAGTCCGAGCTGTACGCATCGCTCTGGAAGTCGTGCGACGAGCTGCGCGGCGGTATGGACGCCTCGCAGTACAAGGACTACGTCCTCGTCCTGCTGTTCATGAAGTACGTCTCAGACAAGGGTGCCAGTCGGCGCGACTACCTGCTCGACATCCCGTCTGGCGCGCGGTTCGACGATCTGGTCGCGCTAAAGGGCCAGAAGGACATCGGCGACGGCATCAACAAGGTCATCGCCCGCCTCGCCGACGCGAACCCGACCCTGCGCGGCGCCATCGACGTCGCTAACTTCAATGACCCCGACAAGCTCGGCAAGGGCCAGGAGATGGTCGATCGGCTGACCAAGCTGATTGGCATCCTCCAGAACCCAGCGCTCGATTTCCGGGCCAACACCGCTGAGGGCGACGACCTGCTCGGCGACGCCTATGAGTACCTTATGCGGAACTTCGCCACCGAATCGGGCAAGAGCAAGGGGCAGTTCTATACCCCTGCCGAGGTCTCGCGGGTCATGGCCCAGGTCGTTGGGGCGACACGAGCGACATCAGGTCAACAGTCGATCTATGACCCGACGTGCGGCTCCGGCTCCCTCCTTCTGAAGGCGCATGCGGCGGCGAAGAGCACGACCGGGTTCGACTTGGCGATCTACGGACAAGAGATGGATAACGCGACCGCAGCGTTGGCCCGCATGAACATGGTCTTGCACGACGCCGAGACGGCCGAGATCCACCAGGACAACACCCTGGCCAGGCCGTTCTGGACCCTGGGCCCCAAGCGCCTCAAGACGTTCGACTTCGTCGTCGCCAATCCGCCGTTCTCGACGAAGTCGTGGACGAGCGGTTTCGACCCGGAGCACGACGAGTACGAACGCTTTGTCTACGGGCTGCCGCCGAAGAAGAACGGTGACTACGCTTTCCTGCTCCACATGCTCGCGAGCCTTAAGAGCACGGGCCGAGCCGCGGTGATCCTTCCCCATGGCGTCCTGTTCCGCGGCAACGCAGAAGCCGAGATCCGGCGCGAGCTCGTAAGGCGCGGGCTTGTCGAGGGCGTCATCGGGCTTCCGGTCAACCTCTTCTACGGAACTGGCATTCCCGCCTGCGTCATCGTTCTCGACAAGGCGGGTGCATCTGAGCGTCGCGGCATCTTCATGATCGACGCTAGCCTTGGATTCCGGAAGGACGGGGCGAAGAACCGCCTGCGCGAGCGGGATGTACATCGAATCGTCGACACGTTCAACCGTCACTTGCAGGTCGACCGGTACTCGCGCTCGGTATCCATCGCGGAGATCGCCGAGCACGACTACAACCTGAACCTCCCGCTCTACATCGACAGCACAGACCCAGAGGACGTCCAGGACATCGATGGGCACCTGCGCGGCGGCGTCCCGGCGCGGGACATTGAGGCTCTCGACGCATACTGGCGCGTCTTGCCGGGCCTCCGAAGGAGTCTGTTCCAGTCCGCGGGGCGTGACGGCTACAGCAACCTGTGCGTGCGGCCGGCCCAGGTAAGCACGGCCATCAACGATCACCCTGAGTTCATCGCGTTCCGCGAGTCGATCTCGTCGGTCGTTGCATCGTGGTCATCAGGACAAACCGCGTTCCTTCGGAGCGTGGACCTTGGCGCGCGACCCAAGGACGTGATCGCCACGCTCTCGGAGTCGATCCTCGCCGCCTTCTCTCCGATACCGCTCATCGATGCCTACGGCGTCTATCAGCGCGTCATGGACTACGCGGACGACGGCCTCGAGGACGACGTCTACGTGGTCGCCTCGGAGGGCTGGTCCGAAGGCTCCAAGCCCCGCATCGCAACGGACAGGAAATCCAAGGAGGGGGCCGACTTCGTCCTCGGACGCGAGTCATACAAGTCCGACCTGATCCCGGGAAATCTCGTGGTCTCGCTGTTCTTCGAGCCCGACCGTGCCGAGATCGATCGGTTGACGGGCCAGGACCTCGATCTCGAACAGCAGTTGGCGGACCTTGCCGAGGAGCACAGCGTCGACGGCGGCATGCTCGAAGATGCAGTCGATGACAGCGGCAAGCTCACGAGACGTTCTGTCACGGACCGCCTCATCGAGATCCGCAACGACCCAGATGCAGCCGACGAGCATCGTTTGCTCGACGACGCCCTTGCACTCATCGCGGCCCAGGCTCGCCATCGCGCTGACGCGAAGAAGCTGACGGCCGCACTCCAGACGGCGGTGGCCCGTAAGTACGGTGAGCTGACCGAAGGCGAGATCCGCGAGTTGGTCGTAGACAACAAGTGGCTGGGGTACATCGCACGGGCCGTCGACGCTGAAACCGATCGCGTGGCGAGGAATCTCACCCTTCGGGTCAACGAGCTCGGGCGACGCTACGGTAGGACTCTGGCGGCGGTGCGGCTCGAGGCGAGGTTCTCGAGCGACCAGCTCGATCGCGATCTTGCGATTCTGGGGGCCAAGTGGGCGGACGGCTGAGTTGGACGCCGGACCCAACTGACGTACCTGAGGGGTGGCGACTTCGGACCCTCGGCGAGATCGGGAGGCTCAAGAGCGGCAGTGGATTCCCACTTCGCTTCCAAGGCGCGCCCTCGGGCTTGTACCCGTTCCTCAAGGTTTCCGACATGAACCTGCCCGCGAACGGCCGGGTGATCCACGACGCTAACCACTGGATCGGCGAGCAAGATCGTCTGTCGATGGGCGCCGCCGTGCACCCCGTGGGGAGTGTCATCTTCGCCAAGGTCGGTGCGGCTATCTTCCTCGAGCGCAAGCGCATTCTCTCGATGCCGAGCTGCCTCGACAACAACATGATGTCGCTGGCGCTCAACCGCGACCTCGTCGATCCCACCTTCCTCCAGTACGCGCTTTCATATCGGTCGCTCGGCGATCTCGTGAGTACAACGGCCCTACCCGCGCTCAGCGCCGGGACCCTTCGGGGCCAGGTCATCCTCGTTCCAACCGATCCTTCGGAACAACGGGCGATCGCCGGGATGCTCGAGCGCGCAGACCGTGCGGTCGAGGACCTGCAGCGCCTCCTCGAGAAGGTCCTCGACCTGCGAGAAGCCGCGCTGTGTCAGCTCGTGTCCGGCTCCATCCGACTTCCGGGCTACATTGGCGACTGGCCGAGCGAACCCTTCCATGGCGCGTTCCGAGTGGTCTCGATCCGAGGGCATCAGCTCCAGACGGACGAGTACCAGGAGCTGGGCCGCCTTCCCATCGTCGACCAGGGCAAGGACCTGATCGCAGGCTACACGGACCGCATTGATCTGCGGATCGCTCCGCCAGCGGGCACCGCGATAGTGTTCGGCGATCACACCTGCATCGTGAAGTACGTTGATTTCGACTTCGTCGCCGGTGCCGACGGCACGAAAGTCCTAGTCGCCGCACCGGGCTGGAACGCGCGGTTCCTTGCCTACCACCTAGAGTTCCGCGGCGTCCAGCCGACCGGCTACAACCGCCACTTCAAGTACCTGAAGGTGATGTCGTTCCGCCGGCCCGAGCTCGAGGAGCAGGCGGCGATCGCAGCGGTCATCGCTGAGTTCGACGCTCAGGCCGCGGCGCTGAGGCGCGAGATCGAGAAGCTGCGAGATCTGACGACGGCCATGGCACAGGATCTCCTCTCCGGAAGGTCGCGGCTTACATGAGAGAGCCCGGGGAGATCGAGCGCCGAACCCAGAACCGCGCCCTACGGCTCCTCCGTGAGGAGCTTCACTACGAATACCTTGGCAACTGGATCGACCGACCGGACAACCAGAACATCGAGGAGTCCCTCGCCCAGCGCTGGCTCCGGGAGACCGCGGGCTACGACGAGGTCCTGGTTAACGGCGCCCTCTTCCAACTCAACCGGGCCGCTGGCGACACGAGCCGCAGCCTCTATGACCGCAACCGCGACGTCTACCAGCTCCTTCGGTACGGCGCGAAGGTCACCCCGGAGGCAGGCGAGGAATCCGAGACGGTCTGGTTGATCGACTGGGAACACCCGGACCGGAACCACTTCGCGGTCGCCGAGGAGGTCACCGTGGCGGGTGCCGGCGTAGGCGCCTACACGAAGCGACCCGACCTGGTCCTGTATGTGAACGGCATCGCCGTCGCGGTCCTCGAGCTCAAGCGCTCGACGGTGTCGGTCAACGAGGGGATCCGCCAGAACATCGACAGCCAGCGACACGAGTTCATCGAGCATTTCTTCTCCACGATCCAGCTCGTGATGGCCGGCAACGACACCGAGGGCCTGCGGTATGGCGTGATCGGGACTCCGGAGAAGTACTTCCTCACTTGGAAGGAAGATGGTCCGGCCACGAACCCGCTCGACCGGCCGCTGCTCCAGATGCTCCGCAAGGACCGGTTGCTCGAGCTGATCCACGACTTCATGCTCTTCGACGCCGGCGTGAAGAAGGTCTGCCGGCCCCACCAGTACTTCGGTGTGCGGCGCGCCCAGCCGTTCGTCGAGCGGCACGAGGGCGGGATCATCTGGCACGCTCAGGGCTCGGGGAAGAGCCTAACGATGGTCTGGCTCGCGAAGTGGATCCGCGAGCACGTGACCGATGCCCGGCTCCTGCTGATCACCGATCGCGTCGAGCTCGACGAGCAGATCGAGCGAGTGTTCAAGGGCGTCGACGAGCATATCTACCGGGCCAAGAGCGGCGCCGATCTCGTCGCCAAGCTGAACGCCGCGGAGCCGTGGCTTTTGTGCTCGCTCGTCCACAAGTTCGGCGGCAAGGACGGCGACGACAGCATCGATGTCCCCGAGTACATCGAGGAGCTGCGGAGGGCGGTGTCCGCCGGCTTCCGAGCAAAGGGGACGCTGTTCGTATTCGTCGACGAGTGCCATCGCACCCAGTCGGGCGACCTTCACGAGGCGATGAAGGCGCTCCTGCCGGACGCCACGTTCATCGGCTTCACCGGGACGCCGCTATTGCGGACCGACAAGAAACGGACAATTGAGGTCTTCGGGCGCTACATCGACACGTACAAGTTCAACGAGGCCGTCGCCGACGGTGTGATTCTCGACCTGCGCTACGAGGCACGCGATATCGACCAATCGCTGTCGTCGCAAGCCAAGATCGATGCCTGGTTCGAAGCCAAGACCAAGAACCTCTCGGACCTCGGCAAGGCGCAGCTCAAGCAGCGCTGGGGCACGCTCCAGGAGCTCTTCAGCAGCCAGTCGCGGCTCGACAAGATCGTCGGCGACATGTTGCTCGACATGGAGCAGCGAGACCGCCTCGCGTCCGGCCTCGGTAACGCGCTCCTCGTATGCGACAGCATCTATGAGGCGTGCAAGGTCTACGAGCTGTTCGCGCAGAAGGGGCTGCGCGGCAAATGCGCCATCGTCACGTCCTACCGACCGACGGCCTCCGCGCTCAAGGGCGAGGACAGCGGCGAGGGCGAGACCGAACGCCTCCACGAGTTCTCCGTGTACCGACATATGCTGGCCGACTGGTTCGGCGAGCCCTCCGAGGTCGCGATCACCAAGACCGACCTGTTCGAGAAGAAGGTGAAGGAGCTGTTCATCCACGAACCCGGGCAGATGAAGCTCCTAATCGTCGTCGACAAGCTGCTCACCGGGTTCGACGCCCCGCCGGCGACCTACCTCTACATCGACAAACAGATGCGCGACCACGGCCTGTTCCAGGCGATCTGTCGGGTCAACCGCCTCGACACCGACGACAAGGAATACGGCTACATCATCGACTACAAGGACCTGTTCCGGGAGCTTCAGGGCGCTGTGCGTGACTACACGAGCGGCGCCTTCGACACTTACGACGCCGAGGACGTGAGCGGACTACTCAAGAACCGCCTCGATGAGGCGCGCGATCGCCTTGAACAAGCCCGCGAAACAGTCAAGGGCGTGTGCGAGCCGGTGGCGCCGCCGCGGGATGCGGAAGCCTACCTCCGCCACTTCTGCGCGTCGGAGCTCGGCAACGCCGAACAGTTGAAGGCCAACGAGCCCGTGCGCTTGGTCTTGTACCAGGCGGTGGCGTCGCTCATCCGTTCCTACGCTAACCTCGCCCCCGAGATGACGGCCGCGGGGTACGCCGACGACCAGATCGCGACGATCCGTGACGAGGTCGATCGCTTCGAGAAGGTGCGGACCGAGGTCAAGCTCGCGAGCGGGGACTACGTTGACCTGAAGATGTTCGAGCCTGCGATGCGTCACCTGCTCGACACATACGTGCGGGCAGAAGACAGTCGTCAGTTGTCGGCGTTCGACGACATATCCCTCATCAATCTCGTTGTGGAACGCGGCCGCGACGGCCTGGACCAGCTTCCCGACACGCTCCGTAACCACCGCGAGGCGGCAGCCGAGGCCATCGTCAACAACGTCCGCAAGCTCATCGTCGACAACGAGCCGATCAACCCCCGCTACTACGAGCGGATGTCGGAGCTGCTCGACGACCTGCTCGAGGCGCGGCGCCGTGCGGCGATGAGCTACGAGCGCTATCTCGAGGAGATCCTGAGGTTCGCGCGAGACGTATATACCGGACCGAGCGCCGCCGCGTACCCGCCAGCGCTCGACACCGACGCGAAGCGCGCGCTCTACGACAACCTGGGTAACGACGAGGCCGGCGCGCTCCGCGTTGAGAGCGCGATCCGGGCGAGCCTCCAAGACGGATGGCGCAACAACCCGATGAAGACCCGACGGGTCCAGATCGGCATCCGCGACGCGCTCGAACACGACAAGGGAGAGGATCCCGGCGAGGTCCAAAGGATCCTCACCCTGATCACGAGCCGTGACGACTACTGAGGTCGCGGCGATCGTCCATGGGCTCCCCGTGACGATCGTCCACAAGGACATCAAGCACCTACACCTCGCGGTCTACCCGCCTGACGGGCGCGTCCGGATCGCGGTGCCCGAGGGTGTGTCGGACCAGGCGGTTCACGCCACGATCGCGGCGAGGCTGCCGTGGATCCGGCACCAACAGGCCAGCTTCCAGCGCCAGGAACGCGAGACCGTGCGCGAGATGGTGAGCGGCGAAACGCACTGGTTCAACGGCCGCCGCTTCCGCCTCCGCATCGCTGAAACGCGGGCCAAGCCCACCGTCACGCTCGCGGGCGGCGATGTGATGGAGCTTCAAGTGTCGCCTGGCGCGACCGCTGAGGATCGTCGGGCGTTGCTCGACCGCTGGTACCGCGAACGCCTGCGCGAGCAGGTCCCCGCGCTGCTCGATCGGTGGGCGGGCGTGGTCGGCGTGGAGCGACCGGACTGGCGGGTGCGTCATATGCGGACCCGATGGGGTTCGTGTCGGACTGGATCACGACGGATCTGGGTGAACCTCGAACTCGCCAAGAAGCCACGTCGGCACCTCGAGTACATCGTGGTCCACGAGCTGATCCACCTGGCGATCCGGCACCACGACGCCGCGTTTCAAGCTCGCCTCGACCAGTTGATGCCCCACTGGCAACAGTTGCGATCCGAGCTGGGGGCGCTTCCCTTGGGGCACGAGCGTTGGCCTGATTGAAGTCTCGCTAGTTCCATGCGCGCCCGTCACGAGGAGAATGTGGTTCCGCGGAGCTCAAGCGCGCTGGCTCGACACGACGGAAGCATCGTGCTCAATGGCGAAGAACCTGCGACAGTCCGCGTAACCGTCGACACCGACCACGAGGCCGACCACGATGACCGAGCCAGCCGATCTCCGTTCCCGCCTCCGGGGAGTTGCCGATACGTTCCTCGCGCTTCGCCCGACCGTCCTCGCTCGCGAGCCGTGGCCGCTGGCCGCTGACTTCGGACACGGCCCGGAAGCCGCCTGGGGCCCTCCCGAGGTGCTCGCCCACGTGACGGAGATGCTGCCCTACTGGCTGGGCGAGGTGGAGCGCATCCTGGCCGGATGG
>JARLIH010000191.1 GCA_031291845.1 Isosphaeraceae bacterium | reverse complement strand
GTACGCGGACCTGGTCGAGGATCGCCGGATCGATGGCCACGAGGTCGCACGAGACGAGGACGGCCTGGTCGAGCGGCTTGTCTCCGTCTCTCGACTCCAGGGCCAGGGCCGTAGCCGTGACCGGGCTCCGGACGTCCTTGGCAATGCGCGTATGCATCTGGCCCGACAGTGCGATGGGCCGATCCGGTGTGATGCTGACCGTCGATGCCCCGACGTGCAACTCGCTGGCCCGGCACTCGCCGAGCGTTGCGAGGACGCACCAAACGGTGAGAGTCAGGGTCAGGGGCGTCGAACGTCGCGGCGTCGCGGTGTGCATCTCTCGGAGCCTCGGGTGCGGATGGTCGGGGGTGGGAGGAATCGTGGGCTGGTAGAGCGAACCTTTGATCATCGAAATAGGAGAGCCTGTCGGTGAAGGTAATGCAAGTCCTCGAGTGGTTTTCCCAGGCGTCGCCGGGCGGGCGAGGGAGTTTTCTGGTCACCTCTCTCAGAGGGAGAGGATTCCGCGATATGCACAATACACCCGCATCACCGAGCACAAGGAGTCTCGGCCCGTCAGCCCTTACGGGGGGGCGAGCTGTCCTGGACGACGGCAAGCAAAGCAGCTCTGCTTTTAGAGACTGTAGCATCACAACCGGGCTCTCCTCGCGGTCGGTCATGCTAACCCGAAGCGCCAGCGAGGGACCGTTCGATCGTTAATCCAGGTGCCCCACTTGCTTGTTCCCTCGCCAGCGCTTCGGGTCCGTATTCAGGCTCCCGCTTCACCGGGATCGGCTGGCACACCCGCCCTGTAACGGTGCTATAGTGTCTCATTGCGTAGGAATGTATATATGTTATGAGGATAATGTGTATGCGTTTATTCTGTTTGCGCGAAACGCGGACGAAAACTTCTCGTGAAATTCATGCGTGACTCAGCCGTGGGTCACCTGATGACTGTATCGTGCCACTCGTTCAAATGGGGTGGTGCCGAGTTTGGTCCACGAACTCTCCTGAGCGGCCGGACCGATCGAAGACGTCTACCAGGGCGACGGCGCCCAGCGGACCGGTTGTGGGTCATGGCTCTGCGCGATGAAAAGGAAGCATTGATGACTCCACGAGCGTCGCTCATCAAGACCGTGGTTCGGCGGGGGTTCACCCTCATCGAGTTGCTGGTTGTCATCGCGATCATCGGCGTGCTGGTGGCCCTGCTTCTCCCGGCCGTCCAGGCGGCGCGTGAGGCCGCGCGGCGTGCCCAGTGCCAGAACAATCTGAAACAGATGGGCTTGGCATTGCTTAACTATGAGAGCGCCTACAAGGCGTTCCCCCCGGGGGGCATGTCGACGTATTATGCCCCAGGTGACACGCCGGGCAACACCCCCAGCGGCTTCTCCGACAACCAGTACGTCGACGGAGTGGGGACCTTTCCGCGCATCCTCGGGTTCATGGAATACACTGACACGTTTAACAACATCAATTTCAGCCTCGACTACAACAGCCTCACCGGCGCGAACCTCACGGCCTATACCACGGTGGTCAACTCGTTCCTCTGCCCGTCCGTCACCGGCCGATTCCCCGGCGGCGGACGCGATGACCTTGATCCGGCCGATGCGGCGGACACGGCCTTCGGCCTCGGCTACGGCGTTCAGGATTACGGCGCGACCGCCTGGACCGACATCGACTACAACCTGAGCTCCAACGGCCAGAGCCAGAACTTCGGCAGCGATGTCTGGGCCACGCCATACCGCAACGTTTTAACCCGGACCGACGGCCTGTTGGCGAAGGGCTTCACCCGCGTCAACCAGGTCGGCGACGGGCTCAGTCATACCATCGCCATCGCCGAAGACGCGGGCCGCGACTCGCGGTTCATCGGCCCCTTCACCGAGGGCTATGTCAGCCCGGCCGACAAGAGCGACGCCCGTAGCGGCACCCTGGTTCCCCCCGGTAACCGTCGCGACTGGCGGTGGGGCGAGGCCGAGGCCGCTTACGGGGTCTCGGGCCAGGTCAATAACCCGAGTCGTCCCGACCGCTCGAACACGTCCTACCCTACGAGCAATACCGTCACCATCAACGGCACGACTTACTTCCTCGCCGGCAACGACGCCGGGGCGAACCATGACATCTTCTCGTACCACAAGGGCGGCGCGAACGCCGTCTTTGGCGACGGCAGCGTTCACTTCCTCTCCGACGGGACCAACCTCAAGGTCCTGCGCGGCCTCGTCTCCCGATCCGGTAACGAGGCGATTTCGGACGAAGATTATTGATCGAAACGCCGAGGCCGTTTGACTGACGGGCCGGTTCGCCCTCGGAAGCGATCCCCGGGCCACCCGGCGCTGACGTGTGCGTTGCGTAGACTGCCGGCACGGGGACCGGTAGAGTCAGAGGCAGTGTTGTATCCGGCCACGAGCGGAGACGCGCCGTGCGATTGCCTGGTGAGGCGTTCGTGAGACGGCGATTGGTGCGCGAGCCGGCATCGCCCAGGCCGGCGCCGGCAGGAGGTGCGCGTCCATCCCGAAACCTGCGAGTCGGCGTGCGGGCCCTGATGCTGCTCGTCGCTACGTGTGCTGCGGCGCTCTGGTCGACGCGGGTCGTCTTGGACAGCGTCACGCCGGTACGCAAGTGGGCGAGGGACGTCCGGTACTCCGCCACCGAACAGCGCCGAGAGGCCGCCCGGAGGCTCGGGAGTCTCACGGCGGAGGAGATCAAGACCGCGGTCCCGGCCCTGCTCGACGCCATCGGGGATGAGGACGAGCAGGTCGCCGTGACCGCAGTCCAGTCGCTCGGATCGGCCGGTCAGGCCGCTCTGCGGGGCCGCGATACGGGCTCGACCCAGGTCGCGATCGAAGCGTTGACGGCGGCGCTCAAGGACGGCCGTGCCGCAGTCCGGACAGCGGCGGCCAAGGGAATGCGTACGGTCGTCGAGGGGGACACGCTGGAGACCGAAGCGGCCGGGGCGCTGACGACGGCGCTGTCGGGAGCGATGAATGACCCGTCCGATGCGGTCCGATCGATGAGCGCTGCGGCGCTCGGGTCGATCGGTGCACATTACACGATTGATCCCCCGCAAGCGTTGGTCGAGGCCCTCGACGGCGATACGTCCCACGGCGTTCGCAGAGCGTCGGCCCAGTCTCTCGGTCGGTTCCGGAAGGGCCGGGACAGGGTCACGCTCGCTCTGCTGCGGGCGCTGTCCGTGGATGAACCAGGGACTCGCGCCGCGTGCGATTCGGCCCTTGACGCACTTCGATTCGACAAAGGGAAACCGAGATCGGCGGCGATCGTCCCCGCGTTGATCGAGGCGCTGGGCAGCCGTGAACGTCGTGCGCGTTACCACGCGGCGGCGATCCTGGGGGAGATCGGGCCGGAGGCGGCTGTAGGGATACCGTCCCTCATTCGGATGTTGCAGGAGCCCGTCAACTCCGACAGGGACGGCTTACGGAGCGACCCGGCTTCCTGGGACCCGTCCGGCCAGGCCGCTCTGGCGCTGGGACGGGTGGCGCCCGGTACTCGCCGCGCTCACGAAGTGATCGGAGCTTTGACTGAGGTCATCCGCGCACCGGGGCTCGGCCGGAGGCGAGCCATGGCCGCGGAAGCGCTCGCTGAGTTCGATCGGAAGCAGCTCGAGCCGGCCGTGCCTGTGCTGCTGGCGGTGTTGACCGAGACCGTGGGGATCGCCGGTCCTCCAGCGCCATCGGTCTGCATGGCGCTGGGACGGGCGGCGCCCGGTACACCGCAGGCCGGAGAGGCGGTCTCGGCGCTGACCGCGGTACTGGATTCAGATTGGGAATATACCCGGCGCAACGCCGCCAAGGCGTTGGCCGGGTTTGGGCGTCAAGCGGGAGGGGCGTTGCCTCGACTGCGCGTGGCTGCCGTCGAAGGTGGGCGACCGTTCGTGCGGGACGCCGCCGCCGCGGCCGTGGCCGCGATCGAAGCGGCGGACGGCGCGCCGAGCGTGCGTGGCGAGCCCATCAACGCGTCACGAACCACTTCCGGGCGAACGGATCGTCCTTGAAGAACGCCAGGAGCATCTGCGCCACTTTCTTGCGGCCGCTCTGGCTGGGATGGGTGCCGTCGCCGGCGAGGTCCTGCCGCTCCAGATGAGGCCGTCGGTCTTGCGGGGCGTGGTACCGTCGGCCCAGAGGTACGGGCCCCAGAGCAACAGCGGCGCCTCGACGGTGCCCTGCGCGGGGTCGTGATTCAGCTCGGGGCTCCCGCTCATCTGGTCGCGAATCGTCCAGCGGACGACGAGGTTGTCCTCGTGCGCGTAGGGCTCCGGATTCAATGGCGTGGTGGCCCAACCGCCGTAGATCCGGCCCGAGAGTTAGGCGATCCGCAGTTTGGGAAAACGCTGCTGCGCGTTCTGCAAGAGTGTGCTCGTGTCCCGCTGCAGCTTCTTTCCGTGCTCCTCGAGCGTGCCGGTCGGCCGGACGTTCGCGAGCTTGACCCAGATCACCTGGACCTGTGCGGGACTGACATGGGCGCTGGCGAGCCACCGGTCCGCCTCGGTCCAGGCGCGGCCCTGCGAATCGACCCACTGCGCCATCGCTTGACCTCCCTGCGCGCATTCGACGATGCAGACGTGGGCCGACTTGTCGGTATCGGCGTCGGCTAGCTGTTTGAAGACGGAGAATTCCATCGTCGCGTTCGACATGCTGAGTGACACCAGGCCGATCTTGCCGTCGAGGGCCGGCTTGCCCTGCTCATCGAGCGGAGCGATCTTGGCCGTTTCAGCCGTCGCGAGCGCCAGGAGCCCAGGGGGCGGCTCGTTGCGGCCGCCACCGTAGAGGCCGCCGTCCCCGCCTCTGTAGCGGTCGGCCGCGGTCATCTCGGTCAGCGGCTTGATTCCGACCGAGGGTTTGCCCTCCTGCGCGGCACCAAGGCGCTCGAGGTGATCCCGTCGGCCAGCGGCTTGCCGTCGGTTCCGAAGAGCTTGGCGTCGTCGGCGATCTTGAAGCGCCAGTCTCGGCCCTTGGCAAAGACGACCAGCGTGCCGTGTTCCGCGTCGACCTTTTTGAGTGTGCCGGTGGCCTCAAGGGCCAGCGCACCGCGGGTGCAGCATAGCAGACCCAGCAGAGTCGTTAGCAAGAGACGGCGCATGGTTCTCGTCCTTTCGTCGGCGGATTGGGGACATGCCTGTTTTCATCGCCGGCAATGGCCCTCGCCGGCGTGCCGCACCGGTTGACGGGCCCGGCGTCCAGTGTAACGGCTCGGCGGCCCGATCGCGGTTGGCTGGAGTTTGGCCGGGCAGCGGCCGGGTAAGGGGGGAACAGGGACAAACGCCCAGCCGGCGCCGTCTCCCGGCCGCTGCGCGGCCAAACTCTCCCGGGGGGACAGGTGATCGCAAAGTCCCTCGCGGGCGCGGGGAAACGTGGCGGCCCGCCGGCCTTTTCTCATTGCGCCGTATAGCCGCCGTCGAGGACGACCGCCTGGCCGGTGACGCCCGCGGCGCGGTCCGAGAGCAGGAACAGGGCGTAGTCCGCGACTTCTTGGGTCGACAGCAATCGGTGTTGCGGGACGAGCGAAAGGATGACCTCCTCGAGCACCTGGTCCTCCGAGAGACCCCGTGTCCGGGCGAGGTCCGCGAGCTGGCCGCGTACGAGGGGAGTATCGACATATCCCGGACAGAGAGCGTTGACGGTGATGCCGGCCCGCGCGAGCTCGAGCGCGGCGACCTTGGTCAGGCCGATGACGCCGTGCTTCGCGCTGTTGTAGGCCGCTTTGCCGGCGAACCCGACGAGGCCGTTGACGGAAGCAAGCGAGAGGATCCGGCCGTAGCCGCGGGCCCTCATCGCGGGGATCGCGTGCTTCATGCCGAGGAACGGGCCGGTCACCATGATCCGTAGCATGCGGTCGAAGACGTCGGTCGGAAAGTCCTCGATCGGCGCGACGAACTGGACGCCTGCGCTGTGGACCGAGATGTCGAGCTGACCAAACTCGGTCAATGCACACTCGACGCACTCCCGCACGTCGGCCTCGAGCGTCACGTCGCAGCGGCGAGGGATGACGGAGCACCCTTCGGCGGTGAGGCGGTCGGCCTCGGTGTGGGCTGCGTCGCGGCTGAGATCCGTGAGCACCACGCGGGAGCCGGCGCGGGCGAGCGCGGCGGCAATCTCGCGGCCGATTCCGCTCCCGGCCCCGGTGACGATCGAAACACGACCCGCGAATGGCTCCATGGCGGTCTCGTCCTCAGGCGATGTTGGCTCGTCGACGCAACCTGCGATAACGCGGCTCCCACCACCGCGAATCGATCAATCGCTCCCGCTCCTCGGCGGTTCTCGGGGACACGAGCCCCTGAGCTTCAGCTTCGGCTGCCACGGCCAAAGCGACGCGGCGGGAGACCGGAACGATCTGTTCCAGCGGCGGCAAGAGCGGCGCTCCCGTGTCGTCGGCAACCGTCGCGCATTCGGCCAGGGCATGGGCCGCTGCGAGGAACAGCGCGTCGGTCACGCGAGGCGTCCCGGCGGCGATGACCCCCTGCCCCAGGCCCGGGAAGATATATGCATTATTGCACTGGGCGATCTTGTACGTGCGGCCGTCGCGAAGCACGTCGGCGAATGGGCTGCCCGTCGCGACGAGGGCGCGTCCGTCGGTCCAGGCCAGCAAGTCGGACGGCTGCGCTTCGCTTCGGGAGGTGGGGTTGGATAGAGGTAGGATGGCCGGGCGAGCAACGGCGCGGGCCATTGCACGGACGGCTTCCTCGGTGAAGGCGCCGGGTTGCCCGGTCGTGCCGATGAGTACGGTCGGTCGTACGTGTTCGATCACCGGGGCCAGACCGGCGTGGCAATTGGCCACGCGCCCGGCGGGCTTGGCGTAGCGCTGCTGGATCGGCGGGAGGTTCGGCATGCCGTCGTGGAGCAAGCCCTGCCGGTCGACCAGCCAGAGGCGTGCGAGCGCTTCGGTCTCGGACAGGCCCTCGGCTTTGAGGGCGGACGCGAGCGCGTCGGCGATGCCGGTGCCCGCAGAGCCCGCGCCGAGGATGACGACGCGCTGGTCGACCAATCGCGTTCGTGTGATCTTGCCGGCCGAGAGCACGGCCGCGAGCGCCACGGCGGCGGTCCCTTGAATGTCGTCGTTGAACGTACAGAGCCGGTCGCGATAGCGGTCCAGCAGCCGTCGCGCGTTGGGCAAGGCGAAGTCTTCCCACTGGAGCAGCGATCCCGGCAGCGCGCGTTCCAACGCGGCCACGAATGCCTCGATGAAGGCGTCGTAATCGCTGCCACGCAGGCGTTCGTGTCGCCAGCCGAGGTAGAGCGGATCGGCCAGTGCCTCGGGGTTGTCGGTACCGACGTCGAGGAGGATGGGGAGCGTTCGCGAGGGGTGAATTCCCCCGCACAGGGTGTAGAGCGACAGCTTGCCGACGGGGATCCCCATGCCGCCGACGCCGAGGTCGCCGAGGCCGAGGATGCGCTCGCCATCGGTGACGACGATGACGTCCACGTCGCGATACGGGCGGTTCGCGAGCAAGGCGTCGAGGTTGTGCCGATGCTCGTAACTCAAGAAAAGCCCGCGCGGTTTGCGGTAGATGCGGCTGAAGAGCTGGCACGCTTCGCCGACGACGGGCGTGTAGATAAGCGGCATCATCTCGGCGACGTGCGTGTGCATCAGCCGGTAAAAGAGTACCTCGTTGCGGTCTTGAAGGTCGCGGAGATAGACGTGCTGCTGGAGCTCGGTGCGCTTCTGGCGGAAGTCTTCGTACCGGCGCGCGAGCTGCTCCTCGAGCGACCCGACGTGCGGCGGCAGCAGACCGTGGAGGCCAAATTCCCTGCGTTCGTCTTCGGGAAACGCACTTCCTTTGTTGAACACGGGATTGTCGAGGAGGGACGTCCCACAGAGGGGAACTTCCAGGACCTCGTCACTGGTCGCTTCATCGACAAACGTTCGGAAATCCAGCATGAACCCGCGGCCCTGGGTGGAATGGGATTGCACCGCAGGCAGCATAACCGGGTGATCGGCCGGCAAGAAGGGCGCGTTGGGTGGCACGCCCGGAGTCTGCGACGGGCGTGGTCGACCCACCAGGGACGTGCGCCGCAAGAATCGGGGTCCTCTCCCCCCGGGGAGAGCTGAGTCGAGCGCTCCGCCGGCTACGCGCGGGACCTGGCGACGCGCTGGATGGTCTCTTCGAGGGTTGCGGCGTCGACCGGCTTCGTGAGGTGCGCGGTGAACCCGGCGTCGAGGCTGAAGCGGACGTCCTCCTCGGAGCCGTACCCGCTCATCGCGACGCCGGGAATGCCGTGTTCGGCGAGCTCGCGCATCAGTTCGAGCCCGGTTCCGTCCGGCAGCTCGACGTCGCTAACCAGCACGTCGAATTCGCCGGAGGCCGCCTCGGCCCTGGCGTCGGCGAGGCACGCCGCAGCGCGGACGGTGTGTCCGTGCGCGCCGAGGATCAAGGACAAGTACCGGAGCGTGTCGCGGTTGTCTTCGACGAGTAAGATCCTTTGGGGGTGCGAGGGGACCGTCGGCGCAGGCCGGTCGGGCGGGAAATCGTCGACAGGCGCGGTGACGGTGTGCAATTGGAGGCGAAACGTCGCTCCGAGACCCCGGCCCTCGCTGTGCGCTGTCAGGCGGCCTCCGTGCGCCTCGGCCAGCGAGCGACTGATCGCCAGGCCCAGCCCGAGGCCGCCCCCGCGCGACAGGCCGTCCGATTGCCCCTGTTCGAACGCGTCGAAAATTCGACCCAGTAGCTCGGGCTCGATGCCGCGTCCGGTATCCACAACTTCGACGATCACCTCCGACAATCCGCTCGCCTCCACGCGCGGGTTGCTCGTGCGGATCGTCAGGGTGCCTCCCGCGGGGGTGAACTTCGCCGCGTTGCGCATCAGGTTCCAGGCGATTTGCATGAGCCGGGCGTGGTCTCCCTCGACGTGGTGCCACTGGGCGGCAAGGTCTTGGTGGACCTCAAGCCCGGCGATACTGATCTCGTCGCGGCAGATCTCGAGGGCTTGCTGGATCGTGCGGTGCAGGTCCACCACTTCGCGTTCGAGCCGCAACCGCCCGCGCTCGATCCGCGACAGGTCGAGCAGGTCGTCGATCAAACGGGCCTCGAGGGCCACGTTGCGGCGGATCATTTCGAGCTCGGGCTGCAACTCGGGATCGACGTCGCGCGACAAGCGGTCCGAAACTGCGGCGAGGATCGGCGTGAGGGGTGTGCGCAGCTCGTGGCTCAGCATCGCCAGGAAGAGGTCTTTCGCGCGGCTGGCATCTTCCGCTTGCCGGCGCGCGGCTTGCGCGGCGTGGTAGAGGGCGGCGTTGTCCACGGCCTGCGCTGCGCGCCGGGCCAGCTCCTCTGCGAGCTCCTGGTCGGCTGGCCCGTAGGAGCGGTTCGCGTCGGTACCGAGTAGTGCGATCGTGCCCAGCGTTCGCTCGCGAGCCGTTAGGGGGACGATCAGGTAAGACGTGAACCGAAGCTGCCGCATCGCCGCGAAGGGCTCAGCGCCACGCGTGGGCTCGGCGAGCACGGGTTCGGCCGCGACGTTCGACAGCGCGGTCTTGCCGCTCTGCAAGACTCGCACGACCGGGTGGGTTCCGTGGGGGTCGGGGGGAAATCGGCGCAGTTGTTCTTCAACGGATGCGCGATCGGCCGCGTCCGCGTGGGCGGCCGCCACTCGGCGGATCGAGCCGTCATCCTCGACCAGGTCGATAAGGCACAGGTCGGCAAGCTGGGGCACGACCAGTCGGGCCAGGGAGGTGAGGGTCGCAGGCAGGTCGAGCGGGGATGCCAGGGTCGCGCCGGCCTCGGCCAGCAGGGCAAGGCGCTGGCGTTCACGCGTCGCCGCGTCGAGCAGCCGCGCGTTGTCGATCGCCACGCCGATCTGGCCGGCGACGGCGGCCAGCACGTCCAGGTCTTCCTGCGTGAACCGGGCGAGGCTCTCGCGGGTGTCGAGCTGGATGATCCCGACGGTCTTGCGCTGATGGTCCTTGAGGGGGGCACACATCAGCGTTCGGATCTCGGCGTCGTCGACGCTACGGCTCCCCTGGAAGCGGCTGTCGCTGGTGGCGTCCTCGCTCAGGATCGCCTGGCCGTTGCGCACGACGTGCTCCAGCACAGTCTTGCTGACGGCGACACGCCCTGCCCCACCCCGGACCTTCACCGCGCGCGGCGGGGGGGGACCATTTCCTTCCTTCTTGAGCAGGACGAAGCCTCGCTCGGCCTGCGGGAAGATGCGAAACAAAGCGTCGAGCGCTCGTTCCAGCACCCCGGGGAGCTCGTGGGCCCCCGTGAGGTCGCGGCTGATCTCGAGGATTGCGCGGAGCTTGAGTTCCGGAAAAACGCCTGCGAGCGCGCGTTCCGCAGTGTCGGAAACGTCGCGCACACCCAGGATCGACGACAGGTCGTCGCTCGGGTACTTCACCGGTGGGGGCGGGTCGCTGAATGCAAAGGTGCAATCACCGATGCCGATCCGATCGCCGTTGCGCAGCCGCGCCGCGGTGGCGAGCGGGCCGCCGTTGAGCATCGTGCCGCCCGCACTGCCGAGGTCTTCCAGATAGTACCCATCGCCGCGCCGCAGGACCCGGGCGTGCCGTCGCGAGACGCTCGGGGGAATGAGGATGATGTGGCAGCCGGGGTCGCGGCCCAGGACGGTGACCTCGCGGGACAGGTCGAAGGTGCGCAGGGCGGCCGGCGCGCTACCGCCCAGGAGGCGTAGGGAGGGCACACGCTGGGCCTGGATGGTCATCGAATCGGTCCCTTGTCACATCAAAGGGCGGAGTCATTCTGCTGCCGGCGATGCCGCGTGTGTCAGGTCGGGGCAGCCGGGGAGATCACGCGCCGTCGGAGCATCGCCGCCTCGCCGTCTCGCACTGACCCTTGTTCGGACATGGACTCGATCAGGCCGGCCAGCCTGGGAAACAATGACGAGGCGGCAGCGGCGCCGCGGAAGCCCCGGCGGCGTTGGAGGGGACTAGTATCGTTAGCCTAAGAAACGGTGAAGGTTCCGTCAAGCAGATAACATGGCCTAATTAAGCATTGACGGCTTGGCTTTTGCATACCGGACCGGGGGGCGAGGGGGCCAATGCAGCGCACGAAAATCGGCGGTTGCACTCGGGGACCGTGTCCTAGGATCGTTACAGAGGGAATTCGCCAACTTCACACCGACCATGGACTTGGACGATGAACGACAACACCGAGCTCGCCGTGACGCTGACGCCCGCGCTGTTCGCCCACTTGACCGCCGAGGCGTTCCGCCTCGACGTGCCGTTGGAGTGGCTCGTGGCCGCGTTGGTCTTGGACACGGTCGGCGATGAGATGCAGCCGGCGTGCTTGTGCTGAGCGTCCGGGGCGGTTCGAGCGGAGCGCGAAGACGTTGCGCGGGCGACGCGAGGAACGATCCGACAGACAAGGCGAGAATTGATTGGCATCCTGTTTCGTAGCTTGCGGAATGCGGTGTATTGATCGGGCAGAGACATTTGGCCGTGCTGCCAGGCAGAATTACGGAGAAGATCGTGTGGTGAATCGTTTTGTATTCAGCTTATGGTGAGGTTAATTGTGAAAATTGCAGCGTGCGGCAGAGATGAAGTTTCGGCCGAGGACAAGGCGGAACCGGCGAAAGGCGAGGCGGCGATCCTCATCGTCGACGACTCGTCGGTTGACCGCAGGGTCGCCGGCGCGATCGTGGAGCGGGTCACCGGATTGCGGTGCGAATACGCCGAGGATGGCGTGCAAGCGATGGCCGCGATCGCGCGCGAGCGGCCGTGCCTCGTGCTGACCGACCTGCAGATGCCCGGAATGGATGGGCTCGCGCTGGTCAAGGAAGTGCGCCGGCGCTACCCGGCCGTCCCCGTCATCCTGATGACCGCGCACGGTAGCGAGGAGGTGGCGATGGAAGCCCTCCGCGCGGGGGCGTCCAACTACATACCCAAGCGATTGTTGGCGCACGACCTCCTCCCCACGATCCGGCAGGTCCTGTCCGTCACGTCGAAGGTGTGGAAGCGCGAGCGGCTGCGGGGTGCGTTGCGTCACCGGACCGCACTCTGGCGGCTGGAAAACGATCCCGGATTAATCGCGCCCCTTGTCGAGCTAATGCTGGAAGACCTCGCCGCCATGCAGCTTAATGACGAGACGTCCGGAATGCGGGTAGGAGTGGCCTTGCATGAGGCGCTGACGAACGCACTTTTTCACGGGAATCTGGAACTGAGCTCGGACCTTCGTCAGGAAGACGAAAGCCACTATTACCGGGCGGCGGAGCAACGCCGCGCTCTGGAACCTTTCTGCACGCGCTCGCTCGCGGTCGAGGCAACGCTCGATCGTAAGTCGGCGCGGTACGTGATCCGCGATGAAGGGCCGGGATTCGACACCACGCGGCTCGACAAGCCGGCTGACCCCGAGGACCTCCTACGCATCGGGGGGCGGGGGCTCTTGCTGATTCGCGCATTCATGGACGAGGTCTGGTACAACTCGGTGGGGAACGAGATTACGATGATCAAACACGCGTCGGCAGCGCCTTGAGGCTGGGGGTGCACGTCAGCTTCTGATTTTCTGACGTGAGGGTTTACGAGATTTGGGTCGACGAGTGAAGGGGCTGCCAGGGCGGGTTCGGAGATGGCGGGATAGACGCTCGTCGTCGCTCAGGGCGGCGGCCCGAACTTGGAGG
>JARLIH010000190.1 GCA_031291845.1 Isosphaeraceae bacterium | reverse complement strand
GGGCGCGGCGGTTACCCCCCCCAGGGGCGGGGATTTTAAAAAGCAAACGCCGCCCCTCGGGGGGCCCCCCCCCCGAAACCCGCCGGGCGGCCCCACCCAACGAGCGGAAGACCCTCACGCTGCGACTTTGCAATCGTCCTGCACGCAACCGCACGCTCTTGACGGTGTGCTGGTGTGTGGCTACCGTTGATGGGGAGTGTTTCCCTCGGCTCGTGATGGGTCGAAGGTTTGCGGCTATGGCGGCCCCGCAGTGCGACGACTCGCAAGGCGGGGCACTTTTGTTTCCGTAGCCAACCGAACCCGATCGTCATCGTCGACCCGTTGCGCATGGTTGTCGCGGTCGATGCCCTGGTGCTTCCAAGTGCCCCGCATGCCGCGGCAAGGTTCGACCGGCCTCGGCCCGGGTCAGCCGCGGTGGCGTTGTCGCTCACGGCAAGCAGATCGGCGCCGAGAGCGAGCTGGGTCGCGGGCCCAGGTTCGGTTTTTACCTTGCCGATTGTCTCGGCAGGCGGCAGCTCGGTGCTGGCCCAAGGAGGCTTGTCGTGAGCGATGTCAAGAAGGTCCTGATCGTTGAGGACGAACCGAACGTGCGCCTTGTGTTCCGCACGGCCCTGGAATCGGCGCAGTTTGACCTGAACGCCGTCGATAGCGGCGAGGCCGGCCTCAATGCGTTGCAGACCTTTGCGGCCGACCTGGTCTTGCTCGACCTGCGATTGCCCGGCATTACGGGAATGGAGTTCCTCAAACAACTTCGGGGGGCGGCCAACAATGTCCCGGTGATCATCATCACCGCCTACGGTACGGTGCCCGACGCGGTCGAGGCGATGAAGCTTGGAGCGCTCGACTTCTTGGCCAAGCCGCTGACCCCTGAAGCGCTGCGCGGTAAGGTGACGGAAGTGCTTGCGAGGCACCAACCCGCCCAGGCGCCTTCCGTCACCCCCAAGCCCGTGCCGCCGCCTGACCCGACGGCGGCACTGCTGGTCGAAGCCAAGCGCGCGCTCAATCAGCGGGAGTTCGACAGGGCGGACAATGTGCTCAAGCAAGTGATCGAACGGCGCCCAAAGGCCGCGGAAGCTCATTACCTCGTCGGTGTGCTCCACGAGCTACGGGGGGAGCGGCACTCCGCCTACGGCTCTTACCGGGCCGCCTTGAACGCTGATCCCAATTACGAGCCCGCAAAGTTGCACCTCGTCAAGTACTTTGATGATCGAATGATGTAGCGCGAGGACGTGGGGTTACCGTCCATCCGCGTGATGGTGCGGAATGAGAGCAACGATGTCTCTCATGAGCCCAAATTCGCGCGGAGGGGAATCTGGGCGAGGACGAGAATCGTTCCGCAATGGACACGAGACCCAACGCAGGTGAGGAGGCTCCGCGCCGATCGGTAAGCCCATTCAGCATCAGCGTCGGGGGTATCGATCCGACTCGACTCGCGCCGGTTCGCCGGATGGCAACGCGGCGACGTCGCGCACGATCTCCCCGATGTCGAACGTGCGCCGGAATGGCTTGAGCTTGGCTTCGATCTGCCGGATGCAGTCGTAGTAAGCGTCCCGTCGGGAGGGCCCGCGGCCGACGAACCCGCAGACGGCCCCGTTCGGAAGCCGATAGGCCAGCGTGTACTGCTCCAAGGTCGCCTCCTCGATGGATCTCTCGTGGTGAAATACAGGCGCGATCCGAATGCCTTCGGACCGCGCGCGAGTTCGGGTCTCTCGGCCATCCGAGATTCCCGAGCAGCCCGTCACTACTCCCCAACCGCGTGGGAGGCCGGTGTGGCCCGGATGCAGGTCCCCTCGACCAAGCAGCGGGGACAGGGGACGTACCCGAGTTGCCCGAGTCCCAAATGGTTCATCCAGGTTCGGTAGCCGGCAACGAGGTCTTGCCGCCGGGCGTCGACGGCCCTGCCGTAGAACAGGGCGAAGGCGATGCAACACTTCGGGAGCCCGCCTTGTAGGCCCTCCATCACCCGCCTCAAGGCGGCGGTGTCATCGAGCCCGACACCCAGCTCGGCCAGGACCTGCAACGCCTCGAGCGGGATATCCCGCCGCGACCGTCGCTGCTGCACGACTGATCCCATGATTGGCGCTCCCTTGTGTTCCCTTCCTGAATCCATCAGCCCAGTTGCGACGAGTGCGCCACGATCATCGGGACCCGCTTAGAGCCGGCCTGTCGAAGCACTGGCGGAGGGCCAGCACCACGCGATCCGCAGTCTGGGCGTCGTACATCAGGCCGACCTCCGCCGCGATGGGGTCGAGGACCAATTCGGCGGTCCCGCGCTCGCCCAACCCCTGGTGCGCCGCAGCCTCGGCCAGAGACTCGGCCCCAAGCCGGAGCGCATCGAACGCTTCATCGGTCTCTCCCTCCTCGTGATAGCGAACGACCAACGATACGCCCCGGAAGACGAGGCGAAGGAACTTCATGCCGTCCCTGATGGTGAGCTCGACTTCGCGATCAGTGCGACGACGGTTCCCGAGGCCGAGTGTGCTTCGGTATCCCCGGACCGCGCTGTTTCGATTGCCACGTGCCATCGGTAATTCTCCAATTCGATCAACCATGTGGTGTCATTTTTCAAGACGGACAGGATAGGTGCAGACGGGATTGCCCTCGGACTGCGGGACAACCTCTGCCAGGATTTGCTCCCCGGCGAAGGTCTCTGGGTCGCACGCTCGCGCTTCATCGGTTGATCCCGGGCAAGCTTGCGACGATCCAGACGGCGACACCAAGGGTAGCGGCCGTGAGCAAGTAGCGTCGTAGGTGCGCGGTCGTCGCCGGCTCGCCCGTCGACGTCATCGGGTCGCCGACGCGGAACTCCAGCCAACGGCCGAGCATTGTGCCCCCGAGGACGGGAAAATAAGCCAGGCTCGGCAGAGTGAGCCAGCCTCCCCGTTGACCGGCGATCGAGACGGCGAGCAAGATCAAGGTGATCGGGCCGACAATCATCCAGAGGAGCCTTCCGAAGAGCGCCGGCGCGGTCGTCGTTCGTGGTGTGTCCATGAGGGACCTTCGAGCCCGTTGCGGGCGTAGGGAAGCCCGGCCGACGCTCTCGGAGCGCGGGCGATGGCTTCGAGCCATGTGAGGAGATGGAACGAAGGCGTGACGATGGGAACGGCGCTTACCAGCCGCCGCCGTTGGTGATGAAGAGCGTGAGGAAACGCTCGTTCTCAGAGGTGGGATCGGGATTCACTGCCTGGCGCATCGTTCGACTCACGGGAAGGATCGCGATTGTCTTCGTCACCGCGAGCCTACGAGTAATGATACGGGCCGCGTCATAATACCGCAAGAGCGAGGAGCCGCAATCGGCCGTGGTGTGGACCGATTGTGGCTGGCGATCGCCGTTTCCTGATCTATGAAGACCCCGCGAGCCGGGGTAGTCCTCCGCTTCCAGCGTAGCATTCCGACCGCAGCCGCGAGATCAAGGGTGCAGGTGTTCTGCGATCGGTCCGAGTGCGAGCGCGGGCAGGAAGCAGAGCGCACCGACCAGGACCACCGATCCGAGCACCAACGCGCCGAAGGTCGGTGTGTCGCACGGCATCGAGCCGATCGTCTGCGGCTTGCGTACCTGCACGGCGAACCGTCCTGCGAGCGCGAGCGCAAGCGCAGCAAGGGCGAAGCGGCCCGCTGCCATCGCGACCACGGTCGTAAGGTTAAAGAAGGGGCTGTTGGCGTTGAGCCCCGCCATGGTTTGGCCGTTGTTGGCCATGCAGGAGGCGTAAGCAAACAGCACCTCGGTGAAGCCGCGCGAGCCGCTGTTGGTCACCAGGCCGGCGCGGCCCGCACTCGTGGCGACCGCCCAGGCCGTCAGCAGCGTGACCACCAGCGGCGTGAGCACGGTATACCCGGCAATCAGCTTCGCCTCCGTGGCCTTGATCGTCTTTCCCAGGTACTCCGGCGTGCGCCCGATCATGAGCCCGGCCATGAAGATTCCCACCAGGGCCACCATCACCATGCTATAGAGGCCGGTCCCCAGGCCCCCAAATACAACCTCGCCGAGCAACATGTTCACCAGTGGTACGAGCACTCCGAGCGGCGTAAACGAGTCGTGCATCGCATTATATGAGCCGGTCGCCCCATTCGAGGTGACCACGGCGGCCAGGGCGGACCCGCCGACGCCGAACCGGACCTCCTTGCCTTCCATGTTGCCGCCGGAGAGGCCAATGGCGGCGAGTTGAGGCGGGATGTCGCGCTCGGCGAAGTCACAGATCGCCAGGCCGGCGGTGAACAGCACGACCATCACCGCAAGCAGGGCCCAGCCGGCGCGGGGTCGTCCAACCATGTACCCGAATGTGATCGGGAACGACGCGGGCAGCGCAGCGATTGCCAGCAGCCCCAGGAAGTTCGTCAGAGGCGTCGGATTCTCGTAAGGGTGAGCGCCGTTGGCATTGAAGAACCCCCCGCCGTTCGTGCCCAGGTTCTTGATCAGCTCGAGCGCGGCGACGGGTCCCTGGGCGATCGTCTGCACGGGGCCTTCGAGCGTCTGTGCCCGAACGTAGGTAGACATGTTGAGTGGCACGCCCTGTCCGACCAGGACCAGGCCGCCCAGTAACGACAGCGGGATCAGGACCCAGAGGAGCGCGCGGACGAGGTCGACCCAGAAGTTTCCGAGGGTCGACGCATTCTCACGGGCGAATCCGCGGATAAACGCCACTCCGACCGCCAGACCGGCCGCACCCGCGAGAAAGTTCTGTGCGGCCAGGCCGACGACCTGAGTCAAGTAGCGCATGGTCGACTCGCCGCCGTAGGCCTGCCAGGTTGTGGTCGTTGCGAAGCTGACGGCGGTGTTGACCGCCAGGTCGGGCGTCATCGGCGTCGTCAAGTAAGTCGCGTCAGGACCACCCGGCAGCGACCGCTGGCCTTCCAGCAGCAGGAACAGGAGCGCTGTCCCCAACGCGCTGAACGCGAGGAAGCAGAGCAGGTAAGTCAGCGGGCTCATCTCGCGATGGGGGTCGACCCCGAGGACGCGATAGAGCCAAGTCTCGGCGGGGCGAAGTACTGGGTCGAGAGGCGTGGCGCGGCCCTCGAAGACGCGTGCCACATAGAGCCCCAGCGGCTTCGCCAGTAGAACCACGACCGCGAGGAAGGCGGTATATTCAAGCCAATGCATGGTCGTCGTCTCTCTGGTCTCGGTCGTCAACGCTCCGAGGTGGGAGCGGCAAAGATCTTCATTTTGTCCAGCGCGAGGTTGAGTTCGAGCACAGAGACCCGCGGTGAGCCGAGGAACCCGAACTGTGGACCCGCCGTGTGCTCGGTGACGAGCCGTCGGACCGCGTCCTCGCTCAGGCTGCGTTCCCGCGCGACCCGCGCGACCTGCAACGCTGCGTTGGAAGGGCTGATGTGCGGGTCAAGCCCGCTGCCGGAGCGCGTCACGGCATCGACTGGAACTGGGGCGCTCGCCGACAGTCCATTCTCGCGCCGATAGTCGTCGGCGAGCTTGCGAACGTCCTCGCGCAGCCGGAGGCTTGCCGGACCGAGGTTGGTGCCGCCCGAAGCGGTGGCGTCGTACCCGGCGCCGGCCGCGGAGGGGCGCGGGTGGAAGTCACCGGGCCTGGCGTCGGCTTGACCGATCAGTCGCGAACCGATCACGACCCGGTCCCGGACGAGCAGGCTGCCGTTGGACTGGTGACGGAACAACAGGCGGGCGGGAACGGCCAGGGCGAGGGGGAAGATCACGCCGGTCAGGACCGTCAGGACCGGGATGCTTAGCAGGAGGGGACGGAGCTCGTCGCGCCAGGGCGCCCGGATGGGTTGCGACGAGGCCGCGCCAGCCTCTTTCTGACCCAATGCGCCCTGCGCGGGTTGTGGTCCGGATTCCTCGAATTCGCTCGCAGTTTCCTCAGGCTTGGTCATAGGTTGTCGCCTTTGCGATCGGGCGGCCGATCCCAGTTCGAGACAGGCGCATCCGACAGAACTCTCGGATCTTCGCCGCGGCCGTGAAGGCTACCGCCGCGTTGCCGGTCGGACCGGCCCGTTCAGCCGATCCGCGATTGACAGGTTGACTTCAAGGACGTTAATCAGCGGGACACCCGCCCACCCGTAGAGAGGGGCCCTGGCTTTCTCGACCAGGAGGTTCTCGATTTCCCGGAGAACCACGGCTTTTTCTATGTTCGTTTTTCGGGACCACGCGTCTGCGACGCGCTCCCGTTGATAACGCGCCCCCTCCAGTGTGATATGGGGATCGAGGCCGGAACCCGAGGTCGTTACCAGGTCGGCCGGTACGGGCTCGAGGTCGACGCCCTCGTGGTCCTGGAGCCACATCTCGAAGAAAACCGCGGTGACGCCCCAACTCGGGTCCTCGATAAGCCGGGGCCACGAACGGTGGAACGACGCCGAGTTGCCGCGGAAGAACGGAACGGCGAGGTCAGCAGGCTCGGGATCTCCGGCGCCGGGATGGGACGCCTTCCACTCCGATAGGGCGGCCGGGTGTTGGGCCTTCCAATCGACCACCGCGGCCTTGTGCCTGTCATCGGCATTGACCCACGCCCGAGCACTACCGGGATACCGATCGGCCCAGGTGGCTACGACGTCCGGCGTGGCCTCGAACCACTGCTCGAGGTCCCGTTGTACCGATCGCCCCTGCGCGGGGGCCGTTCGGTACCGTGCGATCGGACCGAGCTGCCGCGCCACTCGGTCGCGGAGGAGGTATTGCGACGCCCCCCAATTACTACCGCCCGACGCGGACGCATTGTAGGCGACGGCCGAGGGCCGCGGGTGGAAGTGCTCGTCCCCGGAGAACGGCTGAGCGATGAGCCCCGAGCCCACTGGTCGCCCGCCCGGCCCCGCCAGCAAGCTCCCGGCCGCCGTGCGAGGGAAGAAGACCTGCCCCAGGACCCAAAGCGCCACGACGTAGGCAACGCAGCAAAGAGCCAGGGTTGAGCCAAGGAGCCAGAGGTTCGCGTACAGGTGTTTGCGCATCGGACCGCCTTCCACTTGGGCTCAATCACGACGTGAGGCCCAGAGCCACGAGGACAACGTTGATGGCCTTGATCCCGACGAAGGGGGCGATGAGTCCGCCCAGACCCCAGATCAGCAGGTTGCGCCGGAGGAGGGCGTCGGCCCCCAGCGGCCGGTACGCGACTCCTTTGAGGGCGATTGGGATCAGCATAGGGATGATCAGGGCGTTGAAAATGACCGCCGCCAGGATGGCCGACGTGGCGGAGTGCAGCCGCATGACGTCGAACCCCTTCAGCCACGGGAGCGTCGCGCCGAAGAGGGCGGGCACGATGGCGAAGTACTTGGCCAGGTCGTTGGCGATCGAGAAGGTCGTGAGCGCGCCGCGCGTGATCAGCAGTTGCTTGCCGATCTTCACCGCTTCGATGAGCTTGGTGGGGTCGCTGTCCAGGTCGACGATGTTGCCCGCCTCCTTGGCCGCCTGGGTGCCGGAGTTCATCGCGATGCCCACGTCCGCCTGCGCCAGGGCAGGGGCGTCGTTCGTGCCGTCGCCCATCATGGCGACGAGCTTCCCCTCGGCCTGCTCCCGACGGATGTAAGCGAGCTTGGCCTCGGGGGTCGCGCGGGCGATGAAGTCGTCGACGCCGGCTTCTTCGGCAATCGCCTTTGCCGTCAGAGGGTTGTCCCCGGTGACCATGACGGTCCTCAGGCCCATCGTGCGCAACTGTTCGAACCGCTCACGGATACCCGGTTTGAGGATATCCTCCAGCACGACCATCCCGGCGACACGAGCCCCGTCCGAGACGAGTAAAGGCGTTGCGCCACGAGATGCGATCGCTTCGAGCTGAAGAAGCAAACCATCCGGCAGATGACCACTTTGTCCCTGGATGTGGTCGATGATCGCCTCTCCCGCTCCTTTGCGGACGCAACGGCCATTGGGAAGGTCGACGCCGCTCATGCGTGTCTGCGCCGTGAATTCCACGAACAAGGAGCCTGCCGGAGCCTCCAAGTCCTCGGCCCCGGCGTCGGGTGACCGTGGGCCGGCGGCTTGGCCGTCACGTGGCAGCCGATGGTAGAGGTCCAGGACGCTCACGCCCTCCGGCGTCCGATCGGCGACGGACGCGAGCGCCGCGATCCGACCCAACTCCTCGACGGTGTAGCCGTCCGTGGGAAGGAACTGGGTCGCCCGGCGGTTGCCGACGGTGATCGTGCCCGTCTTGTCCAGCAGCAGGGTGTCCACGTCGCCGGCCAACTCCACCGCCTTGCCGCTCTTGGCGAGCAGGTTGGCCCGCAGCGCCCGGTCCATGCCGGCAATGCCGATGGCCGCCAGCAGGGCGCCGATGGTCGTGGGAATCAGGCAGACCAGGAGGGCCACGAGCGTCGGGATGTCGGTGCCCAGGCTCCGCACCGTCCCCTTCGCGCCCGAGAACTCGGTCATGTAGCGCTCGACGCTCCGGGACATCGGCCAGAGGACGACCGTGACGATCAGGAAGATGAGCGTGAGGGCCGAAAGCAGCAGTGCCAGGGCGATCTCGTTGGGCGTGCGCTGGCGAATCGCGCCCTCGACCAAGGCAATCATCCGGTCGAGGAACGAATGCCCGGTGGAAGCCGTGATCTGGACTACGATCCGGTCCGAGAGGACGCGGGTGCCACCGGTAACGCCCGAGCGGTCGCCGCCGGCCTCGCGGATGACCGGGGCCGACTCGCCCGTGATGGCCGACTCGTCCACGGCGGCCGCGCCTTCGATGATTTCGCCGTCACCGGGGATGATCTCACCCGCCTCGACGACGACCCGGTTGCCGGCCCGCAAAGCCGTTGACACCGTCGACTCGGCCCGCCCGTCGTCCAGCAAGCGGTGCGCCGGGGTTTCCCGGCGGGTCCTCCGCAGGGCATCGGCATGGGCTTTGCCACGAGCCTCCGCGAGTGCGGAGGCGAAGTTGGCGAACAACAGCGTCAGGAGCAGCCACACATCCAGCGTCACCAGATAGGAAACCGAGACCGGTCCCCGATGGCCCAGCAGGGCCGCGAGCGTGTTGAGCACGGTCAGGACGGTGCCGATTTCAACCACGAACATCACCGGGTTTTTCCACTGGATGTCGGGCCGCAGCATGACGAACGACCGCCTGAGCGCCGTCTTCAGCAGGTCCGGCGCGAAGAGGCCCTGGCGCCGGCTGAGCAGACGGGCCGCTTTCGCCGGCTCATCGGAGGCCGGCTTTTCCGTATGTGATTCGTTATTCGTTTCTATTGTCATTACACTACGCTCATCTCGTCCCGATTCTGTTCCCCGGTCAACGCCCGAACGGGATCGGGCCCGCGTGTTCGGCCACGGGGCCGAGCACGGCGGCCGGCAGGAACAGCAAGGCCCCGACGAGCAGGATGACGGCCAGCAAGAAGACCCCGAAGGTCACGGTATCGGTCCGCAACGTCCCGGCGGTCGTGGGCGTCGGTTTCTTGGCCGCCAGGCTCCCTGCGAGGGCCAGGGGCGCGACGATGGGGATGAACCGGCCGAAGATGATGACCAGACCCGTGGCGATGTCCCACGGCCGGCTATACGGGGCCGGGGGGTTGTTGTTGTCTTCCGGCCGGTTGAAGCCCCATGTGTCGCCGAGGCCCTCGAAGCCCGAGCCATTGTTGGCCGAGGCCGAGCTGAATTCGTATAGGACCTCGGAGAAACCGTGCGGCCCGGGGTTCGCCGTGGACTTGCTCCCCCAGTCGAGC
>JARLIH010000189.1 GCA_031291845.1 Isosphaeraceae bacterium | reverse complement strand
GGCGAGCCCGCACAGGCGGCGCCGGCGTCGGGACGTGGCGAGCAGCTTCTTGCCGAGGCCCAGGCGCTCTGCAAGAGCGGCAACTTCGGAGCTGCCAGGCAACTGGCCACTCAAGCCAAGAACGGCGGCTTCGGCGTCGATGCCAAGGCCGACGAGATGCTCTCTCAGGTCGCGCTGGCCGAGCAAGGTGGCGCCTTGAGCGTGTACGAGGCGGCACTCGACGCCGTTCGCAAGAACGACTTCGCTCGTGCCCGCCGTCTGCTCGAAGAGATGTCGAACTCCGGCTCCGCCCTCGACGACGGACTCTCGCAGAAGGTCCAGGACCTGCTCGCGAAGCTGCCGCAGGAGGGGGCCGGCAAGGCCGTCGTCACCGACCTCAAGACCGCGCAGGATGCCGAAACCCTGGCTGCCCAGAAGCTGAACGCCGAGGTCGGCACCCGCATCGCCGAAGCGCGGCGGTTGCATGAGGTCGATCCCGACAAGGCGATTCAGATCTACGAGCAGACGATCAAGACCGTCAAGGCGGCCGAGATTCCCGAGACACTGGCCCGGCCGATGGTGCGCAGGCTCGAGGTCGGCATCGAGCTGGCCAAGAAGGACAAGGTCGCCTTCGACATCAAGATGAAGGACAAGACCGCCCGCGCTGAGATCGAGCAGAAACGGCTCCGCATCTTCGAGGCCGACAAGGCCAAGAAGGACCGCATGAAGGAGCTGATGGACAAGGCCATGGCTGCCATGGCCGACGGGAAGTACGACGAGGCCGAGGCCGCCGCGAAGCTCGCCCAGGACGTCGACCCCGACGACGTAACGCCGTCGATCATCGTCTTCAAGGCCAAAATGGAACGGCGCACGCGGATCAACAAAGAGCTCGCCGACGAGTCGGAAGACGCCCACGTGCTCGCGTTTCAGGACGTGGATCGGAGCTCGATCCCCGACCCGGTCGCGCAGTTGACGGGCATCCACTACGCGAAAAACTTCAAGGAGCTGACCGAGCAGCGGCGTCGCACCAACGAACGGCTCCAGCCCAGGAAGAGCCCGCGCACGATCGCGATCGAAGGGAAGCTCAATGAGTCGGTCACGCTCAACATGGACAACCAGCCGCTCGGCGAGGCAATCAGCTTCCTGGCGAACTACACGGGGCTGAACATCGTCCTCGATCCGAAGGCCCTCAACGAGGAGGGCCTGACCACGGCCTCGCCCGTGAGCCTGGTCGCCAGCAACATCCGGCTCAAGACAGCGCTGAAGCTGCTGCTCAAGCCAATGGGCCTGACGTACCACATCGAAGACGAAGTCCTGCTGATCACGAGCCCGCAGATCTCGCAGGACCAGATGCGGACCGAGACGTATTACGTCGGCGACCTCGTCATGCCGCACACCAACAGCCAGCCCGGTCCCTACGGCGCCCCGGGCGGCCAGTACGACCCGACGAAGCCGACGAGCGCCAGCGCCCTGCAGGCGCAGGCGGCCTCGATGGGGGGGGCCTTCAATCCCTCGCTCGGCGGCCGCGGCAACGCCGGCGGCCCGACCACCTCGACCGGCGAGCGGCCGAAGGTCGACATGACTCCGCTGATCCACTTGATCACCGCATCGATCGCACCCGGAAGCTGGCGGGTCTATAACCCGGAGACCAAGTCCGACGAATCGGCCGCCTACGGCATGGGCGGTGGCTTCGGCGGTGGCGGTGGCGCCGACGCCGGGGGCGATACGCAGCCGATCGGCTCGATCACGCCGTTCTTCCTGTCGATCAGCCTGATCATCCGTCACACGGCCGAGATCCACGAGCAGGTCGCCGACCTCTTGCGGCAGCTCCGCCGGCTCCAGGACTTGCAGGTGTCAATCGAAGTCCGCTTCATCACGCTGAGCGACAGCTTCTTCGAACAAATCGGTGTGGACTTCGACTTCACCATCGAGTCCAAGGCGTTGGGCAAGCACAGCACGATTGCCGAAACGAACCCCGCGGCGACGTTGTTCACGGGGCCGAACAGTATCAGCACCAGCGGCACCACGGCTGGGTCGTCGAACGGCAGCTTCGCCGGCGGCTCCGGCAGCGGCAACCTCGGCGGTACCAGCGGCAGCGGCCTCGGCGGCAGCAGCGGTAGCAGTATCGGCGGCACCACGACCGGCGGCACCACTGGCGGCACCACGGGCGGTACGACGGCCTCCGCGCCGGCGCCCATCATCGTGAACACGATCCGCGACAACACGACCCCCAGCACGGGCCCCATCATCGTCGGTACCTCGGCGGGCGGCGTCGGTAACTTCACGCCGGACCTGACGATCCCGTTCACCCAGTCGAGCGCGAGCTTGATCGCCCCCTCGAACGCCACGCCTGGTGCGGGGGCCACGTTCGGGATCGCCTTCTTGAGCGACCTCGAAGTGTACCTCTTCCTGACCGCCGCACAGGGCGACACCCGGAACAACATCCTCCAGGCGCCGAAGGTCACCACGTTCAACGGGGCGATCGCGTTCATCATCAACACCCAGCAGATCAACTTCGTCGAGTCGCTGCTGCCGATCGTCGGTCCCGGCTCGGTGGCGTTCTTCCCGCAGGTCAGCTCGTTCCCGAACGGCGTTCAGTTGTCCGTCACCCCCGTCGTGTCGGCCGACCGGCGCTACGTGCGGATGACGCTCTCGCCCAACTTCACCGCGCTCCAGGGCTTCGACACCATCCAGGTGCCGGCGGCCGTCGGCGGTAGCGGTCTGGGCGGCGGTTCGGCGGCGATCAACGGGACGATTCAGCTTCCGAACTTCACGATCACGACCGTCAGCACGACGGTCACCGTGCCCGACGGCGGCACGGTGCTCCTCGGCGGTGTGAAGCGGCTCAACGAGCAGCGTCTGGAGTTCGGCGTGCCGGTCCTCTCGAAGGTGCCGATGATCAACCGCCTCTTCCGCAACATCGGCATCGGGCGCCAGACCTCCAGCCTGATGCTCATGGTCACGCCGCGTATCATCATTCTCGAAGAAGAAGAAGAGCGGCTGGGTATTCCGACGATCGCCCTCTGACCGCGAACGTCGCGACCTGCCCAACCGCTCGCGTCTGACCGAAACCTCCGCGGCCGCCGGGGAAGCCCCTTTCCCCGGCGGCCGTTTTCGGTTTTGCTGGGAGGTATCCTCTCGGCATGCCGGCTGAACCCGGCAGGACGCTCCGGAGCGTGCACGTGACCGCCCCATCGTTGACCTTTCTGGCCCTGGCTCTCGTCTCCGCCCCGCCCGCCGAGGCGCAGCAGCCCCCTCCCGCCGACAGCTTTCAACCCGAAGCGGGCTGGAGGGCCCTCGGCCCCAGCCTCTGGTTCGATCCGGCGAAAAAGCAGCTCGTCATGCGGGCGCGTGTCGTGCTTCGCGAAGGCCCGCTCGAGCACCTACTCTGCCTGAAGGGGACGAAGGAGCACGAGGCCATCCTGGCCACCGCCGCCATTCCCATTCGGATCAAGGCGGGACTCCTACTCACCGACGCAGAACCTGGCTCGCCCGTCCGCTTTCTTCCCGAGTTCCGACCGCCCACCGGCGTACCGATCGTGGTCGACCTCCAGTGGGAGGTCGACGGCAAGAGGCGCCGGGCCGACGCTCGGCGCTGGGTCCTTGACGAACGTTCGAAGAAGCCGCTCGCCATCGACTGGGTGTTCGCAGGCAGCGAGTTGCTGCCCGACCCGGTGACCAAGAAAAACGTCTTCACGGCCGACGACGGCGACCTGATCACCGTCGCCAACTTCGCCAGCGCGATTCTCGATCTCCCCTTCGCCAGCACGGCCAACGACGCGGACCGCGTCTTCTCGGCCAACACCCCAGAGATTCCCCAGCGCGGGACGTTCGTGACGATGTTCCTCTACCCGCGTAAGACCGCGCCCTCCTCCAAGCCCTGAGCAAGCTTCCGTTTCCCGACCACCAGAGCCCGGCGTCTCGGTCTGGTTCCGATGCGTGACGGAATGGCAGACACGTTCCTGTAATCCGTAGGGCCGGCCATTGCCGGCCGATTCCGGGCCGATTCGCGACCGGCTATTGCCGGCCCTGCAAAGTTCGACTGAGCCGCCCCGTTTCTCAAGCGTTGACAACGCCGCCCGCAACTGCACCTCCGGCGAAATGTTGACTTTGATCAGTCTATTTGGTAAGATTCGTCCGAAAGTGCTAAGCCAGAGGGGGTAAAGACGAGTTATGGCCGCTGACGCGATGGTGCGGACGGACTGGGCAGAAATCAACCAACGCCTGAAGGGGGCTCATCCGCGTGAGATTCTGTCGTGGGCCGTGGAGGCGTTTTACCCGAAGCTGACAATGGCGACGGCGTTCGGCCCCGAGGGGTGCGCGATCATCCACATGCTGGCGGAGATCGAGCCGGGCGTGCGCATCTTCAACCTGGATACGGGCTACCAGTTCGCCGAGACGCTCCAGCTTCGGGACCGGATCGCCGAGCGGTACGGGATCGAGGTGGAATTGGCCCGTCCCGACACCTCGGTGCCGGAGTATGAGTCGCAGCACGGCGGGCCCTTGTACGTCAGCAACCCGGACCAGTGTTGCCACGATCGCAAGATCGTGCCGCTTCGGCGGGCGGTCGAAGGGTACGACGCGTGGGTTTCCTCGATCCGCGCCGACCAGTCGGCCCACCGGGCGAAGGCGAACCTGGTGGGCTGGGACGCGAAGTTCAACCTGGTGAAAATCAATCCGCTGCTGTCGTGGACGCACCGAGACGTCTGGGCGTTCGTGGTGGCCAACCAGGTGCCGTACAACCCGTTGCACGACCAGGGATACAAGTCCATTGGCTGCTGGCCCTGCACGCGATCCGTATCGGCCGACGAGGACGAACGAGCGGGCCGCTGGGCGGGCCAGGCCAAGACGGAGTGCGGCCTGCACTCGCTCGACAGCAGTCAGCTTTGAACCCAAGATGGCGTGTTATGAGAATCTCCGCAAAGGCCGAGTATGCGTGTCTCGCGATGCTCGCCCTCGCGCGGGGGGGGCCGGACGACCCCCCCGTCCGGATCAAGGAGATCTCCGACGCGCACGCGATTCCCGAGCGTTACCTGGTGCAAATTCTGTTGCAGTTGAAGGGGGCCGGGCTGGTCGCGAGCACGCGGGGGGCCTCCGGCGGATACCGTCTGGCGCGGTCTGCCGCGGCGATCTCGTTGGCAGAAGTCCTCACGGCCATCGACGGACCCGAGCCACCGGCCCGCGGCCCGCTTCGCCCGGCCGTTCGTGTCCTCGCTTCGGTCTGGGAACACGCCCGCGCGGCGGAGCGTGCGGTACTTGACAAGACGTCCATCGCGCAGCTCGCCGCGGAACTGTCGCCGCGCGAATGGGTGATTTGACGCCAGCTTTGCTCCGAGCCGATTTTTCTCCCCCGCCAGAGACCGGCCCGTGCCGGACGGCCTACCCTTTGTTTTCGAGATTCGAAAGGAGTCCGACGATTTCCGCGCTGAACACTCCCTACGGCGGCACACTGGTCGATCTGCTCGTCAATGATGCCCGCGCCGCCGAAATGAAGGCGACTGCGAAGGACTTTGCGAGCCTGACGCTTGATGAGCGCGGGCTTTGCGACCTTGAGTTATTGGCCGTCGGTGGGTTCTCGCCCCTGAAAGGCTTCCTCGGCAAAGCCGATTACGAGCGGGTCGTCGCCGAGATGCGCCTGGCTGACGGTACCCTGTGGCCCTTGCCGGTCACGCTTCCCGTGACGCCGGGCGACGGCGTGGCGGAGGGGAAGCCGCTTGCCCTGCGGGACGTCTACGGCAACCTGCTGGCGTTCCTGCACGTCGAGGAAATCTTCGCCTACGACAAGGAGGCCGAGGCCCGTGGCGCCTACGGCTCGACCGATGTCAAGCACCCGTCAGTCGCCCACCTGAACCGGCAATCCGGCCATTATGCGGCGGGCCGGCTGGAAGTGATCCGCACCCCGCCCCACTACGACTTCGCCGACCTCCGCCGCACGCCGGCGGAGCTGCGCTCACACTTCGAGTCGCTCGGTTGGACGAAGGTCGTCGCGTTCCAGACGCGCAACCCCCTGCACCGTGCCCACGAAGAGCTGACCAAGCGGGCGGCGGAGCAGATCGGCGGGGGCCTCTTGATCCACCCCGTTGTGGGAGTCACCAAGCCGGGCGACGTCGATCACTTCACCCGGGTGCGCTGTTACCGAGCGCTCGTTGACAATTACTATGAGCCGGGCTCGGTGGTGCTGAGCCTCCTGCCACTGGCCATGCGGATGGCCGGCCCGCGTGAGGTTTTGCTGCACGCGATCATCCGGCGCAACCACGGCTGTACGCATTTCGTCGTCGGCCGCGACCACGCCGGGCCCGGCAACGACAGCACGGGTAAGCCCTTCTATGCGCCGTACGCCGCCCAGGAGAGCATGGGCAAGTACGAGGGCGAAATCGGCATGCAGATGGTCGACTTCAAGCAAATGGTTTACCTGCCCGACGAGGACCGCTACAGCCCCGTGGACGAGGTGCCGGCGGGTGCTCGGACGGCCGACATCTCGGGCACGCAGGTGCGCGACAACTACCTGGCGAAGGGCCTGCAGCTCCCCGAGTGGTTCAGCCGTCCCGCGGTGGCGGAGATCTTGAACGAGACCAGCCCGCCCAAGTTTCGCCAGGGGTTGACGATCTGGTTCACGGGCCTTTCCGGCTCGGGCAAGAGCACTGTGGCCCACGCCCTGGTCGAGCGCCTGGCCGAGTTCGGTCGCAACGTCTCGCTGCTCGACGGCGACGAGATCCGGACCCACCTTTCGAAGGGTCTCGGCTTCAGCAAGGAAGACCGGGACACCAACATCCGCCGCGTCGGCTTCGTCGCCGGCCTGGTTGCCCAGCACGGCGGGACGACCCTCTGCTCGGTCATCAGCCCGTACCGCGCGGTGCGCGACGAAGCGCGCAAGACGTCGAAGGGGAACTTCGTCGAGATTTTCTGCGACACCCCGATTGCCGTCTGCGAACAGCGCGACGTGAAGGGCCTCTACGCCAAGGCCCGCAACGCCGTCGCCGAAGGCAAGCCGATGGGCTTCACCGGCGTCGACGACCCGTACGAGCCGCCGCTCAACCCCGAGGTCACGCTCGACACGAGCAAGCTCTCGGTCCAGCAGTGCGTCGACACGATCATCGACAAGCTCATCGAGCTGGGCTACATCCTGCCGCACGGTCACATTAGTGCGTGACCCAGGGAAACCGTTGACTGAGCAAAAAGGGGGCGACCCGGGACGCTGATAGGCGGTCCCGGGTCGCCCCTTGGCTTTCGTGCAACTCCGCTTCTGGGCTCAGGCCGATTCCACGATCGAGTCGAACACCCGCACCAGTTTCCAGTTCTCCTTGTTCTCGGCAATGAACTGGTGGTGCAACGGGGCGTCCTGGTAAACGTCGTGTGCAGCCCGTGACTCGAAAACAACGTGGAGCGCGATGTCGAAGTCGCGCACGTTCACCGGCCGCGCCAGTTCCGGCTCGAGGGTGCCGCAGGCGAAAAACACTGTGCCCGGGTGCTTCGCGAGGTATGTCTTGCAAGCGACGATCATCTTTTGCTTGGCCGCTTCGGAGTTGTCGTGCAGTGCAAAGTAAACGTTATGCGCGAGCATCGGTTTCTCTCGGGGTGTGCGTCGTGCGGGGTTCGGACGGCCCACGATGCTAACAGATGGCACGCGGAGCGATCCAGGGGCGGTTTGCGCGGTCGCAACGTTGTGCCGGTCCCGACCAGCGGGTAACGTGACCGAGTACGGCCCGCTGTTTCTGCCGATTCACGCCGGCCAGTGCTGGGAACGAGGCACCATGCTCCGTCGACGATGCATCCACGCGATCGCGGCCCTGTCGCTGTGCGTCAGCGCGACCTCCGGACCGGCAGCGGCAGTGGAGCTCGTGAGGCACGTCTCGCGCGAGAGCCCCCTCTTGAACGTTCCCGCCGCGCGGCTGGCGATCGGCGCCGACGGCAACGCGTACCTTGCCTCCGGCGAGTACGTGTTGCGCATCGGGCGCGACGGCTCGGGGAAGCTCGGCGGCAAGGTTACCTCCGCCCTCAACGGGGCGACTGCGAACGCGGGCGGCATCATCGCCACCGCGAACGCGCATTTCAGCCACAGCGTCAACCTCTGGACCTCGCGCTTCGAGCGGCTCGGCGGCGTCGACGACTTCCTGAACAACGATAAGGTCCAGTACCTCTCCCCCTGCGGTGTCGAGGCCGGGGCGAGCGGCGACTTTTACGGCATGGACGAGAACCGGAGCCGCGTCGTCCGTGTGGCGGCACCCGGGCGCCTCGTAACGACGTATCCGCTCGAGAAGCTGGGCGAAGACCTCGTGGGCCGCCTCGTGCAGTTCCGTGTGTCGGAGCCCGGGAAGCGATTTTACGTTCACTGTCCCAGCGGTAACCTGCGGGTGATCGGCTTCGACGGCCGGCTGCTCTGGAGCATCAATCCCGGGATCGGCGGCAACCCCTGGGATGGCTGGCGCGGGGCGTTCGACGTGGATGACTCGGGCCGTCTGCTCGTGATCCAGGACGATTCCGACGTCGTCAAAACGTATGACCGGGACGGCCGGCCATCGGGGCTGGTCACGCTCGCGATGGGCCGCCGCAAGGGTCGGGTCTCCGACCTCCGGGTCTATCGGAACGACATCCTGATCAAGCGTCCCGACCCGGTCGAGCTGTTCCAGGTCTACGACCGATCCAGCGGAAAGCCCCGGCGCATCGTGCGAGGGGACGTCGAGCGCGTGACCGTTGGGTTCCAGTCCGACCTTTGGACGGCTGGGAGCACCGTGCCCTTGAGCGTCGGGCTCGACGCGGTCGGGCGCGACGTACGCCCCGACTGGCGCGTTTGGCTCCGTCCTCTGAACGCCCCACGGTTCGCCGAGCTGCCGAGGCGCGACGGCGCGGTTGTCGTCCCGGCCGACGCGGGCGGGTTCTATCAACTTCGCGTCTCGGCAGAGCGCGACGGGGGTGCCGACGAGTACTCGGTCGACACGGTTGTCGAGATCCGTCGCCGCGGTGCCAGGGGTTCTGTTTCCTTGCTCACGCCGCACAATCGCGTCTATTACGGCCGGGGCGAGCGCATTCCCATTGCGGTTGTGTGTCGCGCGCCCACGGGAGTCGGGCTGCCCGAGTCGTTGACGGTGCGCCTGCTTGACGGCGATCGGACAGTGTCCGAAACGGCCCTGCGTCCGGACCCTCGTGGGCGGACGAGCCTGTCGTTGCCGCCGTCGGTCACAGCGGCGCTTCGCCCCGGTCACTACCTCGTGACGGGGGATGCGCCTGGGTTTACCGTGGCCCCGCAGCCGCTCGTGATCGGACCGGGCTTGCATCCGTCTCGCTTCAGCATCGTCCAGTACGGCGACTATCACGACGGATTTCCCAAGGGGGACATGTTCGACACGCCCGAGAAAGTGGCGGCGCACCTCGCCCGGAGCCGCGCCTTGGGGGTCAACATGTACGTCGATCGGCTCGGCTCGCCCGTCGGGCTGGTCGGCTCGATCGACCAGACGCTCACACCAAATGGGCTGTTGGACCGCGTCAAGTCCGACCCGCGGTCCCCCGCGCCCGAGAAGGCCGTTGTGGACAGCCCGGTGCGCCAGTCGATCGCCGGTTACGGCGCCTTCGACATCGAACAACAGGGCATTCTGCTGAACATGGACGCAGGGCTGCCCGTCGGCACGTCCTTTGACGCGCGCAAACCGGCCGAGCTCACCGAGGCGATCGGCAAGGTCGCGCACTCCCTGGCCGCGTATCCCGCGTTTCGCGGTTGGACCTGGGCAGCCAACTGGTGGATCGGCCCTCGCGGGGCCGCGGCTGTGAGCGATCCCCGGCTGAAGGCCGACTACGAGGCTGCGCTCAAGCGCGCGACCGATTCCGGCGCCTGGGACCCCGTGCTCGACCGCGTGTCCGACATCTGGCTGAACTACGCGGTCGATGCCGAACGGCGCTTTCGGATCACGCTCGAGCAGGCAGCGCCCGGCAAGCTCAGTGTCTTGACGGGCCCCTATCGGGCCGTGGGAGTCATCCCGCCCGTGACGTACCGGAACGCCGACGAGGTGGACCTCCACTACCAGGCCGAACAGATCCAACCGCCGCAGGTAACACCTCACAACGTCGACTTCTCGAAGCGGCCCGGCAAGCGCGCGTGGGGCCATCCGGAGGTCTGGAACGACGACGGCACCGGCGGGATGATCTTCCCGACCCTGTTCCAGATGGTCATGCGAGGCGCGGATGGCGTTGGCTGGACGGGCAACGTCCCCGAGTGGGGCACGGGCCCGAGCGACTCTCGTTCCGGCGCCCCCGGCTCGGCCTCCGTTTACCGTAACCTCGATGCACTGCTGGCGAACTACGGGCCGTGGCTGACCACTCTCCAGCCCTCGGACCGCGTGGCCATCGTCTGTTCGTCGCGGATGTTGCGCATCGACGACTGGGCGAAGATCGGCGGGCACTACTTCGACCGCCTTTTCGAGGCGTACAACTCGTGCCTCTACGCCCAGCGCCCCGCGTCGTTCGTGTTCGCCGAGGACGTGCGGCCGGACACCCTCAAGGGGTACAAGGCCGTCCTGGTCGTCGGCCAGCGGGTGGAATTGGACCCGGCTCTGGCCGATGCGCTTGCGTCGGCCAGCCGGGCCGGTGTTTGGGTGGGTTTCGACGCCACCTGCCGCCCCGAGCTCGTCAAGGGTTTCACGCCGCTGGGCGTCGCGTTCGACCAGGTTGAAAATGACGCTTCGGGCTGGCAGGACGATTCCGCCTACGTGCGCTTCCCGGGCTATTTCCGCCGCAACGCAGCCGTGCTCGCCGAGGCGCTCAAAAGCGTGGTGCCGCCGGTAGCCGGCTGCGACGAGCCGGACGTGATGCTCACCGAGCGCCGGTCGGGTGAAGCGCGGTTCGTGTGGGCCGTCAACAATACGAGCACGGGCCTGGAGCCGGGGATGGCCTGGCGGGTTGGCATGATGATCTCTCAGCGCTTGCCGTTGGTCGCCCGGTTGTCTCTGGGTGCGAAGGGCCAGGCCGTCTATGACGTGTTTGCGCTGCGAGCCTGCTCCGGGGAATCGGTCGAAGCCGATCTTCGCACGTTGCCGGCCCGTCTGTACGCCATCCTCCCGGCCCCGATCGCCCAAATCTCCGCGCAGGCGCCTCGGTCACTCGCCGCCGGCCAGGAGCTCTCGTGGTCTGTCTCGGTCGAGGACGATCGTCGCCGCGCCATCCGGGCGAGCCTTCCCGTTTGGGTCCGGCTGCTTGCGGCCGATGGCTCGCTGATTGCTGAACGCAACGCGGCGGCCGACGGTGAAGGTGGACTCAAGGGAACGTTCACCCTTCCGCTCAACATTTCGCCCGGGCCGGCTGTATTCGAGGCGATTGAGCTGGTCAGCGGCAAATCGGCACGGCTCGAAATCACGGTCGGGTCGGCACCGCCGCAAACCCCGGTCGGCGCCAAAGCGGGCGATTTCGCGCCGGGGGAAACGCGTTTCGGGCCGCACATCAAGGAGATTGCGATCACGCTGGATGGCACGACGGCCTTGCTGAATGCCTTCAACTGGGACCAGAACGTTTATGCGATCGACACCCGTACCGGCGACGTGCGTTGGCGCAGCCGGGTCGGACACCACTTCGCGTACGGACCGCGGGGCATCGCCGACGGGTTCGCGGTCCAGGGGTTCGACCTCAAGTCGGCGGAAGGATATCATCTTTACCTGTTGAACCGGGACGGTCTTGCCGAACGCCGCTTCGCGCTGTTTGGCTTGCCCAAGCGCGCGACCGCCTGGCTCACCGGCGCGCAGCTCGCCGACCGCATCAATCACTTTGCGGTCGCACCCGACGGCTCCTGGATTGCGTCCTCGGGCGACCTCGGGCTGGCCGTCTGGGACCGTTCGGGTCACTTGCTCTGGTCTCTGGACTGGTGGAAAACCGCTCGCAAGCGCGTGCCTCTTGTGGCTCTGGACCAAACGACCCTGGTCGCGCTCGACGGCACCTTGGCCAGCGCGTACCGGGCGAAAACCGGCGAGCGGGTCTGGGCCGTGAACACTTCGAGTGCGGGGGCCCTGGTGGGTGGGTCGGTCAGCAAGGATGGCCGGACGCTGGCCCTTTGGTCGGACGCCGAGGGCGGACGGGTCTACATCATCAGAGACGGCAAGCTCGTCAACACGTTGACCACCGCGGCCGACGATCTCGCCCTCACGCCCGAAGGCGCCGCGCTCGCGGTGACGACGGGCAACCAGCTCAAGTGGTACGACGCGGATCGGGGTCTGGTCTGGGGCCTCACCGGCGACGACGTCCTGCGCACTCCGCGGGTCGCGCCGGACGGGCGTCGCGTGTGCGTGGCGAGCGAGCTGGGGACACTCTATCTCCTCGACCGGGCCGGCTCGCCCATCGCGCGGAGGAACCTTGGGGCGCTCGCGGCGCCCGCGTGGCTGCCGGACGGCGACCTGCTGGTGGCCACCTGGATGGGCGCTGTCGTCCGCTACGACGGGGCCTTGAAGGAACGCTGGAGGTCCCGGCTTCAACCGGCGGTGCGGAACATTCGCCCGCAGCTCGTGGAGGCTGACCCAACGCCGACGACGCGCCCGAACGGTTGGGGTAACGCGTCCGCGCAGCCCCTGGCGCTGACGCCCAACCTGCTGCGCGAGACGAATGCGGTCCTGACCGCCACGAGCGACCCCCCGGTCCACGGCGACCCGCGGCCCTGGCAGAACCCGATCGATCTACTGCGTGACGGCAAGCCCGACGCACCACCCGCCCCCTGGCTCGCCTGGACTGACGTGAACTACATCGACTCCGGTTGGCGCGGGAAGCTCGTGCTCGAAGCCGACGCGTTCCGGACCCGCCTGCGGCTGACGGGAGTGACGATGGTCGAGGACCGGTCACACCCCGAGTCCTGGCTGCGCGACGTGCGCCTTCAATGGTGGGACGCGGCCGCCGAGCAGTGGCGCGACGGTCCTTATCTCCTCTCGAACGCGGTCGTGCATACGCACCGGATCGACCCGCCCCTCGACGCAGCGCGTTTCCGTCTGACCACGACGGGTGGTGGCACCTGGCCGGCGGGAAATGTCCGTCTCGGCGAGCTGGTGTTTCACGGCGAGTCGCTCGGGTGCTCTCACCCCGACGCCGTGGCCCAGCGGCCGGTCGCGGTCCTGTTCGACGAGCGCGAGGACGAGCTCGCAGCCCTCAAATATCCGGACCGACCGTTCGCGTTCCGCTACGAGGGGGCGTACTCGGGGGGCAAGTGTCTCGTCCTCACCGGCCCCGGGGAAGCCTTGCCGACGTTCCATCCGCCGTTCGGGCATGCGTTACCGAACTGGGATTTCGAGGTCGCCGAGCGTCCGAGGGCCGGCCAGTACCGCTACCTTCAGTTCGCCTGGCGGGCGCTCTCGCCGACGACGACGGGAATCGCGCTGGTGATCGGCAAGGCCTGGCCCGGCGGCGGGATCAATGTGGTGGCGGGCCGTCACGACTGGCGCGAGGGGGCCATCGCAACGAAACAGGTCGGCGGCCAGCCACCGAACGAATGGAAGGTCGTGCGCGTCGACCTGTGGGCCCTTGCGAAGGCCCCGTTCCGCATCCAGGCGCTCACGCTGGGCGCGAGCGGGGGAGGGGCGGCGTTCGACCAGATCCTGCTGGGCCGGACTGCCGAAGATCTAGACCGCGTCAAACCGGTCCAATGATGCGCTCATCTCGATGGCCGAGTCGCTCGGCTCGGCCCTACCGGTAACGGCCGCCTCCTCCGGGTCTTCTTCGCCGTCGGCGAAGTTGACCCGGCGGCCAACGACGTAAAGCGGCCTGGCCCGCACCTGGTCGTAGATTCGGGTCACGTACTCGCCCAGGACCGCGATTCCGAGCGCGTTCATGGCCCCGAAGAAGCTGGAGATCATCGTGACCGACGTCCAGCCGGGGATCGCCAGTCCGGTGAAGAGCTTGTGATAGAGTGTGAAGCAGGCGAGCAGCAGAAACACGGCCATGGAGAGCCCGCCGATCGCGTAGAAGATCGTCAGCGGGAACGACGAAAAGGAAAACACCGCGCTCTTGGCCAGCCGCCAGAGACCGAGCATCGAGACGCGGGGGCGGCCGTCGTACCGCGGCCCGCGCTCGACTTCGACACCGACCTGTCGGAAGCCGACCCACGACCGCAGGCCCGCGTAGTAGCGGTCGCGATCCGAGATGCGGGCAATCTCCGCGGCCACGTGCCGGTCGACCAGGCCGAAGTTTCCTGCGTCGGCCGGCATCGGCGTGCGCGAGACGGTGTTCAGTACCCGGTAGAACGCGTAGAAGAGGAACTTCTTGACCGGATGCTCCTTGCGGCCGGTGCGGATCGCGTACACGACGTCGTAGCCCTGTCGCCACTGATCGACAAAGCGAACGATTCCCCCCGGGTCGTCCTGCATGTCGGAGTCCATGATGACGACCGCGTCACCCCGGGCGTGGGCCAGTCCCGCCTGCAGGGCGGCCTGGTGGCCGAAGTTGCGCGAGAGATGGAGCACGCGTACCTGCGGGTCCGCCGCGGCGAGCAGGTCCAGGATATCACCGCTATCGTCCGTCGAGCCATCGTTGACGAAGATCAGTTCGCCGTCGCAGCAGGTCTCGCGCACTCCGTCGAGCACAGCGCGGGTGAGCTGGACGAGCACCTTGGATTCGTTGTACACGGGCAGCACGACCGAGATTAACACCGCGTCGCGCGTCGAGGGTGCGAATTCACGTTCCGTGTTCATCGCTTGAGGACTCCGACGAGGGAAAGGCCCAACAGCAGTTTGACGGTCCCGATGGCCCGGCGTTCGAGCCGCGCCAGTCCAATCAAGAGCGAATTGACCGCGGGAGAGACCGGTGGGAACTCACTGCCGCCGCCGCGTGACAGGCCGACCTTCTCGGCGGTCCGCACGACGAGTGCTGCGGGCAGCGTGAACGCGTTCCAGTGCGAGAGCCAGACCACCTGCAGCCCGGCCTCTCGAGCGTGCGCGCGAAGCAACCGCGCTGAGTAGCGTCGGTAATGGCCCAGCATCCGGTCCCACGGACCGAAAAGGGCGGGGATCGCCGGCACGGTCACGATGATTGCACCGTCCGGGCCGAGCGTTTCCGCGGCGTTTTTCAGGACGTTGACCGGATTGGGAACGTGCTCGATCACGTCGAGCAGCAACACCGCTTGCGCGGGGCCTCGCTCGACGGGCCAGGGCTCTTCAAGGTTGTGCTGGCGAACGTCGGCGATCCCCAGCGAGCGGCAGTGCTCGACCGATTCCGGCATCAGGTCGAGGCCCGAGACGTCGTAGCCCAGGTCGTGCAATGCCAGCAGGTTCGCGCCACCCCCGACGCCCCCCTCCACCAGCCGTGCGGGGGGAGGGCAACGGCGCGCTAGGAGTTCGGCGACCAGCTCGCGCTTGCCGACGTGCCACCAGTAGGTACGTTCGACGGCGACGAGGGCCTCCAGGTGCTTCAGGTCCATGGGCACAACGTCAGCGGGCATCGCTCGCGCGTCCTCCGGGCGTCCACTCGAATGGCTTACCGCGCCCGAGCGCATCGAGATCGTACACGAGCATGCTGTGGCCGATCATGGCGATGGGCTCCTCCGACCTCAGCGCGGCGTAGGCGTCACGAGCGTCGTAGACTCCCGCCTCTTGAACCGGGCTGATGATCAGGAGGCCGTCGGTCGGGGGAGGGTCTCGGTCGGTCAGCTTCCGGACCCGGTCCCCCAGGTAGTATTCGACGTTCGGTTGCGTTGTCTTCCCAAAATAATACAACGAAACCGGTCGCCCGTGCGCTGGGCGAGCGTCGATCCATTCGCGAACCTGCTTGAGCGACTGGCCCCAGTCGACGTTGCTGTCGCTGATGGCGAGGTACGGTTTATGGCGCGGGAAGTTGATGTAGCAGAGATAGTCGGGGTGGTAAGAGGCCACGTGCAGGCCCGCCATCGCAAGAGCCGTCCACGCCGCGATCGACCAGAGATTCGCACGGCTGGCCAGGCAGCGACTCGACAGCATGATCAAAAAAACATACGCCGGAAGAAAGTGGCGGAACCCGATATTGACCTTCGAGTTGATCATGAACGCGCCCCAGGCGACGCAAGGGATGAACAACCCCCATTCGGCCCAGCGCGGGCGGTCCCAGGCGACGGAAACCAACCCGAGAAGCAGGACGGCGCCGATTCCGAGCGGCACCTTGTAGGTTGCCACCGCGGGGAAATAGTACCGCCAGCCCTCCACGCGCCGCTCGCCGAAGAGGTAGCAGGCGTGTCCCCCGATCCCGTGCCCCAGCCCTGAACGAAATGCACGCAAGTAGGATCCGGCGGGCCAAGGCTCCGTGAGCCGGAGGGCTTTTTCGGTCGCCACGCGCAACGACCGTGCGGGAGTCGCCTGCGCTGCGTGCGCCTGGGACTCGGCGTGCAGCGAGTGGACCCGAGAGATCGGCGGGCTGACGTCGAAGAGCGAGAGTGCCCAGATGCTGGCCACAGCCAGCACTCCGAGCGTGGCGAGCGCCCGCACGCGTCCCCCGAGGGCGGCCCGCCACGTGCCCCACTCTTGTCTTTCCCACCACGGCTTTGCGACCCAATGCAACGCGGCCAGGGCCAGGACGACCGGCGGCAGGGCAACCGCGGTGTGTTTGAGCATCAGGGCGAGCCCGATTCCGAGTCCGCAAGCGACCAGGCGGGGGGTCGTCGGTGCCTCGAAATACCGCCACGCGAGCCAGCAGCCGAGAAGGATCCCTTCGACCCCCAGGATGTCGAGTACCGGGATAGGTATCAGCGCGGTGATCGTCGGATCGACGAGCAGGACCGTCGAGGCCAGCCAGGCGGATCTCGCGCCGTAGACGTGCCGGCACCAGAGGAAAACCAAGGCGAACAGCGGGAGTGCGAGTGCGGCGTTCCCCAGCGCGACGCCTCGGGCAACCAACTCGGCCCGGCCGGGCTGGTCATACAGTTGGCAATCGTCTGCCGCGCGACCGGTCAAGAGATTGGTCGCCAGCATCGGCAGCGCGATCAAGCCTTCGGCCAGCGGCGGATCGTTGAGGTCCAGGTCGCGCGCACCGATCGTCCGCGTCCAGAACGCCAGGCCGCGCGCCAGGTGATAATCATCGTCGCACGACTCACTGTGCGCCCGCGCAATCAAAAACGAGCGCGGAACCAGCACCGCCGTCGTGAGGAACAGAAGTAGCCAGAATTGCCGGTCGAACCGGCACGCCGGCGGAGGCTGGACTCGTCCGGCCGGCTTGGGCGCAGTTCGACACACATCGCCCCGGACGAGGGACGCTGAAGCAGTTGCGGTGGCCATCCTTAGCTCTCGCTCCTGTAAGCAAAGCTGCGGGTTCAAAAGCGAAGACTTCCCGGCGGCAGTCCGCGTCGCCCGGGGAGAGGAGGAATGCAAAAGTCTGAAGTCGAGCGAACGACGATGGGCACTATAACCGACGAAATTCGTTTTAGCAAGGTGGCTGCATAGACGCGGATCACAACTATGAGAACGACATCGCAACTACGGGCTGTCGCACGTCATCGGGTGAAGGCACGCATCGCCGGGGCGGGCTATGTTCCGAGCTTGGCGCGAATGGCGGTCTCGTTGACAGGATGGATCACACCGCGCTCGGTGATGATCGCCGTGATGAGGGACGCGGGTGTGACGTCGAAGGCGGGGTTGTAGACCTCAATCCCCTCGGGGGCGGTCTGGCGGCCGAACCCGGCGGTGATCTCGCGCGGATCGCGCTGTTCGATCGGGACGGCCGAGCCGTCGGCGAGTGACAGGTCGAAGGTGCTCGACGGCGCGGCGACGTAGAACGGGATATCGTGCGCCCGGGCGAGCAGGGCAACGCCGTAGGTGCCGATCTTGTTAGCGGTGTCGCCGTTCGCAGCGATCCGGTCGGCTCCGACGACCACCAGTTGAACCTTCCCCTCCTTCATGACCTGGGCGGCCATGTTGTCGCAGATGAGGGTGACGGGGACGCCCCGGCGCTGGAGCTCCCACGCCGTGAGGCGGGCTCCCTGGAGCAAAGGGCGGGTCTCGTCGGCGTAAACGTGGACCGCTTTCCCCTGCTCGTGGGCCGAGAAGATCACGGCGAGCGCAGTGCCGTAGTCCGCCGTGGCCAGGCCGCCGGCATTGCAGTGCGTGAGCACGCCCGCCCCATGGGGGGCCAGGTCGGCACCGAAGCGGCCAATGGAACGGCACATCGCCCGGTCCTCCCGGGCGATCGCGTGGGCTTCCGAGAGGACCCGATCGAGCAGCGCGCCGGGGGCAAGCCCCGACGCGTCGACGGCCGTCCGATCGATGCGGTCAAGGGCCCAGAAGAGGTTGACGGCCGTCGGCCGGCTGGTCCGAAGGTGGGCCGACGCGGCGCGTAGCCCCGCGAGCATGTCGGCACCGTCGTTGAGGGCCCGTTGACCCCCGAGTACCGCTCCATAAGCCGCCGCAATCCCGATCGCCGGCGCACCACGGACGCGCAAAACCCGGATCGCTTCCCAGACGCTGGACACGTCGTGGCACTCAATCCGGGTGAATTCGGTCGGCAGACGGGTCTGGTCGATGAGCTGCACGAAGCCATCGGACGCGTTCCCGACCCAGCCGACCGTTTCGAGCGTCGCCTCGGCGGGCTCTGCGCTCACAGCTCGTCGTCCTCTTCCTCGTCTTCGTCGTCGTCCGATTCTTCCGGGTCGATCCAGGCGTAGAACTCGGAGTAGACGTCCCAAATACCTTTCATGGTACTGCGCAGGTCTCCCGGCCTGACGGGTGGGTGGGCCCCGCTGAATCCGGCGACCTCGGCGGCGATTCGCAGCAAGTCCAGGTTCTGCCGGCGCATTTCTAGGAAGATCTGGCTCTGGGTATCCAGTTCCAGCGCCTCTTCCAGGGCCTCTTCGACCTCATCTTCGTGGTTATGCTCGTGCTCGTGCTCGTGCTCGCTCATCGTCGTCTCGCTCCCGCAGCCTTCGAAATACACACCGAGTGAACCCTCCAAATTACACACTTTATGCCAAATCGGCCAGGGCATTCCCTCCTGGATGTGGGTCGGCGCCTCCGGGGGGCCAACCCACCGCTCCCGGCCGGGTCTCATTGACCCACCGCATTCCAGGGGGAGAAATCCAGCCCGAACGTGGCGGCGACTGCCTGGTTGGTCACGCGCCCCTGGTGGATATTGATCCCTTCGGCGATACCCGGATGCGCCGTCGCCACCGGGCGCCAGCCGAGCCGGGCGAACTGGAGGACGTAGGGGAGCGTGACATTGCAAAGTGCGTAGGTGCTCGTTCGTCCGACGGCGCCCGGCATGTTCGTCACGCAGTAATGAACCACACCGTCGACGACGTACGTCGGCTGGCGATGCGTGGTCGGCCGGCTGGTCTCGACGCACCCCCCCTGGTCGATCGCCACGTCGACGATCACGGACCCGTGTTTCATCCGGGCGAGGTCCTCGCGCCGCACCAGGCGGGGGGCGCGCGCACCCGTGATGAGGATCGCCCCGATGACCAGGTCAGCCCGTTCGATCGTCTCGAGGATGGTGTGCCGGTCAGAGTAGAGCGTCGTGACGTTCGGCGGCATGATGTCATCGAGGTAGCGCAGACGGTCGACGTTCACGTCGAGGATACGGACGTTCGCCCCAAGCCCGGCGGCCACCTTCGCGGCGTTCGAGCCGACGATTCCGCCGCCGAGGATCGCGACCTCCGCGGGCGCGACGCCCGGCACACCCGCGAGCAGGATTCCCCGTCCCTCCTGCGGGCGCTCCAGGTACTTCGCCCCCTCCTGGATGCTCATCCGGCCGGCGACCTCGCTCATGGGCGTCAAGAGCGGGAGGCTTCCCTTCGTGTCGCGCAGCGTTTCGTAGGCGATGGCCGTGATGCCGCTGTCCAGGACCGCACGGGTCAGCGCCTCATCGGCCGCGAAGTGGAAGTACGTGAAGAGCGTCTGGCCGCGTCTGAGGCCGGGCCATTCCGACGGCTGCGGCTCCTTGACCTTGATGACGAGCTCGGCGTGGGCCCAGATTTCGTCGGCGCCGCTGACGATCGTTGCCCCCGCCGTGGCGTATTGGGCGTCGGCGATTCCACTCCCCTGCCCTGCGCCGGCTTCCACCAGCACGGTGTGGCCGGCGAGCGTCAATTCCTCCGCCCCCACGGGCAACAGGGCGACGCGGTATTCGTCGGCCTTGATCTCTCTGGGAACGCCGACGATCATGCGGCAGACTCCTGCATAACGCGCGTGGTTCTTGGGCAAAGCGCCCACGACGCCCATTCGAGCAGACGCCCGGCCATCGATCAAGACGGCCGGAAAAAGCCGCCTTGACGCTCTCTCGCTCGGACCCTAGGATTGGCCGCCCCGCACCTCTCTTGTTCGTAAGCCGTCGTCGGAAGACGCTTCTTACACGCTCCCTCGTCGACCAGCGTCCCGTCGTCGCTCCAGACTAGGCGATTCGAGGCCAAGTCTGAGACTCCCTTTTTCCGTAGGTCGTTGCTTCCGAGGAGGGCCTGCGCATGGAGGTTCAGTCGATCCAGCGAACGAGCCGCCCGAAGCTAAGACAAGCGACCGGCGGCCGGGAAGAAGCCGCGCCCGCCGCTCCCAGTTGGTCCGGCGTGTTCGCGTTTTCGATTTACGGGGCCTGGATCGGTTTGCTCTCGGGGATTGTCGGGCTCGGTCTGATCCTTGCCCAGTACTCGTGGACGGGAAAGGTCCAGCCCGACTTCTTGCGATTGAACCGTCACGTCTACTGGATGATGCCGCTAACCGCCGGCGTCCTGCTGTCCGCGGCCGGCCTGGCGTTCGGGCTTTGCCTACGCGGGTGCCCCCGAATCGGTAGCCGCCGGGCGCTCGCGGCTCTGGTGTTCCTGGCGAGCCTGGAAACGCTCTCGGCGATCGAGGGGATGCATTGGGTCGCGACGTTAGTCTTGGCGGCCGGAGCGACCTCGTGCGTGTTGCGCCTCTTGAGGCCCGACGCCTCCGTCCTCAAGGTCGCCGTGCGACGCACCTTGCCCGTTTGCGTCCTGATCACGGCGGGGGCCGGCGCCTTTGCGTACGGGATTGTCACTGCGGAAGACCGTGCGACGGCGCTGTCGGCCGCGGGCCAGGGCAAGCCGAACGTGCTTCTCGTGGTCCTTGATACGGTGCGCGCCGATCACTTGAGTCTTTATGGCTATCATCGGCCGACGACCCCGAACCTCGACCGAATCTCGCGCCTGGGCATCCGCTTCGACCAGGCACGCTCCACCGCGCCCTACACGATGCCGTCGCACGCGAGTATGTTCACCGGACGGTGGCCGCACGAAATGAACGATGTGCAGTATTCACCTCTCGACCAGCGTTATCCGACGCTCGCCGAGTACCTGCGCGACCGCGGTTTCCGGACCGGCGGCTTCGTCGGCAACACCTACTACTGCAACGAATGGTTTGGGCTGGCGCGCGGGTTTTCCCACTATGAAGATTATCCTCAGCGCAGGGAACCGACGCCGTCCGAGATGCTCCGTTCGGTACGCCTCGGCCGCGGCCTGCTTGCCGCGGGCGCCTGGCTTGGTCTGGCTGAGGCCGACAGCTACGACCAGCGAGTTACCGCCGCGGACGTCAACCGACGCGCGCTCGATTGGCTCGACCGGCAGGCCAACCCGACGGCCGATGCGCCGTTTTTCCTGTTTGTGAATTATATCGACGCGCATTCACCTTACTTCCCTCCCGGCGACTACGCCCGCCGCTTCAGCGAGCTCGGGAAGACGCTCCACGGGTACAACTTGCTTAGCACGACCCAGCGCAAGAAGCTCTCGGAGAACACGCCGGAGGACCATCAAAAGCGATTGACGGCCGCCAGCCTGCTTGGCGATGCCTACGATGATTGCATCGGCTATCTGGACGAACAACTGGGCCGGCTCCTGAGCGAGCTCGACCGGCGCGGCGTGCTCGACAATACGCTCGTGATCGTGACGTCCGACCATGGCGAGCACATCGGCGAGCACGAACTGTTCGGGCACGCCACGAGCCTGTACCAGCCCCTCGTTCACGTGCCGCTGGTGATCGTGCCGCCCAAGGGGCGCCGACCTTCGGGCGAGGCCGCGCCCGGCCAGTTCGTCGGGAAGCCGGTCAGCCTGCGAGCGATTCCGGCCACCGTGCTGGACGTCCTCGGTTTCGACGGCAAGGGGTCCCCATTCCCGGGAGGTTCGCTTACGCGGACGGCGGGCGAGGGGGCAAACGATCCCGTCCTTTCGGAGCTCGACCTCAAAGACCACTCACGCACGACTCGCCCCGGTCAGTGGCACTCGCCCGCCGCTTATGGTCCGATGCAGTCCCTCGCAAGCGACGGGCTAGCCTATATCCGCAACGGAAACGACCGGGAGGAACTCTACGACCTCGAGCGAGACCCTGCCGATCGGGAAGACCTGGCGAGTAAGCCCCAGTTTCAAACCGCACTCGAACGGTTTCGTCGAGAGTTGAAGGGCATTGCATCCGTAAAGTGAGCGGTCACTCAATGCGGGGCGATGACTTGCGAAGCAGCGGCGCGCCTGCCAACATCAAGCATCAGTCGCCAGTGCGCGCTACCCGCCCCGCACTCGGAGCCGAAATATGCCCGCCGAACCGACGGATGCCCCGTTCGTCCGAGTGACCAACGAGCGGGGCGAACCGCTCAAACTCCCCTCCGGCCGGATTTACCCGCCGAGTGGCCGGATCCGAATCGAAACCGACAAGTTCTCGGCCGCCGTTGCCACGGAAGGGTATGTCTCGGGTGTTGCCGCCGGGACGTTCGTCGATAAGAAGACCGGAGCGCACGACCTGGGGTTCGGACTGAGCATCGTCGACTTCCTGCTCGAGCCCGTGGCCGCGGATGCGCTCGTCCCGCGCGGACAGTACGACTTCGGCAACCTCGTCCACGGCAATATTCCCAAGCGCTACGTCGAGGGGCCGCAGATCTGCACGCAGGCGAAGAAACTCCCCGCAATGGTCAGCCTGGGCCCGGATTTCGTGGCAATTCGGCTGAAGTACCAGTGGCACGTGCCGTATCCACCCCACGATAAGGCCGGCTCGCTCTGGGAGCAGACGCTGATCTTTCCCAGAGGGGAGCGGTTCTTCCTGAGCGCCGATCGGGTGACGACCGTCGCCGAATCACCTGAGCTGTTCTTCCGCGTCGATATGCCGGGCCATATCAAGCACCGCGGTGGCATGGGGTTCGAACACATTTATCTGAGTTACAACGATCCGTCGATTCTGCCGTCGACGGAGTTCATGTCCGACTTCCCACCCGACGCACACTTCCTCTATCAGCGAGGGAAGGATCCGCTGCCGGACCGGTTCATCCGGGGCTACCAGGTCGATCTCGGACCCGGCAAGGACGAAGGCCCGTGGCTTGCCGGGATGACGCTGAACTCCGCGGACGTGTACCAGGCGTGGTGTCACGAGCGGGGTTACGTGTGCCTCATTGAAGAGCTCGGCGGCCGTCCCACCAAGCCCGGCGACACCTTCGGCGCCTGCTATCTGGTCGGGTGGTTCGACGACGCGGCAGCGATGCATCGCGCATACGACCGCTTCAAGGGCTACAGCGGCCTGGCGCTTGAGGGACCGGCGGAGCAGCCGACGGGATTCAAGGGGCTGAAGCAAAACGAGCTGACGCCGGTCTTGTAGGGTGGCCGAGGCGCACGGTGTCGGGTGCGCGAAACGCACCGATGGTGCCGGCGCGTCTCGCGTACCTTACCGAATGTCGATCAGTGCGTCACGACGCGCGGCGGCTTCTCGCGACTGGCCCGCCAGTCGTCGAGGAGCGACTTCAGCTCTGCGGCGGTGACACCGCCGTGGTCCTCGCCCGAGTTCCATCGCTCCGTGAGGACCTTGAACCGGTCACGCAGCGGACCGCGCGGCAGAAACTTGCCGTGGAACTTCTTGAGGAGCTTGAGCCGGGGATCGGCGGGGGGCCGCGGTGGGGCGGCCGCCTTCTCGGCTTTCGGAGCTTGCACTTCGGTTTCGGCCTTCGCGGCCTTGGCCGGTTTCTCTGCCTTGGGGGCCTTCTCGTCCTTGGCCTTGCCCGGGGCCGCTTCTTTCGCCATGAGACCTTACCTGACCTTCCTCACGAGGCGGATTGACTTCGCGCGGAACACGAACAGGGTGCGCATGAGCACACCGCACAAGACCGAATAGTGTACTCAAAGGCCCCGTGTGCTGGCAAGGAGCGATCAACGGGTGGTTTCGGCCCGCGTTGCCCCCTCGGCCGCGGCCCCGCGTGCCCCGCGCAGGCGCCAGGAGATCGGTCCGCGGAGCGGATGTCCTGGGTCGGCTGTCGCGGTCGTCGTCGTAGGGGGGCCGACGGCGGCTTGAGGCACGCCGTCCCACTGGTGCCCGTTCAACGACTGGAGGACCTGATCGGCGACTCGCATGGCTTGCAAGGCATCCTCGCCGCTGACCCTGGACCGCTCTTCCCCGCGCACGGCGTGGACGAAGTTCTCGAGCTCGAGGGCGAGCGGCTCGCGCCCGCCGGTTTGAACCTGGTCGAGGCGGAGGATCGTGCCGAACAGGTGTTCCTTGATCGCGGCTGGCTGGCTCAGGTCGACTCCCTCCAGGCCGAGCTCGCCGCGCAGCAGGGCCTCGGACGGTCGGACGATCGTGCCGGTCTTGTTCGCGAAGTCGAGGCTGGCATACCCTTCCTCCCCCCAGAGACGCATTTCCCGCACGGTCTGGAAGCTCGCCCGGCTGGCCGTCAGGTTGGCGACGCAGCCGTCCTCGAACTCGATCCGCGCGTTGGCGATATCCTCGTGGCCGCCGAACACGCTCACGCCGACGGCCGACACGGAACGTACCGGCGCACCAACGCGGGCGAGCACGAGGTCGATGTCGTGGATCATGATATCGAGCACCGCGCCGATGTCGGTCGAGCGGAACGTGTATGTCGAGAGCCGCTCGGCCGCGATGTATTTCGGGCGCAGGTCGAGGCCGTCGAGCGCGGAGAGCGCGGGGTTGAACCGCTCGATGTGCCCGACCTGGAGTACCGTCCCTCGCGAACGGGCCAGCCCGACCAACTCCTCGGCTTCGGCCAGAGACGTCGCCAGGGGCTTTTCGACCATCGTCGCGATCCCGCGGTCGAGGAACGCGCCCGCGACCTGGCGGTGCAAGGCGGTCGGCACGGCCACGGAGACGGCATCGACCACGTCGAGCAGCACCCGATAGTCGGCGAACGCGAGGGTTCCGTTCTTTTCCGCAACGGCGCGGGCCTGTTCACTCCGCGTGTCGGCGACGCCGACCAGCTCGACGCCGGGCAGCGACGCCAAGACGCGCGCGTGGTTCTGACCTAAGTGACCGACTCCGACGACCGCGACTCGCAACCGCGACATAGGCTTACTTCCTCCAGCGTTCGCGCGCCCGGCCGTGCTTGCCTTCCTGCTGGGCCTGGATGAAGTCCAGCAGGGTGCGCACTTCCGGCGTGAGGTGTCCGTGCGACTCCAGGATTTCTGCGGCGTGCTTCGCGCTCATCTTGGCGCGATAGATCAGGCGGTGTGCCTCGTGCAGCGAGTCGATCCCCGCGGGACTGATCCCGTTGCGCTTGAGGCCTACCACGTTGATACAGCGCACCCGGGACGGGTTGCCGTCGACCAGCATGAAAGGCGGCACGTCGTGATAGATACGCGACTGGCCGCCGATAAAGCTGTACGACCCGATCGACGTGAAGTGGTGGACCGCGACGCCGCCGGAGATGCTTGCATATGACTCGACGTGGCAGTGTCCCGCGAGCATCGAGCCGTTGGCGATCGTCACGTGGTCGCCCAGCTTGCAATCGTGGGCGACGTGCGACGTGGCCATCAGGAAGTTATGGCTGCCGAGCCGCGTGAGGCCGTCTTCCTTCTCGGTGCCGCGGTTGATCGTGACGCCTTCGCGGATCACGTTGTGGTCGCCGACCTCCACGCGGGTGGGCGCCCCTTTGTACGAGACGTCCTGCGGGTCGCCCCCCAGCACCGCGAACGGGCTGATCAGGTTGTGCTCGCCGATCGTCGTGACGCCGAGTACGCACACGTGCCCGATCAAGCGCGTGCCTCGCCCGATTTTCGCGTCAGGGCCGACCACGCAGTAGGGGCCGATCTCAACGTCGTCGGCGATCTCGGCCCGGGGGTCCACGCACGCCGTGTCCGCGATAAGACTGGCCATGGGTTCGACAACCTCTCGTCCTTGAGGGTCCAACTCTCGGCGCCATCCGTGGCGCCGGCTTCGGGCGTCAAGCCGCCTGCTCGTCTTCCGTCACGACGAACTTGATGGTCGCTTCCGCGACGAGCCGGCCGCCGACTTTCGCCGAGGCCTGAATGTGGGCGGTACGCTCCTTCAACCGGATTGCGACGACTTCGATAAAGAGCTGGTCGCCCGGTACGACCGGCCTGCGCATCTTGACGTCGTCGATCGCGGCGATCAGCACGGACCGCGCTCCGGGGTCGTGCCTGTCGGCGATCAGGATTCCCGCCGCCTGGGCCAGGGCCTCGATGATCATGACACCGGGCATGGTCGGCCGCCCTGGCCAGTGTCCCTGGAAGAACGGCTCGTTGACCGTGACGTTCTTGAGGGCCACGACCCGCCGCCCGTACTGGTGTTCCACGACGCGATCGATCAACAGGAACGGGTAACGATGAGGCAAGATCTTCATGATGTCGCAGATCTCGAGCGCGCTCTTGCCCGCACCGCTCGAGTTCCCTTGCCGCTCGACCGCTTCCAGCAGCTTCCGCACGAGGGCCGCGTTGAGCTGGTGGCCCGACCGATGGGCAACGACGTGGCCCCGGATGTCCTTCGCGAGCAGCGCCAGGTCTCCGACCATGTCGAGGATTTTGTGGCGGACACATTCGTCAGGATACCGAAGCGCGTTGCCGATCGGTCCGGCCGGCCCGAAGATCAGCAGGTCGGCCTCGGACGCCCGCGATCCGATGCCTGCCTGCCGCAAAGCCACCGCCTCGCTTTCGAGCAGGAAGGTGCGGGAGGGGGCCAGCTCCTGGCGGAAGCTTTCGGGTGAGATATCCAGAAAGTAGCTCTGGGAGCCGATCGGCGTATGGCGGCCGTAGTCCAGGTGGTATCCGAGGATCAACCCTTCGCCGTCCCCCGGGTGAGCCGTCAGTGTGGCCCGGCCTTCGCGGACGGTGACGGGCCGCTCGATGACGAGCGTCTCGCGCTCGCGGTCCAGCTCGACGGCGCCGGCCTGGTTGAGGGCCTCGACGAACGCTTGGCTCGAGCCGTCGAGCCCCGGGGTCTCGGGGGCGTCGATCTCGATCAGGCAGTTATCGATGCACAGGCCGGCGAGTGCGGCCATGACGTGCTCGACCATTTCGACCGTGGCCGCCCCGTGCTGAATGGTCGTGCGGCGCTGGCGCGGGATGACGTGGCGAATGTGCGCGGGGACCGCCGGCTGGTCCGGGAGGTCGGTGCGCACGAAAACGACGCCGGAGTCGGCCTCGGCGGGCCGGAACCGCACGGCGACGTCGCACCCGTGAATGAAACCGACGCCCCGGACTGCCGTTTCCCGGGCGATTGTGCGCTGGAGGCGCCTCGC
>JARLIH010000188.1 GCA_031291845.1 Isosphaeraceae bacterium | reverse complement strand
GTTCGAGGCTGGCATCGCCGACTACCTGGGCCGGTCGGACGCCCTGTTCGTCAACTCCGGCTCGTCGGCGAACCTCGTCGCCCTGACAACCCTCACGTCGCAAACGCTGGGCGAGCGCCGCCTCAAGCCCGGCGACGAGGTGATCACCGTGGCCGCGGGCTTCCCAAGCACCGTTGCGCCGATCGTCCAGAACCGCCTGGTCCCGGTGTTCGTCGATGTCCGCCTCGGTGACTACAACGCCGACCCGGAGCAGCTCCGGGCGGCCGTCGGGCCGCGAACGCGGGCGATCATGCTGGCCCACACGCTGGGCGTGCCCTTCGACCTCGACACGGTTATGGAGCTCGTGAAGAAGCACGACCTGTGGCTGGTGGAGGACAACTGCGACGCCCTGGGCTCACAGTACAGCGGCCGCCTCACCGGGACCTTCGGTCACATGTCAACGGTCTCGTTCTACCCGGCCCATCACATCACCACCGGCGAGGGCGGCATGGTGGTCACGGACGACGAGGAGTTGGCCCGGATCGCCCGCTCGATCCGCGACTGGGGCCGCGACTGCTACTGCGCCGGCGGTGAGAACAACACCTGCGGCAAGCGTTTCGGCCAGCAGTTCGGCAGCCTGCCCTACGGCTACGACCACAAGTACGTGTACAGCCACCTCGGTTACAACCTGAAGGCGACGGACATGCAGGCGGCCATCGGCTGCGCCCAGCTGGCGCGCCTCGACGGGTTCATCGCCACGCGCAAGCACAACCATGCTCGACTGCTCGAAGCGCTGCGCCCGTACGAGGACCGCTTGATCCTGCCGGCCGCGCCGCCGTACACCGATCCGTCCTGGTTCAGCTTCGTGGTCACCGTGCGCGAGGACGCCGGTTTCACGAGGAACGAGCTGACCGGCTTTCTCGAGACCAACCGCATCGAGACGCGCAACCTCTTCAGCGGCAACCTCCTCCGCCACCCCGCGTTCGAGGACATCGAGCGCCGCGTCGTCGGCGACCTGAAGAACACCGACGTTGTCATGAACCGAACGTTCTTCGTGGGCGTCTACCCGGGGATCGACGACGCGCGCATCGACTTCGTGATCGACGCGTTTGAGCGCTTCATAACCGGCGAGCGGCTTCCCAGGAACCGCTGAGGTCCGTGTGCCCGTCGTTCGCAAGATCCCCTGCGCGGTCCGCACCGTGACCGACCACGGCGAGCGCGTCTATACGGTCGAGCTTCAGCCATCCGCAGCGCTGCCGAGCTTCAAGCCAGGCCAGTTTCTGCATCTGGCTCTCGATGCCTACCAGCCGGGCGGCTTCTGGCCGGAGTCCCGGGTCTTCTCGATCGCGAGCTCGCCCGGCGAGCGGGACCGGTTGGCGATCACCTACGCGGTCAAGGGGGCGTTCACAGCCCGAATGGAGCGCGAGCTTGCGCCCGGCGGCCAGGTCTGGGTCAAGCTCCCATACGGCGACTTCGTCGTGGATCCCGCGCGCGACGCGATCCTTCTTGCCGGGGGCACGGGGGTCACGGCGTTCACCGCGTTCCTCGGCGCGCTCGAGCCGGCGCAACAACGGAGCGTCGTCCTCTGCTACGGCGCCCGCACCCCCGAGCTCTTCGTGTATGGCCCGTTCGCCACGGCTCGGGCTAGGGAGGTGCCGGCGCTCGACGTCCGGCTCGTCTGCGAGGCGACGGACGGCCGCCTCTCGGTCGACGCCGTCTGGCCGGTCGTCGAGCGGCTGGATGCCCCGACCTTCTACCTCAGCGGACCGCCGGCGATGCTGGTCGCACTGACGGCGCAGCTGCACGACCGGGGGGTCGCGGCGCAGGAGATCCGGACGGATGCCTGGGGGTAGGCCGCCGCTGCCGACGAGCGACCTCGACCACGTCCTCGAGCACGCAGCGGGCGCGTGGGACGACCTGCGCGGTGGCCGGCTGTTCATTACCGGCGGCACCGGGTTCTTCGGCGCCTGGATGCTGGAGAGCTTCCTCCGGGCGAACGACGAGCTCAGGCTCGGCGCGACGGCCGTGGTTCTGACCAGGGATCCGGCGCGCTTCGCCGAGCTGGCGCCGCGCGTCGCCGGTCACCCGACGATTGCGACGCACAACGGCGATGTCCGGTCGTTCGACGCGCCCGCGGGGCCGTTCACCCATGTTCTGCACATGGCTACCGAAACGGCGCTGGCCGGCTCGGCGACCGCGTCGTTCAACACCGCAGTCGACGGGACGACCCGGGTGCTGGACCTGGCCGTCGCGTCCGGAACGAAGAAGCTCCTGCTGACGAGCTCCGGCGCCGTCTATGGCGTCCAACCACCCGATCTCCCGAGGATCACCGAGGGCTTCCTCGGTGCGCCGCGCAGCGAGGATTCGACGGCGGGGTATGGCCATGGGAAGCGCGCCGCGGAGTTCCTCTGCTGCGCGGCTGCCGCCGACACCGGTCTGGCGGTCAAGATCGCGCGCTGCTTCGCCTTCGTCGGCCCTGGCCTGCCCCTCGACGGCACTTTCGCGGTCGGAAACCTCATCCGTGACGCGCTCAGAGGCGACGCGATCGAGGTGACCGGGGACGGCACCGCACGTCGCTCGTACCTGTACGCCGCCGACCTCGCGGCCTGGCTCTGGACGATTCTTGTTCGAGGGGCGTCGGGCCGACCATACAACGTCGGGTCGGGTGCGGATGTGAGTATCGCCGAGCTGGCGGCGACCGTGGCTCGGGTGGTGCGGCCGGGCATCCCCGTCCGCATCGGCGGGACCCCTTCTTTCGGGCAGCTGGCCTCGCGCTACGTTCCCGACGTTGCGCGGGCCGAGACCGAGCTGGGCCTGCGTCCGCTTGTCGCGCTCGACGACGCGATCGCGCGCACCGCGGCCTGGCACCAAGGTCGCTCCTCAGACGGCCCGTTGGGACGTTGAGCGGGCTGGGCGCCGTACCTTCGGTGGGTTCTTCCGCGGTCGCTCCCGGCTAGGCTCACCTTGTATCGTTCTGGCGGCGGACGGCGCTTCGATCGCGACGACGAGCGCCTTGGGGATTGGGAGGCGACGAGGAGCCATGGAGATGAGGCTGGGAGACCGCGTCGTCGGCGACGGGCAGCCCTGCATGGTCGTCGCCGAGATCGGCATCAACCACAACGGCGACGTCGAGATCGCCAAGCGGCTGATCGATGTGGCGGCAGGGGCCGGCTGCGATGCAGTCAAGTTTCAAAAGCGAACCCCCCTGATATGTGTTCCCGAGGCCCAGCGCGGGGTGATGCGCGAGACACCGTGGGGATACATCACGTACCTCGAGTACAAAGAGCGCGTCGAGCTCGACACGGCGGCGTACGAGGAGATCGATCGGTCCTGCCGTAGTCGCGGGATCCGCTGGTTCGCCTCCTGTTGGGACGAGCCATCTGTCGATTTCATCGATCGCTTTGATGTGCCGTGCTTCAAGATCGCGTCTGCGAGCCTGACTGACGATGACCTCCTCAAACGGACGCGTGCAACCGGAAAGCCCATCATTCTGTCCACGGGCATGAGCACGCTCGACCAGGTGGACCACGCCGTCGATGTTCTCGGCAAGGAGAACCTCGTCATCCTCCATGCCGTTAGTACCTACCCGGCTCGCTATGAGGACCTGAATCTCCGCGTGATTCGCACTCTTCGAGAACGATACGGTGTCCCTGTTGGCTACTCCGGGCACGAGACTGGCCTGGCGTCTTCGGTGGCTGCCGTTGCCTTGGGGGCATGCGTCGTCGAGCGACACGTCACGTTGGATCGATCCATGTGGGGCTCGGACCACGCAGCGTCGCTCGAGCCGAACGGGCTGACACGCTTGATTCGGGACATTCGCCTGGTCGAGACGAGCTTGGGCACTGCGGAGAAGAGGGTTGTTGATGGTGAGCTCCCGATCATCGAGCGGCTCCGGCTCCGCCAGTGATGGCTTCGGCCGTGTACGGGCCGTTGCGATGGACGTGGATGGCGTGCTCACCGACGGATCGTTTGTGTGGGGGACCGACGGGACCGAGTTCAAACGCTTCTGCTTCGCGGACATCACCGGCATCGCGCTGGCCCGCTCTTCCGGACTTGCGATCGCGTTGATCTCGGGTGAGTCCAGTGCGGCGGGTCAACTGCTGGTGGGGCGCCTTGCGGACAAGCTGGGCATTACCGATGTCTACAAGGCCTGTCACGACAAGGCGGCTGCCCTGCGTTCCTTTGCCTCCGCTCACGCGGTGGGTCTCGACGAGGTCTGTTACATCGGTGACGACGTGATCGATCTCCCTGCGATGGAGATCGCCGGGCTGTCAGTAGCGCCCGCCAACGCACATCCGTCGGTAAAGAATCTGGCGAACTACGTCGCCGCTGCGTCGGGCGGCCAGGGCGTAGCGCGCGAGATCCTGGATCTGATTGTTGACGGGCAGGGGCGATCCCGTTGAGCTGCGGGACCCCGACGCATCGCTGGGAGCGAGTTGTGCGCCATGAAGCTCTCTGACTACGTCGCCCAGTTCATCGCGGAGCAAGGCATCGGGCATGTCTTCATGCTGCCGGGCGGCGGTGCGATGCACCTGAACGAGTCGCTGGGGCGGCGCGAGGACATCCAGTTCGTATGCACACTTCACGAGCAGGCAGCTGCGATAGCCGCCGAGGCCTACTCAAAGGTCACCAATCGCCTCGGTGCCGTCATGGTCACGACGGGTCCTGGTGGCACGAATGCCATCACCGGCGTCGTATCTGCTTGGCTCGACTCGGTTCCCTGCCTCGTCGTTTCCGGCCAGGTCAAGCGTGCCGACCTGAAACGAGGTTCCGGTGTCCGGATCCTTGGGGTGCAGGAAGTCGACATCGTTGCCCTCGTCGAGTCCGTCACGAAATACGCCGTCACCGTCGAGGAGCCTGAGTCGATCCGATACCACCTGGAGAAGGCGGTCTATCTCGCGACTACAGGTCGGCAGGGCCCTGTCTGGCTCGACATCCCCTTGGACGTGCAGGCCGCGGAGATTGACCCAGGGCGGCTCGCGGGTTTCTCCCCGATCTCCGCTGCGCCCGACCACGACCTGGCGGGGCGCGTCAGAGCGCTCCTGGACCTGTTGGAACGCTCAGAGCGCCCCGTGTTTCTCGTCGGTAACGGCGTTCGCGCGGCCGGCGCTGCTGAGGTGCTGAGGAACGTGCTTGCAGTCAGCCGAGCCCCGGTCCTCACAACCTGGCTCGGGATGGACCTGGTGGATGACGGCGACCCCCTGTTCGCCGGCCGCCCTGGGGCCGTCGCCCCACGGGGCGCGAATTTCGCGCTCCAGAATTCTGACCTCCTGATCTCGGTCGGCGCTCGCCTCGACATGGCGTTGACGGGGTACTCGCACGAGAACCTGGCACCCCGCGCCGCCAAGGTGATCGTGGACGTCGACGAGGCTGAGATCAGGAAGTTGCGCACTCGTGTTGACCTGCCGATCGTGGCGGATGCCGGCTTGTTCCTCCGCGAGCTCGAGCGCCGCCTCGCGGACCGTTCGATGCCTGCGCGTTCGGAGTGGATCGCCCGCTGCCAAGACTGGAAACTCCGATACCCCGTCGTCCTCCCGGAGCACCGACGTGAGGGCGACGGGGTCAGCACCTACGCCTTGGCCGACGTGCTATCCGACGCGCTTGACGACACCGACGTCGTGGTATCCGGGAGCTCCGGGGCGGCGATCGAGATCTTCCTCCTTGCCTTCAGGGTGAAATCCGGCCAGCGCGTGTTGCACTCGCGCGGGCTGGGCTCTATGGGTTTCGGGCTGCCGGCGGCTGTCGGTGCGTGTCTGGGATCGGGACGGCGGACCGTTTGTGTCGAAGGTGACGGGAGTTTCCAGCTCAACATCCAGGAACTGGCGACGGTCCGGCGGCTCGGGCTGCCCGTAAAGATGTTCGTGGTGAACAACGACGGCTTCGCGTCCATTCGGGCGTCGCAACGCGGATACTTCGGTCACTTGGTTGCGGCTGACTCCTCGAGTGGGTTGACGCTCCCGAATGTGCGGGCCGTCGCAGCCGCGTACGGCATCCCATCTGTCCTCGTGAACCACCAACGTGATTTGATGTCGCAGGTTCGGTCTGTCCTTGACGCTCCCGGACCGATGCTATGCGACGTATCCGCGCCACGGGATGAAGAGCGCAGTCCACGGATCTCGTCGAGGCAACTTGCCGACGGCGGAATGGTCTCCACGCCGCTCGAGGATCTGTGGCCGTTCCTTGATCGAGCGGAGTTCGCTGAGAACATGATGGGACCAACGGCGGAGGGTTGATGGGCACGCAGTGGGTGCCGCCACGGACTGTAGTTGCCGAGGATTGGCTCGGTGCCGAGTTCTTGGCTGAGGCTGCTCCCTGGGTGGCGGAGGGGGAGCAGACCTACTTCGACCGGCTTGCAGGGGGTGCCGACCGCGACATCCTGCTTTTCGGTGCAGGCAACCTGGGACGCCGGACGCTGGCCGGGCTCCGCGGGGTTGGAGTGGAGCCGCTGGCGTTCCTCGACAACAACCCCAGCCTGCAGGGAACGATCGTCGACGGCGTCCCTGTTCGGTCAGCGCGGGAGGTGCCCGAATACGCCCGAGGGCGTACCGCAGTAGTCACCACGGTCTGGTCTCCAAACCGGCCCCTTGCACATCAGACCCTAGCGACTCAGTTGGATGCATTGCATGGTGCCTTGGCGGTGCCTTTCGTGCCCTTGTACTGGAAGTGGGCCGCAAAGTTCTTGCCCTACCACTGCCTGGACCTCCCGCATCGACTCTATGAGCAGGCCCCGCACGTCAAGGCTGCCTACGCACTTTTCGCTGACCTGGTCTCGCAGGTTGAGTTCCGGACCCAACTCAGCTATGTGCTCTCGGCGATGGATTACGTGGGCCTTGAGAGCCCGCGATCGGGTGCCTTCTTTCCCGAGGATCTCTTTGAGCTGTCTCAGGAGGAAGTCTTCGTAGATTGCGGCGCCTTCGACGGCGACACGATTCGAACGTTCCTTGCAGCATGTCACGGTCGGTTTCGTGAAGTGGTCGCGTTCGAGCCGGATCTCGATGCTGTGGGGCGCCTTCGCAATATGGTTGCGGAGCTTCTTGTCGACGGCTCTTCCCGCGTCAGAGTCGAAGAGGCGGCCGTCGGGAATACACCGGGGTTCGTGTCATTCGAAGGCGGCGGAACGCATGGCTCGAGGATCTCGGAGAAGGGTCCACTCAGGGTCGCCTGCGTGACCCTCGATGAAGCCTTGGCCGGCGTCGCGCCCACGTTCATCAAGATGGACATCGAGGGAGCTGAGCGGGCCGCCCTGCTTGGAGCAGATCGGACGATCCGCGACCACCGGCCGATCCTCGCCGTATGCGTCTACCATCTTCAGGACGACCTGCACACGCTGCCGCTTCTCCTGAGCCGATTGTGTGTCGACTACTCCCTATTCCTGCGGCGGCGCGCCGTCGACAACGAGCTCCTGTGCTTCGCGGTTCCCGACGAGCGGCTCAGGAGACGGTGAGATCGCATGGTGTTGGACGGCGGATCGTGCAGCATCCATGCGCAGGTTGTCGGCGTCCGTGCCGGCGCCGCCTCAGGTCATCCACGTGATTGCTGCTCGCATCGCGACAGGTCGATTGCGTATCTCCACCACGCCATCGGACCCGCGAGGTGGCTTAGAGGCGGGGTGCGATGGCCCATGGTGTTCCTCGCCGTCAGTCGAAGTTGATCCGCTCCTTCTCCACGACGAGCGGCCGCTTGTGGACCTGGGTATTGATCGAGCCGATGTACTCCCCGAGTATCCCGATGAAGAAGAGCTGGACGCTGCCGAGGAAATAGACGCCGATAACGAGCGGTGCCAAACCCAGGTCGAACGTCTGCCACATGGTCAGCTTCATGACGAGGTAGGCGAGTGCGACGACCAATGCCAGGAGCGAAAGAGCGAATCCTGCCATGGCTGCCAGCCGAAGCGGGACCTTCGAGTGATTCGTGACCCCCAGCATCGCGATGTCGTAGAGGCTGAAGAAGTCGTTCTTCGTCTTGCCTCGCGTGCGAGCGGGCTGCATGTAGGGGATCTCGGCCCGTTCGTACCCGAAATCGCTGACAAGGCCCCTGAAGTACGGGTACTGCTCGTCCGTGCTGCGGAACTGCTCGACGACTTCCCGGTCGTAAAGACCGAACCCTGTGAAGTTGTGGACGAGCTCGACGTCTGACGAGAGCTTGGCGACGAGCCAGTAGTAGGACTTGCGCGCCCGTCTCATCAACCAGCATTCTCTGCTGCCCGCCTTCACGCCGATGACGACCTTGTAGCCCTCCTGCCACTTCGCGACGAACTGGGGGATGAGCTCCGGAGGATCCTGGAGGTCGGCGACACAGCTCATGACGGCATCCCCGCGCGCTTGCAGGAAGGCGTGGTATGGAGAGCGAACGTGGCCGAAGTTGCGCGTGTTCACGATGACCTTGACGCGCCGGTCCGCTGCCGCGAGCTGGCGCAGGATGCCGACGGTCCCGTCCTTCGAGGCGTTGTCGATGAACAGGTGCTCGTAGTCGTAGCCCGGGAGCGTCTGCATAGCCGCCTTGACTTGCTGGTAGACCTCGCGAACGTTGCCTTCCTCGTTGAAGCAGGGCGTGAGGATCGTCAGGAGTGGCACTGCGGTTCCTTTCGGCCTCCGGGCACCGCTCAATCCCTCTTGGCGAGAGATGGATCGTAGCGGGGCGATTCACTGGCGTCCCTGTGACGCGCGCCGCCGAAGCTGTAGTACTTGTGACCTAGGTAGCTGGACACGACCACGACCGCGGTGAAGAGCGCCTGGATCACGTAGATGTTGAACGGCAGGACGCGCAGGGCGACGGGCAGCAGCGCGAGGTTGACGAGGAGCGTCGCCAAGTAGATGAGCGAGAAGCGCGGAAGCTCCTTGAGCACCGGACCCCGACTCCGGAACACGATGTAGCGGTAGCCGAGATACGCGTTCAGCACGGCGAACGGCCACGACAGCACCACCACAACCAGGTAGTGAAGGTGCTCGCCCAGCACGTACTGGAGGAGCGCCCAGACGCCGTACCCGAAGACCGTGTTCCAGCCACCGACCGCGAGGTAGAGCAGCTGCTCCCGCCGCCGGAAGTAGAACCGGACCGGGCCTCCGACCGTGGGATGGGCGCGCAGCCCGTCGAGGCGCCGCTCGACTCGGTTGGACGTCCTCGCCGCGGTGGGCTGCATGCGCCGGATGCTACTCCCCGTTGTTGCCGCCAGTCACCGGGGCACAGGTCCGGGGTGCACCAGCGAATCGTCTCATGACCTGGTCGGCACGCTCCTCGCCATACCGTGGCCCTGCTATCGTCCCTCCCAGCCATGCGGGAAGGATCGACCGTCTCTGACGAGCTGGGGGTTCGCGGAACCTCCGGCATCGACGATGGCCAGGCCACGACACCGCGGGGCCTTTCCACGTGACGACGATCTCGTCGTTCGTCGATCACCTCGCCATTCCGCTGGAGCGATGGAGCGGTCGGCCGTTCCTGGTCGCCCTAGCCGCCATGAACGGGATCACGGGTCTCGCAGTCGCCGTGATCCTCGCGCCGACTGCCTTCGGGGCGGACGCTGGCACCTTCCGCCACTGTGCAGCGTTCGCCGCCGAGGGCCGAACCGACTGCGGTTTCCTTGAGTCGCCCGTGTTCGCACTCGTTGCTCGCCCACTGACCTGGCTCTCGCCGACGATGGCGGCGGTCGCCATGACGCTCCTCGGCCTGATGATCCTGCTGGCCGGAGTGACCTTGGAGACGCGCGGATGGGCGTTCGTCGACCGGGTGCTGGTCGCCGTCGCGGCGCTCGGCTTCGCGCCTGTTGTCTATGAGTTGCTCCTGGGCCAGACAACGCTTCTCATCGCGCTGGCGCTGTACCCGGCTGCACGCCGCACGGATGCGTTTCGATCCGGGATTCCCGTCGGGATCGTGCTGGCGCTCGCGCCTAAGCCACTCCTCGTGCCGGTGCTCGGGTGGATGCTGGTCTGGCGTCGGCGCGCGCTGGTGGCCGCGCTGTTGACGGCCTTAGCGCTCACATGCCTGGGTCTTGCATTGATGGGGCCCGACCAATATCGCGCATGGGTTTCCGTGCTGACTGGTGCCGGACGCGCCTCCGTGACAGGCACACTCTCTCTGTCCCTTGCGGGCAACTTCTCGCTCTGGCCCCTCGACCCGGCCAAGATCGTCATCGCCGCCGTCGTCGGCGTCGCGGCGCTCTGGACGATCCTGCGCGACTGCTCACGGGGGTTCGTGGCGGCGCTTCTCGCTGGCTTGTTGCTGGCTCCATACACGGGGCTCTACGCGGCGTCGATTCTGCTGCTCACCGTGAAGCCAGCAGTCACATTTGCTCCGCGTGCGGCGCGTGTCCTTGCCCTGATCGCGAACCCGGCGCTCGGATTGTTCCTCGCCCTTGCCGCCTGGTGCGCGGCCGGCCTTGTCATGTGCATCCCTTGGGCCCACCGCGTCGGAGTCCGACTGCCGGTCAGAGAATCGTGAGACAGGCGTATCACTCGCGGATCGCGCCGCCCGTCTGCGCGTCGCAACACCTTCGGACCCGAGCCCCCCGCGCTCATGCCGCTACGATTGCGTATCCATGTCAGGTCCCCTTGCCCAGGATCCCCTCGTCGCCGTGATCATCCCCGCCTTGAACGAGGCCGGGAAGATCGGGCCCGTCCTGGACTAGAACCCGCGCGACGGACGCTTCGAGGCGATCGTGGTGGACGACGGCTCGACGGACGGCACCGGAGACGAGGCGCGCGCGCACGGCGCCGCGGTCGTGGTCCGCCACGAGGTCAGGGGCGGCGTCGGGGCTGCCATCCGCGACGGCTGGAAGGCCGGCCTGGCGCGCAACCGGCCATACCTCGCCCTGGTCTCCGGCGACGACCAGCACGAGCCGGCGGAGCTGGCCGGCGCGCTCGAGCTCCTGCTCGCGGGGAAGGTTGACTACGTGCAGGGCTCGCGCTGGGTCCGGGGCGGCCGTGTGGTGGGGCCGACGGGCGGGCGCGGGTTCGGGACCCGGCTCTACTCGGTCGTCTTCAGCGTCCTTGCACTCCACCGCGTCACCGATGCCACCAACGGCTTCCGCGTCTTCCGGTCCGAAGTCCTGCGCGATCCGTCGATCAACATGGACCAGGCGTGGCTTGACAGCTACGACCTGGAGCCGTACGTGCTCTACAAGGCGATCCGGGGGCACTATCGGGTCATCGAGTACCCGGTGACCGTCCGGTATCACGCGGCCGAGGGATACACCAAGATGCGGGGCATCCGCGACTGGTGGCGGCTCTTCCGGCCGGCGTTCCTTCTTCGATTCGGGGTGAAACGATGACGTTCGAGGTCGACCGCGCTTTCGCGGGGCGCCGGGTGCTCGTGACCGGGGGCGCCGGCTTCGTCGGCGGCTCCCTGGTTCGCCGCCTGGTCGAGCAGGGCGCCCGGGTGACGGTCCTCGACGCCCGCCGCTCGGCCTACGACTGGTGGGTCTACCTCGATCCGGTCCACCTGGACGAGCGAGGCGCCAGGGTCCTGACCGGCGACCTCGCCCCGATCGTCGCCGACCGCCTCGAAGGCCGAC
>JARLIH010000187.1 GCA_031291845.1 Isosphaeraceae bacterium | reverse complement strand
GTGATCGCCACGTCCGGCGGATCGTTCTCGGGCTGATTCTCGTGTTTCCGGTGCTGCTCACCTGGATGTCACCCCCGCCCCCGCCGGGTGTCCGTCGGCCGCAAGGCATGGCGGCCCTCGCACCTCTGGCTGGTGTCGAGGCGATCCTGATCGCCGGACTGCTGGGTGCATATCGCGCACGGCGCGGGCTGCTCGCCGTACGCGAGGAGCTGACCGTGGACGCTCGCGAGAGCCTGACGGAGGCCCACTTCGCACCCGCCTCGTCGCCGTCCGTCCTGGAGGCGACGACGCGCTGAGCGCCTTGACGCCCAGCGCGTGCGTTCGCGGGTCGCGAGGCGCCTTCCTCCCGGGAGGAAGGAGCCTGCGCGAGCCGCCAGTTTCGCACTCAGCGCGCGTCTTCGAGCAGGTCGGACGGGTGGAACAACCCGCACCCTGCGCCTCGCTCGAGGTGGCGGACCTTGTGGTGCAGGGCGGTAAGCTCTGCGCGGAGCGCGTCCACGAGATCGGCCAGTGCGCTGATCGTGGACTCGGCCCACTCGTCGAACGACTCGGTGGAACTTGGGTCGCCGTGCTGGGCGTGAGATTGAGCATCGAACGGCATGAGGCACCTCGGTATCGGGATAAGAAACGTGATGATGTCGGCCGCCCTTCCGACCTCGGATACGCGACCAACGAATGTGCGAACGATTGGATGAATGTGCCGGAACGGAGACATGCTCCGATCCCGCGCGCCCTGCGTCGCAGGGACGAAGGTGTCCCGGCCGGGCGCGAGAGCGCAACTCCCGGCGAGGAACGCCGGGCCGAGATCCGTGCGAGTGAGGGCCGGCTTAGAACCGGAAGACCTGGAGCCAGGCGTGGCGCTCGGCGGCGCTGTCGGAAGGCCACGCGGCCGCGCTCCGGCCGGCGAGGTAGGCCAAGGTGTGCCGTCGGCCGTCGGGAGGAAGGGTCAAGTCGTCCGGGAAGGCTCGTACCCACAACAGGCGGGCTAACCTCGGGTCGGAGAGTACGTCACGACGCACACTCAGCCTCAGGGCTGCCTCTTCCCCGTCGTCGGCCTCTTCGATCGGTGCTTCGAGGTCGTCGTCCGTCTCGACCGGCGACGCCGTCTCGATTGCGCGCGCGATCAGCAGGGCCGCCCCGCTCTGTCGGAACAGGGGCGAAACAAGCGTCGCAGTCAAGCAAAGCAAGGCGATGGCGTAGCGCACCGCGGACCCTCCCGGTACTGCCTAATAATGTAGGCGCTCCTGGCGGACCGGTCAAGCGCGGGCCTCGAAGGACACCACAAGTGCGCAATTCGGAGTTTACGCGTGGATCAGCAGCCCCACGCTCTCCGGGAGCTGCTCGGCGACGGCCTGAATGACGTCCCCCTTCATGGCCCGCCAGAGCGTGCCGCGGCGGGTGGTGCCGAGCAAGAGGAAGTCGGCCCCGTGAGTCACGGCCATGTCGAGGATCGCGTCGGGCACGTCCCGGGCCACTCCGTAGAGCAGCCGGAGCGGTACTCCGGCCTCCTTCGCCTGGACGCGGAGGCGGTCGAACAGCTCGAGGGCCTGCGCGTCCTCGTCCAGCTTGAAGCCGGCGCTCTCGCCCATCGGGGTGATGGCCAGGTGGCGGATGAACAAGAACATCAGCTCGGCGTGGCGGCTCTTGCACTCATCGATGGCGAACTCGATCAGTCGGGGATTGCCCTGGCTCGCCACCATGATGCGCGACTTGGGCGCGTACGCCCCCGGTTGGAGCATCGACGGGCGTTTGGGGGCGACCGGCGCCGGCGCTTCGGCCGCGATCAGGACCGCGCGGTAGGACTGAGTCTGGTAGCTCGCGTAACCGATCGCGAGCGCCACCACGACCGACATCCCGAACCCGACCCACGAGTGCCCGATCAGGAGCGTGATGCCCAGCTCGAGCGCGACGCACGTGGCTGCGAACCCGAGGTAGGCCAATCGCGCCCGCCGCGGAATCGGCACTGCGCGGGTCGTGACGATGGTCACGAGACGGGCGGCCAGCCCCGCCACCAGCACGATCAGGGCAAAGCCCCGCGCTTCGGGCTTCACCACGCAAATCGTGGCCTCGATCGCGATCATCACCAACGTGAGCAGCAGCATCAGCCCGCGCTCGGGCCGCCGGAGGGGGAGCTCGAAGTTCGTGGAGGTCGTGCCCAGGTTGATGCCGATCGCGCCCACGACGCCGATCGCGTACAGGCCCGACAGCGCGGTCACGTCGGGGAAGATCAAGACGACCAGGGCCGGCAAAATAGCCGCGATCAAAAGCGGCAACGCCGGCATCCCGAACCGGTTCAAGCCGCTGAACGCGTGCGGCAACTCCTTGTCGCGCGAGAGCATGTACTGGATCGAGACCAGGTCGGCGAGCGCGGTGTTCACGGCCGACAACAGCAAGAGGCCGAACACGACCGAGCTGATCTTGGCGAACGTTTCGCCGACGTAGTGCGAGGCGATCACCTTGAGCATGTCGTCCGTGTGGGCCGGTTTCCCGTCGGACGTCAGCAAGACCGAGTCGGGCAGCGTGTTCATCGCGGCGGCCAGGATCAGGTTCAGGAGCACGATCTCGACCAGGACCGGCACGATCGCCTTCCGGGCGGTCTTTTGGACCGGCTGGACCATGATTCCGGTCATGTTGGCGATCGCCTCGACGCCCGAGAGGGCCAGCACGATCTCGGTGAACCCGATCCAGGATTGCTTGATCCCCGCCCAACCGCTGACGTCGGGCGTGTCGAGGTGGACGGGCCCCAGCCCGGGGACCGGCGCGAGGTGGAAGATATGCATCGCCGCCCGCACGCCGATGACGAGCGTTAGGGCCACCGTCGCCAGCGCGATGAACATGGCGATCGTGCCGGTCTTGGTCGGCCCCAAGTAGTTGAGGCCGCCGATGGCCAGGATCGCCGATGCGGCCAGCACCGCCTCGATCGGCATCCCCAGCACGCTCATCCCCTTGAAGCCGAACGCCGCCTCCAGGTAGTGGAACGCGTCGAGGCACGAGAGCGAGGCCGTGACGACGTAATCGGCGCACAGGAGCAGGCCCCCGACGACGGCCAGGAGCTGCGAACGATGCCGCGCTGAGGAGTAGACGCCGCCGCCGTCCGGGAACAGACGGCAGATGATCTCATAGCTCCACCCGACCCCGACGAGCAAGACGCTCATCAGGGCGATGAACCAGAACGAGGCCCGCCCGTTAAAGGCGAAGGCGAGGCCGAGCACGTACAAGCGGCTGGTCCCCCAGTCGCCGAACAGCATCGGCCCGGCGTGGTACCACCGCAGCTCGCGCGGGCGTTCCCCCGAAGATAACATTTCAGCGCGTCGCTCCAAAGCGCGGGTGGAAGCAGGCGGTCTTGGGCGGTATACCCGGCCGCATCGACGGGCCTGGTGCACCCCCCTTGCATAGGACGTGCCGCCCGGACTTCTTGTCGGAGTCGTATGCCACTCGGTCGCCGCCCGTCGTTAAACCTTCAAGGCCGCCGGCTCTTTCCCTGCTTCGGTCGGGTTGGCCGTCTGCGCGAGCGACTTGGGCGCGAACCCGAGGATGACCCGGCAGGGCGCGTTCTGCAAAACGTAGCGGGTGTTGGTGGCGAGCACCATCGTGTCGAGCGTGCGGTACTCACCGCGAAGGCTCATGAAGATCGCGTCGAATTGCCCCTCTGCGGCCGCCTTGACGATCTCCGGACCAGGCTCGCCGGAGAGCACGCGGAACTCGACCGTCCGTCCCAGTTCGGCCGCGCGGTCCACGCCTTGCTGCACCAGGCGGTGGGCGGAGTCGGGTGCGTGCACGCCGCTCGTGTCACCGCGCTCGATCACGTCGACCAGCGTGACCTCGATCTCGGGATCGAGAAAGCTGAGCACCGTATCCAGGAAGTCCGCGCTCAGGGCGCTGCCGTCGTAGGCCAGGAGCAGCTTGTTGACCCCTCGCCAGCTCGCCCGCAGCTCGGCCAGTGTCCGCTCGGACTCCACCCCGCGTTCGCCCGGCCGGGGGATCTGGCTCCCCCCGGCGATGTCGAGCCGGATGTCCTTGTCCTTGCTCATCACCCGCACCGTCAAGGGCAACGGGTGGCCGGGGGCCATGTGCAGCCAGTAGAGCGCCACCTGGTCGAGCTGGTCGCTGGGGTCGTACTTGTTCGACATCCCCATGATCAGCTCCTGCGCGCCGATCGTGAACGCCGTCCGCGCCAGCGCGTAGACCGGCTCGTTCGTGGGCATGATCAGCGGCCTGACCGGCTTCCCCGCGTGCTCGGCCAGGTTGACGACGGCCGTCAAGAGCGCGCGGTCCTCGTCGGTCAGGGCCGGCTTGAAGTCGGAGCTGCCCGGCGGGACCAGTTGCGCCGTCATGACGACCACGTCGGTCGTCTCCGGATCGGTCTCGTTCAGACACCGCTCCAGCATCGCGAGGTTATGCGGCGAGCGAATCGCCACGAGCTTGCGGTACGGCTTGTCGATCCCGAGCGACTCGGGCGTGACCTGCTCGGCCGTACTTTGATTGAACTGCTCGAGGTGTTCGTGACGGTCGGACGACTTCCCGGTGCGTTTGTGGTGGGCGCGTTCCGAGAGCTCGAAAACGATGAAGAAGGCGGTCGTGAAAATCACACCGCTGACCGTAGCCACCTCCTTGGTAAAGAAGTTCACGACGGCCGACATGGCCAGTACCAGGAAGATGAGGGCGATACCCAGCGGCACGTCGTACTTGCCGACCCGGATGTTGAGCGGCACCTCGTATTCGCGGTGCGCCGGTGATTTGAACCGTAGCACGAGCATCGCGAGCGCCTTGAAGACGAAGCTCCAGACCACGCCGAAGGCGTACGCTTCGCCCAGGGTCAGTACCTTCCCCCGACTGGCGATGATGGTGAAGAGCTGAAGTGCCACGACCAGGTTCAGGAGCCGGTAGGTCGTGCCGTACATCGGGTGCGGCTTGAGGAACCAGTCGGGCATCACGCCGTCTTCCGAGACCCGGTTCAAGACGCCGTTCGAGCCGACGATCGCCGTGTTGACCGCCCCCGACAGGATCAGGAAGCCGACCCCGACGACCAGCATGTTGAGCGCGAGCTTGGCCCAGTGCGGCCCGACGACGTTCATCGCCAGGCCGCCGATCAGGTTGCCCGAATAGCGTGAGAGCCGTACATCATCCGGTATGATCATGACCGCAAAGAAGCTGATCAGCGATGTGAGGAGCAGGCTGTAGACGAACACCACGAACGCGGCCTTCTTGAAGTTGGGGAGCTTCGGACTCTCCACTTCGCGGTAGACTTGCGCGAGCGTTTCTTCACCGCTCATGGCCAGGATGGAGTGGCCGAACGCGACGAAGATGCCGAGCACGCCGATCAGGCCCACCCAGTGGATGTGCCCCGGGCGGAGCATGTCGCCCAGATGGGTGCGGCCGAGGAATCCGAGCGGGTCGAGCGGGCCACCCATTGCGTCCAGGATCGGCTTGCCGTCGGCGTCGAGCTTAGCGGAGCCGGGCTGGTCGGCCCGCGAGAGGTCGGGGACCATCGTCGGCAGGTGCGCCTTCTCGGGATGGACGGCCAGGGTGACCGTGCACCAGACGATCATGATGACGGCCATCGCGGTCGTCGCCCCCATGATCTTCATGGCCTTGTCGCTCGACTCGTGGATGCCCCGAGTGTTCACGCGCCAGAAGAACAGGGTGATCGCGATCGCGATGCCGGCCGAGCCCAGCTCCATACGCTCCTGGGAGACGCTGACGCCGAGCAGGTCGCCGAGCAGGCCGATGACGTACTGGCCGGCCGATACGCCGCTGATCGGACCGGTCAGGATGTAGTCGAACATGAGCGCCGAAACCGACAGCTTGGCGAGGTTCCCTCCCATGGCCTCCTTGACGACGCGGTAGACGCCCCCTCGGACGAACATCGAGCAGCTCTCGATGTAGACCATCCGCACGAAGTAGCTGAAGACCATGACCGCCAGGATGAACCAAGGGGCCGCCTTGCCGACCTGCGATTCGACGATGCCGCCGATGTAGTAGGCCGTGCTCGCGAGGTCGCAGAGCACGATTGCCGCGGTGCGCCAGAACGAGATGAATGTGAACATGACGCTCGTGACGACCACCACTTGCCCCGGCGTCATCGAACGGCGTTTGGTCGCGGGGGTCGGATTCGGCGTCGCGGGATCGTCGGACGGCGTCGTCATGGATCGAGAACCTTTCGTGCGGCCTTGCAACTACGGACCAGAATTGGCAAAGGCCGCGTCTGCCGGCCGCGCCGCGCACTGCGTTCGCATTTCGCGCCGGCGGATCGGGGCAACGGGACGCCAAAAAGGAGCGCACGTGCTCCCTTGGGTCCGGCCGTGATGTGCCGAATCGCCGCCTCGACGCTCTGTGCTTGGCGTGTTGCTTCCGGTTTTTGCCCAGGGAATCGGGACCGGACACACGTTCGGGGGCCGGCAGCACAGTACCGGCACCGACGGCCCAGGGCGGGCCGGCGGAAATCGCCCCTCGGACGCCTGCGAGGTTAGCTGACGGGCTCGGAGCCGAAGGCTGCCCCGCTGCGCCGGCTTAACGGCGCAGTTGGCCCCGGAGAAGGTGGTTCCCCCGCTCCCCCGGCCTCCCGGGGGACTCGGCGCGGCCGCGCGGGGTGTCCTGCCCGCGCGACGCTCCAGATTTAACCTCAAAACGTGCCGGCGCGTCAAGGGGGACGGACGGTCGGGCATCAGGACGGGTTGGGACCGCGCGTTCCCGCTCGGCTGCCTGCGATCGGCTTGGTCGGCTCCGCGGGCGTGTCCGGAATCGTCGCCACCACGAAATCCGACGCGTGTCGGCCTGCGGCCGCCGCCGAGGCGGCCGACCCGCTCGCGCTCACCCCAAACGTCGCGTAGTACGGCGCGTTTCCCCCGACGCCCGCGGGCTGCCCCGCGTTGTTCAAGAGCGGGTCGTTGGCCGAGGCGTTCATGTTGCTCAAAGCGAGCAGGTACGTGTCGTTCCCCACCGGCTGGCTGGGCACGATGATGAGCTGCCGGGTATTCGGGTTGTATGCGATCGTCGCGTTCAGGGGGGCGTCCCCGGCGTCGAAGCTGTTCGTGTCCAGCCCACCGGAGCGCGGGATGAGCATGGCCGAATACCGCCCGAGCGACTGCACGTTGAGGGACTCGGTGAACTGGACCGACGCGTACCCCACCGGTAGGGTCCATTCGCTCGTGGTCGAGGGAACCGGCAAGATCGCCGGGCCGCTGCTGTTGCTGGCCACCCGGAATGGTGGATTGGGGTCCAGCACCGGTGAGAAATTGATGGTGAACGTGTCGTAGAACGTCTGGGCCAGGGGGTAGCCCGGTCCCCCGTAGCCCTGGTCGTCGCTGACGTAGGAGGAGCCCGTGTCCTTGCCCGCAACCCGAACCGCGTAGACCGTGCCGGGGCTCAGGGCCGCCGTCGGGGTCAGGTAGATCGAGTCGGTCGTCGGGCTGTAGGCCGCCACGCTCGGCACGACCGTGAAGTTCGGCCCCGGGTTGGCAATGAGCTGCACGTTGCCATTGCCCGCCGCGCCGGCGTAGAGGGGCTTGTTGAAATGAACCTGGATCGTGTCGGGCTGGTACACGGCGTTGTTGTTGATCGCCGCGTACCCGTTGAACTCGGTCACGCCCGTGACCTGCAACGGCTGACTCGGGTTGACCGCGGGATTTTGCAGCAGGAAGGTGCGGTAGCCGTTGTTGCCGTCGATCAGCGGGTCGCCCGACGTGTCTTTGAAGGCGGCGAGGTCCACGCTCACGGCGTAAACGTCGCTAGCGAGCGGCTCCGTGGGGGTGATGACGAACTCGGACGTGCCGTCACCGTTGATGTGATAGACGACGTTCGCGTGCAGCGGAAGGTCCCCCTGGTCGACGCCCGACGGGGCGCTGAAGACGCCGCCGGGGC
>JARLIH010000016.1 GCA_031291845.1 Isosphaeraceae bacterium | reverse complement strand
GGCGCCTCCGGCGTCGTCATTGACGCGGCCAAGGGGTTGGTCCTCACGAACGACCACGTCGTTCAAGGGGCCACTCGCGTGGTCGTCGTCCTGCACGACGGCGGCGAGCGCGAGGTCACGCAGGTTCGCCGTGACCCGAAGAGCGACCTCGCCCTGCTCACGATCGACGGCAAAGGCCTCAGCCAGGCCGAGTGGGGCGACTCCGACGCCCTGGAAACGGGCGACTGGGTGCTGGCCATCGGCCAGCCGTTCGCGCTCCCGGGCACGCTCACGGCCGGCATCATCAGCGGCAAGGGACGCGGGATCGGGGCAGCGATGTACGAAGACTTCTTGCAAACCGACGCCGCGATCAATCCCGGCAACTCGGGGGGGCCGCTCATCAACCTGAAGGGGGAAGTGATCGGTATCAACACGGCGATCAAGACCCTCGCGGGGGGCTACGACGGCGTCGGCTTCGCCATCCCGTCCGCCCGGGCCCGACGGGTCGCGGCGGACCTGGCGGCGGCGGGAAAGGTGCGCAGGGCGTACCTTGGCGTTCAGATCGGACCCGTCGATCGTGCGACCGCGGACCGGCTGGGCGAGCCCGGGGCCGTCGCCATCAACGGGATCGCTCCCGGCAGCCCCGCCGACGAAGCCGGATTGCGGCGCGGTGATGTGCTCGTCCGCCTGGGCGATCAACCACTGCGCGGCATCGGTGCCCTCCAGAACGCGATTGAGGTCGCCAAGATCGGCGCGCCGCTCGCGCTGACGGTCGACCGCGAGGGCGAGCCACGCGACTTCACCGTCACCCCGCGCGAGCAGCCCGAAACGTTCGGCCTGAGCGCATCCGGCCCGCAGGCTCCGGGGCCGTTCCTGCCGGGCCGCAACTTCGGCCGCGACTTCCGCCGAGTGATTCCCCCGGGCGTCCTCACCCCACCCGCCGTCGAGGTCCCGGGCGCCTCGGCGTTCCCGGCGCTCGGCCTACGCCTGGCGGAACAAACGCGCGCGGCCGGCAGCCGCCCGTTGACGCGAGGCGAGCGGCCCGGCCTGCTGATCACGGGCGTCGACCCCGGCAGCCCCGCCGACGTGAACGGCCTGGAGGCGGGGATGGTCATCACCGACGTCGACAAACAGCGCGTCGAGTCGCTCGACGAGTTGCGCGGCGTGCTCCAGAAGCGGCCGAAGGGACACGACCCGATCCTCCGCGTCCTCAAGGGGGCCAAACCCGAGTTCCGCGTGCTGATCGGGCTCGACGCCGCCCCCAAAGAGGATGAGAAGCCGGAGCCGAAAGGCGACAAAGACCAGAATCCGCCCCGCGACGCGCCCAAGACCCGTTGAACGCGGGCGCGGTTCTGGGTATCCGTAGTACGTTTGACACCACGACCACGACGCGGGGTGGATCCACACACAAGGACCACCCGCCCCCCGTCCACGGACTGGACCCAGACTCTCCTTTGACGAGCTGCGCCGAAGGGGCCACAGCATGAAGCGACGCATCCTGGTGGTGGACGATACCCCCCTCATCCGCGAGCACTTGCGGGTGATCCTTGGCATGGACGGCGACGAGGTCGAGACCGCGGCCGACGGCCGGTCGGCCCTCATTGCCCTGCGCGAGCGGCTCTTCCACTTGGTCGTGACCGACCTCCGCATGCCCGACATGAGCGGCTTCGAGCTCTTGACCACGCTGCGGGCCGAGAAAATGCCGCTCGGCGTGATCCTGCTCACCGGCCACGGCGATACCCAGATCGCCCTCGATGCCATGAAGGCGGGGGCGGACGACTTCGTCACCAAGCCGTACGAGCCCGACCACCTCCGTTTCCTCGTCCAGCGCATCCTCGAGCGCCGGCGCCTGATCGACGAGCTCGAGCAACTCCGCAACCAGTTGCGGGCGTCGTACAGCTTCCACAACATGGTGTCGAAGAGCTCGAAGATGCGCAGGATCTTCGACATGATCGAGCAGGTCGGCCCCCTCGGCTCGACCGTGCTCATCTACGGCGAGACGGGGACGGGCAAGGAGCTCGTCGCCCAGGCGCTTCATGCGGCCGACAACCGCCGCTCGGGCCCTTTGAACGCGCTCAATTGCGCGGTGCTCCACGAGTCGCTGCTCGAAAGCGAGCTCTTTGGTCACGAACGGGGCGCCTTCACCGGCGCCGATCGGCGCAAGAAAGGGCGTTTCGAGCTGGCCGACAGCGGCACCCTGTTTCTCGACGAGGTCGGAGACGTTTCCCCCGCGATGCAGGCCAAGCTGCTGCGCGTACTCCAGAGCGGCACGTTCGAGCGCGTCGGCGGCACCGAGACCGTGAAGGTCGACGTCCGCATCATTGCCGCGACCAACAAGCGCCTCGAAGACGAGGTCAAGGCGGGCCGCTTCCGCCCCGACCTGTTCTACCGCCTGAACGTGGTCAGGCTCGAATTGCCCCCCCTGCGCGAGCGAACCGAAGACATCCCGCTGCTGGCGATGCACTTCCTCGACAAGCTGACGCCGATGAGCACGCCCCCCGTCACCGAGATCCACAGCGAGGCCATGCAGGCGCTGCTGTCCCACTCGTGGCCGGGAAACGTGCGTGAGCTGGAAAACGCGATCAAGGCGGCCGTGGCGATGGCCGACGGCTCCTCGATCCACCGCGACGCCCTGCCCGCCGCCGTGGCCCCCCGAGTGCCGCGCCCCGTGCATTCCGGGTCGATCATCGACGTCGAGCGCCCCCTGCCCGACCTCACCTGCGACCTGATCGGGCGGGTCGAGCGCGACTATTTCACCCGGCTCCTCGCCAAGTACAAGGGAAACGTCGCCCGCTGCGCCAAGCACAGCGGTCTCTCCCGCAGGAGCGTCACCCAGAAGCTCCAGAAGTACGAGCTCGACCGCACCCGGTTCAAGGATTCCGCCACACTCGACCCGGCGGAATTGTAGGGTGCAGGAAATGCACTATAGTGCATTTCCTGCACCCTACAAGTTTACGGCAATGGCACATCCTTGAACGTGAACTCCAGCGGGAGCGTCTGCACCTTGCTGGGCGTCTCGTACACGAGGCCGTACTCGCCCGGCTTGCCGGGGACGTCAACGAAGAGGTACTCGAATCCGAGCTTTCCCTGGTCGGAGGCCGTGTTCGAGAAGCCGCCGTTGTGCTCGAAGCGCGAGCCGTCGGGCTTCTGGAGCCAGAGGCGGTTGTTGAAGAGCCCTTGGCGGTAGCTTTCAAACGCCTCGCCGCCCCCCGGGTAGGCGATCGCGACGTTGACCTTCCAGACCTGTTCGTCGATTTCCGTTCCTTCCAGCGTGACGGCGACGTCCCCCTGCTTCTGAACCACCTCTTTCTTGACGTCGATCGTGGGAAACCGAAACAGCTTCAGCCCGGCAGGCACGCTCACGTCAGCCTTGATTTTGACCGTCTTCAACTGCTTCGCCGCGCGCTCGGGGGCATTCAGGTTGATGTTCATCTCGGCCGCCGGGTTCTCGGGCCGCAGCACAACGTTGGTCGACTCCTCCATTACCTGCGGCTCGACCTTCTTCCCCTGGTCGTCCACGATTTCGAGCTCCTCGGCTTTCAGGGCGAGGAGCATCGGCCGGAGGCGGGGCTCCCAGGCGACCTCGAACTGGAGGTTGGCGCTCGCAGTGCCCCCCTGGAGGTCACGGGCCGACGTGATCTGGCGGAACGCGATCCGGAACGGACCCGCGTACTGCACCAGGGCGTTTTCCGGGGGCTTGCCGGCCATCAGACCGATCGACGCGTCGCCCGTGTAGAAGTTGGGTGTGACCTCGGCGAGCTTGCACACGGTGTCGAGGGCCTCGAAGAACGGCTTGTCGTCGATGTCGAGGTCGAGCGACGGGTTGGTCACCTCGACCCCTTCCTGCTCGCGCAGGTCGGTGATCAGGTTGCTCGACTGGGTCTGGAGTTTCTGGATCGCCTCCGTGAGCCGGATTCCTTTTGCCTTGAGGGTGATTTTCGATGCGCCGAGGTTGGTCGCCTCCACCACCTCGTGCAGCTTGGCCCGGATGTGCTCGAGCCGCTCCTTCCGCTCGGGGCTCCCCCCCTTCAGCGCATCCAAGAACGGCAGGACGCGCGGGCCGAGTTTGATCAGACCCTCCTCGGCGGCCTGCCGGGCCTCGAGCTTGGGCGCTTCGAGGCGCTCGACCAGTTGATTGACCCGATCACGCAACGCGGCATCAGTCTGAGCCTGCGCTGTGCCGGCGACCAGCACGACGATCAACAATCCGCATGTGGATCTCATAGACGCGCCTCACTTAACTCAACGAAGAGTTCACCACAAAGGCACAAAGACACAAAGAAAAGCAATACGACTAGCCCAACACACGGCGTTTTACACCATTTCTCAATACCTCACTATTGAAATTGATCAATAGTCCCAGCCACAGATCGGTCAGTCGTAAGTAGGTCAGAAGCTGCGCCTCGTGGATCGGTTCGACGCGTTCCACGGACTTGAGTTCAACGATCACCAGTCCACCCACGATCAGGTCGAGTCGGTACCCACAATCAAGTTGGATTCCTTTGTAACGTACAGGAAGCGGGAACTGCCTGACGAAATCGATCTCGCGCACTTTCAATTCATGACACGGACGCTCTTCGTAGACCGACTCGAGCAGACCCGGCCCGAGCGCGCGATGGACTTCAATCGCTGCGCCGACGATCTGATTCGACAACCAGTCCGCACGCTCCTTTGCCTTGTCCGAACGAGCTTCTTCGAGCATTTCTCACTCCTTTGTGCCTTTGCGGTGAATCTCCGTTCTCTCATCCGACTTTCCATTGCCCATCTTCCATGACGACTTCTCCGTCCGCCGTGATTCGTCCCCCGCTACGAGTGTCGATGATCAGGTCCCAGTGCAGGGCCGAGTCGTTCACGCCCCCGGTTTCGGGGTAGCTGCGCCCTAGCGCCAGGTGGACTGTGCCGCCAATCTTCTCGTCGTAGAGGATGCTCCCCGTGAACCGGCTGATCCCGTAGTTCAGCCCGATCCCGATCTCCCCCAGCCGGCGCGCGCCGGCGTCGAGATCGAGCATCGAGAGCAGATAACTCTCACCTTCGTCCGCGTGCGCCGCCGTGACGCGGCCGTCCTCGAACTCGAGCGCGATGCCGACCAGCTCGCGTCCCTCACGGCACACCGGGAACCCACAGCGCAGGCGGCCGCGGGGACTGTCCTCGACCGGCCCGGAAAAGATCTCGCCGGACGGCATGTTGCGCCGGCCGTCGGAATTGATCCACGCGCGCCCCGCAACCGAAAGCGTCAGGTCGGTCCCCTCCGCCTCGATCCGCACCGTCTTGACCCCCGCCATGAACTCGGCGAGCCCCGCCTGCCGCGCCCCCAGCGCGCGCCAGGCTGCGCTCGGGTCGGCGCGGTCGAGGAACATCGCGGCGGCGACGAACGCCTCGTACTCGTCGAGCGGCATCCCGGCGTCGGCCGCGTATGCGGCGGTGGGATACTGCGTCAGCACCCAGCGCTTCTGCAACATCGCCTCGCGGACCGGCCGCCGCGCACGGTTCGCGGCCGCCTGCCGTGTGGGGTCCACCCGGCTCATCGCACGCGTGTCGCTCTCGGCCGCGATGCGGATGCTCGCGTCGATCGCCCCCGCCTCATACAGCGCGACCGGCGAGGTGTAGGCAAGCTGTGCATCGGTCGCGTGAGCGAGAAAGAACTCGCTCAGCCCCGGCAGCTCCAGCCGCACCAGCGGATGCGCTCCGCGCAGCACCACCGCGCGGTAGCAGGCTTCGACCAAGGGGCGCGCCTCCCACTCCGAGCCCACCAGCACCGTCTCGCCGGGCGCGACCCGAAGGCAGTAACCGGCCAGCAAATCCGCCCAGCGCGCAATCAAGTCGTCCGTCACCCGTCCGCCCTCAAGACAATTGTCGAAGTCCGTAAGAATTCAATGTATCGCAACCACCGAGTGGCCGCAACGCTTGACGGTCGCGCGCCCAGACCTGAGAATCAAGGCTCGGAGTCGCCCGATTGCCTCGAAACGGAAGGACACAGCGGCATGCAGGGGAGCGTTCGTCGTTGCAGGTCTCAAGTTCTTCTGGTGCTGGCCCTTTGCGTCGCACCCCACGCGCGGCCGCTAGCGGCCGCCGAGCACATCGCGAGCCCAGCCGAGGCCCGGCTGAAGGCCGACGTCGCGTTCCTGGCGGATGACGCCCAGGAAGGGCGAGAGCCGGGGACCAAGGGGATCGAGGCCGCCGCCGACTACATCGCCCGGGCGTTCGAGCAGGCCGGGCTCAAGCCCGCGCCGGGCGCGAAGGGCTATTTCCAGCCGTTTTCGCTCGGCGGCAGTCCGTCGCTCGGCTATCCCCTCAACCTCGCCTTCGCGGGACCCGATGGGAGCGCAATCAAAGCGGAGAAGGCCGATTTCAGCCCCCTGGCGATCGGCACCGGCGGCTCGGTCAAGGGCCTGCCGATCGTGTTCGCCGGCTACGGCATCACGGCCAAGGACGAGGGCCGCAAGCTCGACTACGACGACTACGCGGGGCTCGAGGTCAAGGGGAAGGCCGTCCTGATTATCCGGCGCGAGCCTCAGGCCGACAAGGAAGACAGCCCGTTCGACGGCAAGCGCAACAGCAACTTCGCCACCTTCCGCCACAAGGCCACCAACGCGTTCCAGCACGGTGCCGCGGCCGTCTTGCTCTGCAACGACAAGGCCGGCCTGAAAGACGACAAGGACGTCGTATTGAAGATCCACGAGGCGGGTACCGACGTCAATTCGGCCATCCCCTTCGTCATGATCAGCCGCGCCCTGGCCGACAAATTGCTCGCAAGTGCCGGCCAGCCAACGCTTGAGACGACCGAAAAAGAAATCGACGCCGACCTCAAGCCCCGCTCGCACGAACTGAAGGGCTGGACGCTGAGCGCGGACATCACGATCGATCGCAAGTCGATCGAGACCAAGAACGTCGTCGGCGTGCTCGAAGGCGAAGGCCCGCACGCCGACGAGACCGTCGTCATCGGCGCCCACTACGACCACCTCGGTCGCGGCGGCGTCTTCTCGGGCTCCCTCGCCTTCCTGTCCAGCGACATCCACAACGGGGCCGACGACAACGCGTCGGGCACCGCGATGGTGCTGGAGCTGGCCCGCCGCCTCGGCCGGCGGACCGACCCCTTCCCGCGCAGGGTTGTCTTCATCGCCTTCTCGGGCGAGGAGCGCGGGCTGCTCGGCTCGCAGCACTACGTCCAGCACCCGCTCTTCCCGCTCAAAGACACGGTGATGATGGTCAACCTCGACATGGTCGGCCGGCTCAACGACAAGAACGAGCTGAGCATGATCGGGACCGGCACCGTCGGCGGCATCGAGGCGCTGGTGGAGGCCCTCGGACCGTCGGCCGGCCTGAAGATCAAGAAGACACCGGGCCTGAGTGACGGCTTCGGCGGCAGCGATCACCAGTCGTTCTACAGCAAGGATGTCCCGGTCCTCTTCGCCTTCACGGGCGTGCACCGCGACTACCACCGCCCGAGCGATGACGTCGAGCGAATCAACTTCAACGGCATGGCCAAGATCGCGAACTACCTCGAACTGATCCTGCTCGACATCATCCGCCGCCCCGAGCGCCCTGCGTTCGTCCGCCTAACCCAGCCGCCCCGCCGCGGGGGCGACCCCGCGCGTGCGGGGATGTCGGTCTACCTCGGCACGATGCCCGACTACGGCGACGACTCGAAGCAAGGCATGAAGCTCGCAGGGGTCCGCGAAGGGAGCCCCGCCGAGCAAGGGGGCCTCAAGGGGGGCGACATCATCACCGGGTTCGGCGGCAAGCCCGTCGCCACCATCTACGACTTCATGGAGAGCATGGGCCGCTACAAGCCCGGCGACAAGGTCGAGATCGTCGTCAAGCGCGACGGACAGGACAAAAAGCTCCAGGTCACGCTCGGAGCGCGGCCCAAGGAGTGAGCCCCCGATGACTCCCCCCGGGCCGGCGGCATACTTCGGGATGGCTGCATTCTTCGGGTGGCACGCCCGGAGTCTGCGATGGGCGTCGCGCACGATCAGGGCGGTTCGACCATGCCGGTCGCAGACTCCGGGCGTGCCACCCATCCTTTGTCTTGCCATGCTGCTCACAACAGGCTGCGCACGCGTCCCGCTGGGGAACGCCCCGCTGACCGTCGCGACCACGTGGTCCAGCGCGGAGCGGACGCGGCTGGAGCGCGATTTCGCCGACTGGGTCGCAGCACGGCTCGCCCCCGACGACGGGCCGCTCCGCATCGATTGGGTCGTCGCCGAGCCCGGCGACGACCTCGTCCGCATCGCCGTGCCGCCGAGCCGCCCGGTCGACTGGCGTGCACGACCGCTGGACCTCATGCTCGGCGGACCAACCTCCGCCTACGTCGAGCTCGCCCGCATGGGCCGCCTCGCCCCGGCTGTAGTTCCGGATCAACCCCCGTGGCGCATCGCCCGGCGTACCGCGATCGGCTGGGCGCACAACACGAAGACCGAGCGTGCCGACGCGACGGCCGATCCCCAAGATTTTCTCCGATCGCTCTCGCATCCCAACGAATTGGCGTTCGACGACCCCCGTCACGCACCCCTCACTTTGGCCTGGGCTCGGGCCGTGCTCGGCCAGTCGACCTGGGCCGAAGGTTATGGCACGCTCGTCAAGGCCGCCGCGCACGCGACGCGCGTCCCCCTTCAGGCCGGATCCGCCTGCGCGGCCGTCGAGCGCGGCGACGCCGCGATCGCCCCGGCCCTCCCCTTCCCGGGCGACGGCGCCGTCAAGTTTGTCCCCGGTCCCGACGCCGCCGCCTGGGTCGAAGGGGTCGCGATTCTCCAAGGCGGCGATAATCCCACGCTGGCCCAGCTCCTCCTCGAGTTCCTGGCGACAACCGGCTCGGCCGAGGCTCCCCAGCCGGCAGACGCACGGGAGCCGGCGATCGACGACCTTCTCGCGGACCTCCTGGGCGCGACGCTCGTCGACGCCCAAAACGAACTGGTCCCCGCCTGGGACGCCTGGGAGCGCGCCGGCCGACCGCCAACCGTCGGCCGGCGCCTGACGGAGGCTCCCCCCTGGCCACCGGCCTCCGTCGACAAGCTGCTCAAAACGACCGGCGCGGGCCCCCTGCTCGACACGCTGACCGACCAGATCACCCCCGACGCCGACAACCGCGCCTGGCTCCGCCGGAGCTGGCTCGCTGCCGACCGCCCCGTCGATGGCCTCCTTCTGGAGGAGATCGCCACCGCCCTCGATGGCCGCCTCGCGCGCGAACCACGGTTCCGCGCCTGGCTCCGCGGCGAATGGACAGCCTGGGCCCGCCAGCGCTATCGGCGCGTCGAACGGCAGTTGGGAAGGCTCGCGGTCGAAGGGACGGCGAGCTCAAAATCTCGGTTCTAGAGCGGCTAACGCATGCGTTGCGCACGTTTCACACGGAGCGACCCCCCCCGGGGGGGGGGCGCGGCCGGGGGGGGGGGGGGTGTGTTTCCCCCCCCCCCCCCCGCCGGGGGGGGGGGGGGGGGGGGGC
>JARLIH010000186.1 GCA_031291845.1 Isosphaeraceae bacterium | reverse complement strand
CGGGCGGTTATAACCCGCGCACTGGGCCGTATTTAGGGGGGGGGCGCCGCCGCGGCGGGGGGCGCCCCCGCCCCCTTTGATATCAAAGGCTCGACATCATGCCTGACCCGCGATGGGAAACGCTCGCCGATATTCTCATCCGACACTCAACCCGGCTCGTGAAGGGGGAAACGCTCCTGGTCGAGTGCTTCGATCTCGACGACACGACCTTGCCCCGCTTGCTCGTGCAGAAGGCTGCGCGGCTGGGGGCCTTTCCGCTGGTCGAGCTCAAGGATTCGCGCGTGCTCCGCGACCTCGTCCGGCACGGCTCGGAAGGGCAGATGCGGGCCTGGGGCGAGTTCGAGCGTTTCCGGATGGAGCGCGTCCAGGCGTATATCGCCCTGCGCGGGTCGCGCAACATCAACGAGATGGCCGACGTTTCGGGTGAGAAGATGACGCTGTATAACGCCCATTATCTCAAGCCGGTCCACTTCGATTGCCGCATCAAGCAAACGCGCTGGTGCGTCCTTCGCGTGCCCGGCAGCGGCATGGCGCAACAGGCGGGAATGAGCACCGAGGCGTTCGAGACATTCTATTTCGACGTCTGCAACCTCGACTATCCGAAGCTTTCCCGCGCCCTTCGCCCCCTGGTCGACCGCATGACCGCCGCGCGCGAGGTCCACATCACGGGTCCGGACACTGACCTGAAGTTCTCGATCGAGGGCATCCCCGTGATCCCCTGCGCGGGGGAGATGAACATCCCCGACGGCGAGGTGTTCACCGCCCCCGTTCGCGACTCCGTCCAGGGACACGTCCGCTTCAATACGCCGACGATCTACCAGGGAAGCTCGTTCGATTCCGTCCGCCTGGAGTTCCGCGACGGGCGCATCGTCGCGGCCGACTGCGCTGCGGGGGACGTCAAGAAACTGCGCAGGATCTTCGAGACGGACGAGGGGGCCGCGTTCGTGGGCGAATGGTCGATCGGCTGCAACCCGCGCATTCTGGACCCGATGCGCGACATTCTCTTCGACGAGAAGATCGCCGGCAGCTTCCACCTGACTCCGGGCAATGCCTACGACGAGGCCGATAACGCCAATCGGTCCAAGATCCACTGGGACCTCGTCCAGATCCAGCGCCCCGAGTACGGCGGCGGCACGATCGCTTTCGACGGAGAGCCGATCCGCGTCGACGGCCGGTTCGTGACGCCGGAACTGCAAGCCCTCGATCCCGAGTGAGCGGCTGATCGCGCGCCATCCCAGTGCTTGCGGTGAGGCGTTGGTCCGACTATCGTGAGCATTGGTACAAAGTCGGAACCACTCCCAAGGGACGTGCCGCGTGATGTGGTTCGCACCTGCCTTTTCCTCCGAGGAGTTCACAATGCGTGCCCACTCGCGGCGACTGTTAACCGCCGGCCTGGCGCTGGCGGCACTGGTGTCCGGGTTGAGCCTCGCCCCCGCGAGCGCGGCGGCTGCCGACGAGCCCAGCTTGAATGGTACGTGGAAGCTCGTTCAGCTCCGCCTTGCGGAGGTGGAGTTGCTTTCGCTCGACGTGAAACAAACGGACGACAAGATCACGGCGTTCATCCTCGAGCCAGCGCAACTGCGCGACAACCCGGTCAAGACGTTCGAGCGCAAGGGCGACACGGTCAACGTCGCGTTCAGCGTAAACGGCAACCAGGTCAACTTCACGGGTAGGGCAACCAAGGATAACAAGTACCTCGGAACGATCAGCCTCTCGAATCAGCTCCTGCCCGCCTGGTTGGTCAAGACCGACGACAAGATCCTGGCTCAACCTCGTCCTCCCGAGGCACTGTTCAAAGCGCTGAACAGCATGGACCAGGTCAAGGACCCCAAGGGCAAGGCCAACAAGCTCGCCGAGATCGTTCACGGCACCGCGGGGGACGCCCGGTTCTCTTTGCTCTATGCTGACCTATTGCGATATGCAAGTGTTGCCGAAGAGCCCGCGGCGACGATGCGTAAGTATGCCGACGAATGGATGAAAAGCGCTGAGCCTCATGGTCCCGATTGGTCGGAGTACGTGCGCACCCAGGTGCTGAAAGCCCTGAGCGACAAAAAGCCCTACGCCGACCTGGCGCTCGAGTGGGCCGAGCAGGCCGAGAAACAGTTTACTCCTGCAACGACACTCGAAGTGCGTGCCGATGTCATCAAGGCGCTCGCGTCCGCAGCCAAGCTCGTGGGCAAGCCCGAAATCCTCGCACGGGCCGAAGCGCAGTCGAAGAAGCTTGAATCCGAGCTGGACGAGGACTATCACAAGAAGGTTCCCCCTTTCAAGCCGGAGGTGTCCGAAGGGCGAAAAGGCAAGGCGGGCGATCGCGTCGTGCTCCTCGAGCTCTTCACGGGGGCCCAGTGCCCCCCCTGCGTCGCGGCCGACGTGGCCTTTGACGCGCTCAACGCGAGCTACAAACCCTCCGAGCTCTTGACCCTTCAGTACCACCTCCACATCCCCGGCCCCGACCCGCTGACAAGCCCGGGTGCGATCGCGCGTCAGGAGTATTACACCGACCTGCGCGGGACTCCCGCCGCGTACTTCAACGGGCGCCTCCACAAGGGCGGCGGCGGAGGCATGGCTCAATCGAAGGCGAAATACGACGAGTACCGCGAAGTCGTCGACACCGTCCTCGAACAGAAGAAACGGGCCACGATCGAGCTGCATGTGGAACGCGCGGGCGACGAGCTCAAGATCAGCGCCTCGGCGCAAGCGAAGTCCACTGAAACCGAGGAGAAGGAAGACGCGAAGGGCGAGGGGAAGGACAAGGTCGCCGACTCCAAGGACGGCATCAGGCTACGCCTGGTCCTTGCCGAGGAGCAGATCAAGTACCTCGGCGGCAACAAGCTCCGGTTCCACCATCACGTCGTCCGGGCCATGCCCGGCGGTGCAGACGGCAAGGCCCTGTCCAACGGCGAAGGGAAGGTTGAAGTCACGGTCAAGCTGTCTGAGGTGCGCAACGAGCTCGACAAGTACCTGGACAGTTTCGTGAAAGAGAACGGCGGCTTCCCGAACCCTCGGCCTCCGATCGACTTAAAAAACCTGACCGTCGTTGCGTTCGTCCAGGACGACAGCAACAAAGCGGTGCTTCACGCTGTCTCGGCCCCCGTCGCCGATGCGAAAGGCGAGGGCGCAGGGGAGTAGGCTCTCGAACCAAATCGACCGACGACCGAAGAGTCGTCGCAAGCGGCCGCCTGCCCCCTCGAAGGTCGGGGCTGGCGGCCGTTGGCGTTCTGGTTCGGGGCGAAGCTTGCAAGCGGCCCAGGGAACTCGCGCTCTCAATTCAATCCCAGCCCCTGCCGCAACAAAAAACCCCGCCGACTCGATTAGATCGAGTCGGCGGGGCCGGAACAGAGAAGAGGCCGAATGATCGAGACCGATGCCTCGGCCGGTCGGAGTGGCTTGACTTCGGAATTGCATCACGACCGACGCCTCTACATTACCCACAATCTTCGCGATGTCAACACACCCGTCAAAAAAACTTGCGCGCCGAGTGCAGTCAGCGCGCGATATCCAGCACCCAGAACTGGTGCGGCCCAGGAACGTTCGTACGCGGAAACTGGTAATAGTGGGCTTCGCGGGTCGCGTCACTGATGAGGAAGCCCGGCTCTTCAACGACGTGCAAACGCGCGCCTTGCGAGCGACGCTCGATCTGGTGGATGGTCCAGCCGTGGGTCGAGCCGTCTCCGTGCTGGACCAGCAGTTCGCGGCCGGCGAACCGCTCGGGCTCCGGGATGTCCACGTCGGTTTCGAACCAGCCCCGGCTCGGGCCCAGTGCTTCGCGTGCAGCCCGGGTCAGCTTCCCGGTGATCAGGGGGTGGTCGACGCGTCCGCTCGCGGACTCGGCGAATGTGCCGCCGGCGAGTGTGATCGCGTCCTGGGCGACCCGAACCACGGGCCCATCGGTCCTCAACTTACGACCGTCCGCCAGTGGCACCGTCTGCGTCCGTCCCGGTACGAGGTTGACGACCAGGTGCTCTGCGCTTTGGTTCGTCTCCAGGTAAATGACGACCGTTCCTTCCGGAGACTGTACGCGCCCCACGCGCCGAAGCCCTGCGCCCGCGCCGATCGGTTCGTAGACCGTCACGAACGTCGACGTCAGGGGCGCGCCATCGGCGGACCGACGCCGGACGATCAGCCCGGCCCGCCCCTGCTCCTCGAGCGACGTCGCGGGGAGACTCGGGTCACGACTGAATGCTGTATAAAGGGTTTGAGGGCCGTCACCGAGCAAGTGCAGCCGCACTGACGGCGCCGGCTGGCTTGGCTTCAAGGTCCCCGCCGCGGGCCTGACGACATGCGCCTGTCCGAGCAATCGGAACTCGCCGAACGCCTGGACGAACCAGCGGCCGTCCTCTGCGCGGGCGGTCGGAACGTAGATGATGGAAGGAGGCAACAACGTCGCGGGAGGCGGGGCTTCGGGCACAGACAGTTCCCACCGGCCATTGAGGCCGGGCGCTGCGTGAAAAAGCTGGTCGTGCTGTAGACCTCCGTGCACCTCGAACACGCTGACCGCGTAATGCATGGCGTTTGTGGCCGAGATTGCGACCGTGTGCCGGTACCGCGTCGTCGAGCTCGGGTAGGCGAACCTGTCGTCGAGCGTGGCCACCTGAAAGTCAGGATCGGCCGCGAAGAAGATCACGTTCGCGCCGGGCGCGGGAACGGCCGATTTGATGGCGGACTCGCGCTGGTTCAGACCATCGACGACGACCGTGTTGTGGGCGGCCGTCGCCCGTTCCCAGCCGGTGCCCCCGGGCGGCAGGTCGTCGAGATCGCCGAGCACGGGCCGGCCCCCCACGGAGAAACGCACGGCGAGCCGCTGGAAATGCGCTGCGGCGAGGCTGTCCGGTCCCCGCAGCTCGACATCGAGCGCGTCTCTCCCCTCCCCGACGGCCAAGCGGGCGAGCCCTGCACCACCGAGCAGCTTCGGCTGGCGTGTCGCCGGCCGGGAAGCGGGCTGAGGCCACGACGCCAACTGCACGTCCTCCGTCCGGGGGTCACCCAGCAAGGCGCCACTCGCCGAGCGCACCAGGGCGAGCATGGGCGCTTCGACCCAATCGCCGCCGGCAACGCCCCTTACGGACGTCGGCGCGAGCAGCCGATTGATCCAGCCGTCAATCATCGACAGCACGCGCCGATGGGCCCGCGAATCCCCCTGGCGCCAGAGGCCGTCGTGATAGAACCCACGCTCCGAGAACGCCAGGAGCCGCGTTCTGGACTCCTGGATGAGCGCTGGGTCCGAAACGAGCTGGCCGACCGCCAGCATGCCCCGGTATGCCTGGAGCGACAGCTCGCTGAAGTCGTCCGGCTGCAGCCGCACGAACTCGGCCGACGCGCGGAACAGGTCGTGCTCGATCGTCCGTGCCGGGTTCGGCTCTTCCAAAAGTCGGCCGGCGTCCGCCAGCGCAGGGTCGTCGCGCAGCAGCGCGTAGGCGATCACCAGGTTCAACGGCACGTCGAGACTGCCGGTCCAATCCCATTTCGCGGTCTTGAAGCCCCGGCGGTACGGGGGCGGTAAATTGGCCGGCTGGAAGTACTTCGGCTCGTTGAGCTGGTCGTAATGCATCGCATAGGCCGGATAGACCTGAGCAAAGCGCAGGAGCAGCGTGCAGGCGAACCCCGTCAGCCGTGGGTCGCGCGCTCCGGCGGGCCGTTCCGCCGCGCGCACGGCTGCGTACAGGACCGCCTTCGCCAGGAACTCGCGCACTTCGTAGTCGCGCTTGGCATCCAGGTAGATTCGCTCGTCGGGATAGCGCTGCTTCTCGGGCTCGACCGCGTGGTACGGGTAATGATGGATCCGCTGCGGGAGAACCTCGACCGTCTCCTCGGGAACCTTCTTCTCCTTCTCGTCCTTGGCGGGAAGCTTGTCGTTCGGTAGCTCGACCTTACAGCGCCGGCAAGTGATCACCTTCGGCTTGGCCGCGTTCCAGACGAGGGGATTGTCTTCCTCGGTCGCATCACATGCCGGGCATCGACAGAAGCGCAACCCGGATTGGGACGGCACCATGTCCGCCAGCGCTTTCGGCTCGAGTGCCAGCAGCGCCTTGACGCCGGGCTCCGCCCAGAAGCGCGTCTGCCATTCCTGGGGCAGGTCGAACTGCGAAAACAGGAGAGCGGGCGCGGAAGCCGGTTTGGCCGGGGGCCCCGCGCCCGTGGCGAGGAGGGACAAGGACGCGACCAAAACGAGGGATGCAACGGCAGGCGGGGTACGCATGGCGGGGGATCCGTCCCTTCTGGTCATTCCCAATCCGTTCGGGCACCTAGCTTCACCGACACGACCGGGAGGTTCACCCTGCGCGATACGATCGTGCCGTGCGCGCGGGCGTGCGCGAGCCGGCTCAGTGGTCTGGCAACCGCGCCAGATGCACGTCGCGCTTACCGGGCTCGAGGCGGTACAGCCCGACCTTGCCAACCGTTTCTCCGTCGGCCAGCACGAGCCCCTGCTGGTGGGTCATTCCGCGAGCCAGTTGCGAGTCCCGGTGCACCTCGCAGGCCAATCCGTAGTTCTTCAACTCCCGGCTCGATCCGCTGCTCCACGGAGCCGCCACCTTGTAGACGGCCGGTTGACCGCAATCCGGAGCCGAGCACGTCGGCTGATAGTGAAACTGTTTTTCGTCGCTCATGGGTTGCGTCGTTTCCTGGCTTGAGTCGCGTTACCAGACTTGACGTGGCGAACAACGCTACGAGGATCGTACCCGGGGGAGTCTGAGGCTGCAAGCGATCCATGCCGCCTGCGGATCAACCGGTCATCGATCACTTCGAGGAGCCCCCTTCGGAACCTGGGTAATCTTCTAAGCAATTTCAAAATAACAACTTAGCGACGTTGCCTAAGCACTCAGGTCGACGCACCGCGCGGTCGGAACATGTTCCTCGATCAGCCTGCGCGTTAGGCCAAACCAGCGCTGGCAGCGATCGAGGACGGCGCTGTCGGCCGTCGCGACGATCTCAAGGGAGTCGGCGAGCGCGGGGTCGGGGTTGAGGACGAGCTCCACGGACCAATCCCACCCCCGCGCGCCCGCCTCGTCGAGCAGAACGTTTTTGAGCCGGCCGCTGTTGGATACTGGACTGTCGAGGAGCCAGAGCACGCGCGATACGCGGAGCGTGGCGAGAGAGGCGCCAATCAGCGCGAGCGACGGACGGGTCTCCTCCACGTTGCGATACGTCCCATGCACGCCGGCAAGGTCGCGAAAACACCGGTCGCGGCCCACGAGGATCACAGCCCCCCCGAGTGCGGCCTCGACCGTAGTGAGGACATTGAATCCGTCGACCACCAGTGCCTGGCCCCGCAGTTGATCGGCCGGGACTTCGTGCCGAAGCCGGCGTTCCCGGGCCTCGTCGCCGCAGGCGCAACGGCGCACGGCCAGTCGCTGCCGCTCGGTCAGCGACCAGCGGTCGCCGACCAGCTTGAGCGCCGAGACCATCGCGTAGCCTTTTCCAAGAAGCCACGACAGGTCAGCCACCGCGCCGCGAAGTGCTGGCCACGACGCAGGGCCGAACGCTTCGTCGTCCCGGGGGTCCGGGCCGCGGTGCCTGCGGGTGTCGGGCAAGGCGCGGGCCCTCTTTACCGCTGGTAGGTCCCCACGAGCTCCCCGTGACCCAAGACGTGTCCGGAAATCGCGTTCAGCAAGTCGTGCTTCTCGAGACCGGGCTTCAGGTCGAGGGCCAAGTTCAGGGCATACAGCTTGAAATGGTAATGGTGCGTGCCGTGCCCCTTGGGAGGCGCCGGCCCGCGATAACCCGCGGTTCCCCAGCTATTCTTCCCTTGCAGCGCACCGGCCGGCTCGGCGAGCTGCTCCTTCTGCGGCACACCCTCCTTCAGCCCAGTGGCCTCGGCCGGGATCCGATAGATCAGCCAGTGCACCCACGGGTCGGCCCGCGGCGCGTCGGGGTCGTCAACGACCAGAGCCAGCGATTTCGTCCCCGCGGGGAGTTGGGACCAAGAAAGCGGCGGCGAAAGGTCCTCGCCGTCTCCGGTATATCGCTTGGGTATGGCCTGGCCTTCGTCGAAGGCCGTGCTTTTTACGGTGATACTCATCGGACGCTCTCCGGCTTGAAGCGCGGGCGCCGGCTCGTGCGACTCCGCACAACCGATCATCCAGCCCAACGCCCCCAGGGCAAGACCGTGCAGGATCCGTCGCCAATTCATCGCGGGCCTCCCCGCAATACCTAGCAAGCTGCGTTCCGGCCCGGGTCAAATCAAACGTGCCTACGGCCGGCTTGGCGGGGGCTTCGAACCGAAGAGCCGGGTCAGTGCCAGGCGAAAACCGGGCAAAATGTCTGCCCCTTCGAGGTCGTCGCCATCCCCCAGGATCCGCACGCTTTTGGGTGAGTCGTAAACGTAGACGCGGCGGGCGCCCGAGTAAACGAACCAAACTTGCCGCACGCCGGCACGGAAGTAGTCGTCCAGCTTCTCCAAGTCGAGGTCGGCGACGTTCGAAGGACTGACGGCCTCAATCGCCAGGTCGGGTACGACGTCCCAGTAGTTGGCTCGCTCGATCGGCCGATCGACGGGCCAGCGGTCACGTGAAACGAAAGCGAGGTCGGGCCGCCTCCGAACGTTGTTCTCCCGATCGAGCATGAAGAGGATCTCGAAGACGGATTGCCCCAGTTGTTTCTGCGGGTCGAACAACACGAGCGCGCGAAATAACTCGGTGGCAACCATGTTATCCTGCGCGCTCATCGTCGGCTTCGCCACGATTTGTCCACGGACGACTTCGTAGGGGAAATCCGGTTCGATCAGCTCAGGCGAAACCCCCTCTTCTACCAACGTATCGGTGGCCATGATCGCTAGTGACTCCCTGCGACGAGAAGAGAGCGGACTCCAAACCATTGTAGCAGATCGGCCCTTGCGTGAGGGCCATCACGCCTCGTCCTCCTCGCGCAGCTTGGCCAGAACTCCAAGGTCTTCGAGCGTCGTCGTATCACCGGTGCTCTCGCGACCGGCCGCGACGTCGCGCAAGAGCCGCCGCATGATTTTGCCGCTACGGGTCTTGGGGAGCGCTTCGGTGAACCGGATGTCGTCGGGACGGGCCAGCGCGCCGATCTCTTTGACGACGTGTGCGCGCAGTTCCTGCTTGAGGGCCTCGGTCGGGGTCTGGCCCCCTTCGAGCGTGACGAACGCGGCGATGGCCTGCCCGCGCAGTTCGTCGGGCTTGCCGACGACGGCGGCCTCCGCCACCTTCGGGTGGCTCACCAATGCGCTCTCCACCTCCATGGTCGAGAGCCGGTGCCCGGCGACGTTCAGCACGTCGTCCACGCGCCCCATGATCCAGTAGTTGCCCTGTTCGTCGCGGCGGGCGCCGTCGCCGGTGAAGTAGCAGCCCGGCACCTCGCTCCAGTACTGCTGCTTGTAGCGTTCATCGTCGCCGTAGAGGGTGCGGAGCATCGACGGCCAGGGCTGCTTGACGACGAGGAACCCGCCCTGGTTCGGTCCGACTGGTTTGCCGTCCTTGGTGACGATCTCGGGCACGATCCCGGGAAGCGGGCGCGTCGCCGAGCCGGGAACCGTGGGCGTCGCGCCGGGAAGCGGCGAGATCATGATCGCGCCGGTTTCGGTCTGCCACCAGGTATCGACGATCGGACAGCGCTCGGCGCCGATGACCCGGTGGTACCACATCCACGCCTCCGGGTTGATCGGTTCACCGACCGACCCGAGCAGCCGCAGGCTCGACAGGTCGTGGCGCCTCGGGAACTGCTCGCCCCACTTCATGAAGGCCCGGATGGCCGTCGGGGCGGTGTAGAGGATCGTGACGCGGTAGTCCTCGATGATCTTCCAGAACCGTCCCTCGTCGGGCCAGTTGGGGGCCCCTTCGTACATCACGCACGTCGCGCCGTTGGACAGGGGGCCGTAGACCAGGTAGGAGTGACCCGTGACCCAGCCGACGTCGGCCGTGCACCAGTAGGTGTCGTCGTCCTTGAGGTCGAAGACCCACTTGGAGGTCAACGTCGTGCCGAGCAAATACCCGCCGGTCGTGTGTAGGATGCCTTTCGGTTTCCCGGTCGAGCCCGACGTGTAGAGGATGTAAAGCGGATGCTCGCTGTCGAGGGGCTCGGGGGGACACACGGACGACGCGTTCGTTTCGAGTTCGTGCCACCAGTGATCGCGCCCGGCTTGCATCGCCACGTGCTGCCCGGTGCGCTTGTAAACCACCGTGTGCTTGAGCGTCGGACAGAGGTTCGCCGCGTCGTCGGCGTTTTGCTTGAGCGGCACCACCTTACCGCGACGGTATCCGCCGTCCGCAGTGACGAGCACCTTGGCGCCGCAATCCTGGATCCGACCAGCCAGGGCCTCTGCGCTGAACCCGCCAAAGACCACCGTGTGCGGTGCGCCGATGCGCGCGCAAGCCAGCAGGGCGACGACCAGTTCCGGGACGAGCGGCATATAGACCGCGACCACGTCCCCCTTGGTCACGCCCAGCCCCTTGAGGACGTTGGCGAAGCGCGCAACCTCCCGCTGGAGGTCCTGATAGCGCAAGACGCGGCGGTCGCCGGGCTCACCTTCCCAGACGATCGCGGCCTTGTTCTTGAGCGGCCCCTCGCAGTGGCGATCGACGCAGTTATACGACGCGTTGATCTGGCCACCGACGAACCACTTGGCGAACGGCGGGTTCCAATCCAGCACTTTCGTCCAGGGTTGGAACCAATGGAGCGCCTTGGCCTGCTCGCCCCAGAAACCCTCGGGGTCGTCCTTGGCACGCGTCCACAGCGCCTGGTACTCGTCGAGGTCCTTGACGTGAGCTTGCCGAGAGAACGCCGCCGGCGGCGGAAAGACGCGATTCTCGACCAGCATGCTGTGAATGGAACCGCCGTGTTCGTCAGACATCAGAGCGTTCTCCGAGGGCACGATCGAGGGTGTGGCAGTGCGACCGGGGAGGCTGCGCGCCCCGGGGCAAGCAAGCCTGGATGATAAGACTCAGGGCAATGGAAATCAACGACCTCAAAAGCTCGCGCCCCGCGCCGGGGTCCGAGCGTCTGGGGTCGTTCAACGCGGGTAGGCAGGACTACCGGTCAACGGCCCGTTCGGAGAGGCCGGCCCGAGGTCTTGCGACGCGATGAAGCGAGGCGCGGAAGGCGATTGTGCCGCCATTTGTCGGTTCAGAAAGCGTCGGCGCTGACGACCTCGCCCCCCTGGATCGACCCCAGGGAGCGCCACGTGTTGCCGTCGATCGTGCTCTTGACGAACTTCACGCTCCCATCGGCAAACAGCGCGTTCACTCCACCCGAGTGATAGCTCCGCGCAGTGATCGCGCCGAAGGTCGGCTGGTTCTTGCTGATGAGCAGAGTCAGGATATCGAGGTCGGCGTTCGAGGTCGGGTTAATCGCCGCCTTGTTCGGCGGGAAGGCCGTAGTCATCCCCGTCTCCTGGCTGTTACCGTCAACCCACGCCGTGTGGGCCTGACCGGTCTGCGGGCTGAGGTTGCAATTTCCTGCGGTATATTCCGAGGCGACACTCAAAGGCGCGGCATTCGGCGACGGAGGAGTCGCTGACGGACTGCTGAGGTTCGCTTCCGAGAACTGGCCCCCGACCTGGCAAAAGGGCTGCAACGCCTTCACATCGGAGGCGAGCAGTGTCATGCTCGTACCATCGAGGAACTCGGCGATCCTCCGGCACACGTTGGGCGCGAAGACACCGCGCGTGTTGGGGCCGTTCGGAGCGCCCGTGGTCGTGCTCAGGCCGTCCCAGATGTACCAGTCCCCCTCGTTCACACCGTAGCAAGGAACCCGCGCGTTGACCCCTGCGGTCGGGAATGCAGTGAGCCCGTTCATGTTCGGGTCGCTCGGACACTGGAAGATGCTGAGCGTCAGATTGACGACCGTCCCGTTCGAGGCCGTGCGGTGCGTGTTCGGGTAGGTGAAGTTGATCGTGTTGTAGGCAACCCCCTGCTCCATGTATCCGAGAATCCGCGCCTGGGCGCTGAAACCCGTATAAATGAACGTTCCGCCGACGACCGCCGCTGTGTTCGAAGGAGGGAAAGCGCCGTTGGAGCTCTCATAGTTGTGCATCCCCAAGCCGATCTGCTTCAGATTGTTCACGCACTGCGCGCGGCGAGCTGCCTCCCGCGCGGCTTGAACCGCCGGCAAGAGCAATGCAATAAGAACCGCTATGATGGCGATCACGACCAGAAGCTCGATGAGCGTAAACCCGCCACGGCGCGTCATCGGCGGCGACCTCCCGAAAAGAGCCGAGAGAAAAAGAAAACGCGATTCTGAAGCATATCATGCAAGCGCTCGTCTTCCGAGCAATTTATTCGGATTTTTGATGTCGGCATGATTGCGGCGGTTGGGCAACCAACGAACGTACTTCCGGGTCGGGCAAAAAGTCGGCTGCCGGAGCCAAATTACCGAGTATGGTTTGACACCATGTCCTGGCGTATCGTCGCACTCAAGTTCCTGGCATTCGTTCTCCTGGCCTTCTGGCTCGGCGGTTTCACGGTCTATAGCGCGGTCGTCATCCCGGCCCTTCACGAGATCCTCGCACCGGCGGACGCGGGGCACATAACTCAGCACGTGACCGACGTCTTGAACACGCTGGGCGCGGCTACGCTCTTCGCGTGGTGGGCACTGGTCTATTGCGACCGCCGCACCATGACCCGTCGAGGGCGGCGGACGAGAGTCATTTTGCTGCTCGCGACGACGGCCCTGCTTGCCGGACTGGTCGGATTGCACCGGCTCATGGACGATCGGCTGTCAGGCGCCGGGCCGCGCGGATTTTACCCGCTGCACCGCGCGTATCTAATCACGAGCACGGTCCAGTGGCTCGTGAACCTGGGCCTGATCTGGGTCGAGTCAGCGCGTGAACACCGCGACGGCTAATGCCGGTCGCTCACTCCTCTTCGAGAATCTTGCCGGTGAGGGACACGCGCACTTCGCGCACCTTCCCGACCTTGGTACGGCCCCGGATTTCGTAAGACTGCAAGGTCTTGCCGTTCTCGCGGTTCTCGAAAGCGTCCTCGATCTGGGTATCGCGCAGCCGGTCCTGGGCGGCTTTGAGGATCGGTTCGGGCAGGTTCTTGACCGCGATCCGCTTGCGGATCGTCGTCGAGGTGATGCCTTCCTCGGCACAGCCGGATAGCGCCAGAGTCAGCAGCGGAACCACGACCAAGGGGAGGGCGGCCGACCGTCTCATGATGATTGCGTGCTCAATAGCTTTGAGAAATGAGCTCGCCCCCGGCATAGGTGCTGAGGGCAAGGTAGTTCTGGTAATTGATGCCGCCGCCAGCCCAGCTCACGTGCCCGTCGCAGAAGAGGAACAAGCAGCCGAAGCCGTGGGAGCTCAGGAACTGGTTGACATCGCCTCGGATGTCGCCCGGGCCGTGACCCTCGCCCGTATGGCCCAGCACCATACCCGAGCCGGCTTCGTGGACGCAGATACCGCCGTCAGGGTCGTTGGGGTTCGGCGTGCACGAGTAGAAATCAGCGCCGGTGACAGCGCCGACCCACGTGGCTTGTCCTCGGCCGTTGTTGATCGCCCGACAGCGTTCCCCGACGGCGAACGTATTGCTGGTGCCATCGGTGATGTCGCGGTAAGCGACAAAGCTATCGCGGGAGAAGACTCCGTTGCCACCTACGCCCGGCTCGCCAATCCCGAACATGCCGACATAGTTGGCGCTCGCGAGATCGCAGATCGGGTCAGTCACCGAGTACGTCTGCCCGTCATACATCCAGGTCTCCCCCGATGAGGTCGTCCACGAGGGCGACATCGTGTCCGAGGGGCAAAGGAAGACCTTCAGGCTGGTCATTCTCGCGGTTTGCTGGCTCGGATCTTGGATCTGGGTCGTGAACGAGATCGCGTCAAAGAGGGGCTGCTGCTCGAGGAACGGCAGGATCATCGCCCCCCAACCCCACCCCGGCCCGGTGTCGTTACCCTGGTTGGTCCAGCTCGAGACGTACCCGGGCGGAAATCCGCCCTTTGCATCGGCATAATGCGCGAGCGCGAGGCCGATCTGTTTGAGGTTGTTGCGGCACGTCGCCTGCCTGGCAGCCTCTCGCGAGCGCTGCACTGCGGGCAACAGCAGGCCAACCAGCAGCGCGATGATTGAAATCACCACCAGCAGCTCGATCAGAGTAAAGCCACGGCTGTATTCTGAGCGTGTGGAGTTCGCCATCGAACAACCTGGTGCCGTTGGGATCACCAAAATCGAGCGCGGGGCTAAGTTCACCGGGACGCGCGCCTCCCGGCCAGGGCAGCGCCTCGACTCCGAACCCTTCCCTAGCCTACCACACTTAATCCTAACCCATGCATCCACGATCCGCAAGCGACCGCGAATCCGAACCGGCGAGGGACCGAGGCATTGAAATTGCTGCTGTTTTTCGGATATGACAACAGCAACACGTGACCGGCGGCCGGGAAAGCTCGCCCGTCCGCCCGACCCGGCCGACTCCGCCCGAAGCGCGGGGCTGCGTTACATGGCGGACGACCGTCCGGGCTACCGGCGGGAACATGGGAGGAAAGGATTTCTCTATCGCGACATGGAAGGCAGGGTCATCCGGGACCCGGCCGTGCGCCGGCGTATCGACGCGTTGGCGATCCCCCCGGCGTGGACCGACGTGTGGATTGCGCCACACCCGGATGCCCATATCCAGGCGACAGGGCGGGACACCCAGGGACGGAAGCAATACCGTTATCACGCGCGCTGGCGCTCGGTCCGCGACGAGACCAAGTACGGCCGCATGTTGGCGTTCGCCGCCGCGCTTCCCCGCATCCGTGCGAGGGTTGAATCGGACCTGGCTCGCCCGGGCCTGCCGCGCGAGAAGGTCCTGGCGTCCGTGGTTCGCCTGCTGGAAACGACGCTGATCCGCGTGGGCAACCAGGAATACGCACGTAGCAACGGTTCGTTCGGGCTGACGACCATGCTCGACCGCCACGTCGATATCACTTCCTCATCGCTCTTGTTCGAGTTCCGCGGAAAGAGCGGCGTCAAACACCGGATCGACCTGGACGACCGTCGTTTGGCCCGGATCGTCCGCAAGTGCCGCGACCTCCCCGGCCAGGTCCTGTTCCAGTACCAGGACCAGGGCGCACAGCCGCGCGACGTCGACTCGGCCGACGTCAACGCCTACCTCAGGGAGGTCGCGGGAGACGACTTCACGGCCAAGGACTTCCGGACGTGGGCCGGCACGGTGCTCGCTGCTCTCGCACTCCGGGAGTTCGAAGCGTTTGACTCCCAGACCCAGGCCAAGAAAAATGTCGTCCGCGCCATCGAGACCGTCGCCCAACGCCTCGGCAATACGCCGACTGTTTGCCGGAAATGCTACGTTCACGCCGAAGTGATCGACGCGTACCTCGACGGCACGATGCTCGAGACGCTCAAACAGATTACCGAGCAAGAGATTGTCGCAACCCTTCCCGACCTCCGTCCGGAAGAGGCGGCCGTGCTTGCGCTGCTGCAACAACGACTCGCGCGGTCCAGGCCCCGATGAACGCAAGAACGAGACCCACCTGCGTCCCGCCTGGCGCCGAGCCCATCGCACTTCGCTGGTGCCCCGTTCACCCAGACCATCTGCACCTGGCCGGGAATCCGTAGCGGTTTCACTGGTGCCCCTCGCCTCCGGGACACCCCAGCGCCCTTCTCGCGGCTTGGTGCCCGGTCGAACTACGCTTGCACCGGGTGGAGAGTGCAGGTAGGATAATGGATTCAAGGATGTAACCTCGTGCGCTGCGATCACACCGGCTGGTGTAGCGCGGCCTGAGTCAAGGAGGAGTGGCATGCTTCAGCACTACACGGCCAACGCACCCTCGCGCCTCCGGCTGCTCCTGAAGCGGCTGATGTATCCCGGGACCAACTGGGTCAGCCGCGACAAGTCCCGCGTGGTCAACATGTTCCTGTGTGGGACGGCCGAACGCCCCGTGCGCACGCTCGATTGCGGCTGCGGCAACGCGTACTTCACCCACCAGGCCGTCCTCCGAGGCGCGCGCTGCGTCGGGATCACGATCCACGACTGGGAAAAAGACCATTGCGACGAGATGCGCGAGTACCTCGGCACACCAGAGGACTTGATGCAGTTTCGCGTCAGCAGCCTGGAAACGCTCGCTGCGGAACCGTCGCAGCAGGGGCAATTCGATCAGGTTCTGCTGTTTGACGTGATTGAACACATCATGGACGCCCACAAGACGTTCCGCCAGCTCCACGCGCTGCTGGACGAGGATGGGTTTGTGTACGTCACGACTCCGTGCCGCGACTGGCAGGCGAACGCCGACCGGATCCGCGTCTCGCGCGGGGAGAACGGCTGGCACGTGCGCAACGGCTACACATTCGAGCAGCTCGAAGCCGTGCTCGAACAGTGCGGTTTTGAGCCGATCGACCGGGTCCGCTACGGCACGCTGGGCTCGACCGCCGCCACATGGATCCAGCACAAGCTGTTTCGGTCGAAGATCGATCCGCTGACCGTGCTGTTCTTCCCGTTGCTGAAGCTGCTGGCCCTGGCGTTATCTCCTTGGAGAGACACCCACACGATCTTTGTGCTGGCACGCAAGCGCCGGGCAAGTTGAGGAGCACGAGCCCCGACATCCGCGCGAATCACGGCCGGCAGCGGCCGGCCCTACACGGTGGCAACGTGCGCGGGGGACGGCCCTTGCGTGAACCACGGCCGGGGGCCACGGGTTGCCGTACCGCGGTGCCTCGAACTAGAATAAGTTCGTGCATCCCTAGGAGCGGCGGCGAGGGGAGTCCAAGGTGATCTCCGGCCGCCCGTCAATCTTGACCGCGCTTTCCGGTATCCCTCCCAATGCAAGACGATCTGAGCGGCCTGGACGTCGCTGTCTTGGCGAGCGGGGGGATCGAGAGCGCGATTCTCTGCGTCGAGATGCTGCAACACGCCGCGCGCGTATTCCCGCTCTATGTCCGGTTCGGCCTGCGCTGGGAAGACGTGGAGCTGGCCCACCTTCGTACGTTTCTCCAGCGGGCCACGCGGGCGGGGTTGATGCCGCTTCATGTGCTCGAAGAACCCGTGGCGGATGTCTACGGCGCCTCGCACTGGAGCACGCAGGGGCCGACGGTCCCGGACGCACAGACACCCGACGAGGCGGTGTACCTGCCCGGCCGCAACCTGCTCCTGGGCGCGAAAGCCGCCGTGTGGTGCCGGATGCGGGGAGTCGAGGCCCTCACCTTCGGTTGCCTCCAGACGAACCCGTTTCCGGACAGCACGCCCGAGTTCTTCGCCGACCTCGAATCGTTGGCCAATCGCGCGCTCGGCGGTCGTCTGCGCATCATTCGGCCGTTTGCTCACCTGCACAAGCAAGAGGTGATCCGCCGGGGCATCGAACTCGATTTGCCGCTTGCCGAGACCTTTTCCTGCATCCAGCCGGTGCGCAGCTTGCACTGCGGCGTCTGCAACAAGTGCGAGGAACGGCGGGTGGCGTTCCAGGCCGCGGGATTGGCCGACCAGACCCCTTACGCCGAGCCGGCACAACCTTCACGCGAATGAGTTCCATGTACCACATTTCGCGCGAGATCGAGTTCTGTTACGGCCACCGCCTGCTCAATTACGATGGAAAGTGCCGCCATCTCCACGGCCACAACGGCCGCGCGGTCATCACCTTGGCCGGCGCGCAGCTTGACGGCCGAGGGATGCTTGTGGACTTCGGCGAGGTGAAACGCAAAATCCAGCGATGGATCGACGAGAACATCGACCACACGATGCTTCTTTGCAGCGATGATCCCCTGCTCCCCATGCTCCGTGAGCAAGGCGAGCGGGTCTTCGAGATGAGCTGCAACCCCACAGCCGAGAACATCGCCCGCCTGATCTTCGAAAAGACGGCCGAGGCCGGTCTGCCGGTCATCGAGGTTGTGCTCTGGGAGACCGAGAAGTGCTGCGCCTCATACCGCGGCACGGCTGGCGAGGCGGGCGTCGGTTGACGCCCGAACCTCGCTCCCTCGAGCAACCCGCCCTCAATGAGCGTGCCCGTGCCCGTCGCCCGAGGTCTTCGACGGTGCGACGAAGGTGTTCGGCACGTACGGGTACTTGACCTGCTCGATCCACCACTCGTTCTTGCCGGTCTTCTGGTTCTTCGAGGACTTCAGGAACAGGAGAGCGAGCTCTTCCTTTTTCGGGAATTTCTCGGTGCCAGGGCCGTCGAATTCGAGCACGGTTAGGGCGTAGTTATCCAGGTCCTGGGTTCCCGCCTCCTCGATCCGGCTGAAATGAACCTCTTCGCCCGTTGACTCGGCCCGCTCCTTGATCAATTTCAGCGCGGAGAATTCCATCTCGAACATGTGCGGGTCGCGCATGCTCTTGACGAGTTCCTGCTTCAGCTCGGCGGGCGATTTATCGCGTCTCATCGCTGGTGGTTGTTTGTACCAGATCGCCTCGTCCAGCGTTCCCTTCTTCAAGACATCGACGAACTGCCTGGAAAACGCGCGGGCTTCCGCCTTTCGGATCTGCGCCTGAACCATTTCGATGGTGACGGTCCCGAGGCCGAAGATCAGCCCCAACGCGATGCCGGCTTGCGCGAAGCTTCGGCCGGTGAGCACATCGGAGTAGCCCTGAATCTTCCGTTCGGCGTAGAAGCCGAGTACGACCGCCAGGACCGCGCAGAGCAAAAAGAACGGGTGGACGATGCTGAAGATCGACAGGACCCCCGCGATCACGGCCAAGATGGCGTGCGGGCTGATCGCGCGGTAGGTCGGAAACTCATTCTCGATCGCCGAAACCACCGGAGGCTCGGGGGTGGAGGTCGGCGACGGGGACACGTTTTGCTCGAGCGACACGGCGAAACTCCTCCCGACGGGGCGGTCCGGTCCAGCGCCGGGACAGTTAGGGAATAAGGGCGTGCGACGACGCGGCTATGGGATGTTCCCGGACGATTCGGGTTCGCCGGCCCGGACCCCATCGAGGCTAATCCAAGGGCGGGCGGGGCGTCAAGCAACCAGTCGTGCCAAACGACACGAGATGGCGACTCCCCTTTCCGTACGCGGCATTCGCCCGAAGCTCCGGTTGCCCTGGAACCTAGAGGATGGCGATAATGATTTCCTACGGATCGACCGGCTCGTCAATCTCAGAAAACGACCCTGTATGAACCTCGACGTCCTGACCGCACCCCCTTGTTCGGCCAAGCGCCAAGCGCCCAACACGGCGCCCACGCAGCTCCCCGCGCTGCCGGTCGTGACGCCCGATCTGCCGCACCTGCCCGCGACGCGCGCCGAGGTGGAAGCGAGGGGCTGGGACGGCGTGGACGTTGTCTTCGTGACCGGGGACGCCTACGTCGACCATCCGGCGTTCGCGATGGGCATCCTGGGACGCGTGCTCGAGGCCGCCGGCTTCCGCGTGGCCATCCTCAGCCAGCCTGACTGGCGCACGGCCGAACCCTGGAAGACGTTTGGCCGCCCTCGCCTGTTCTTCGCCATCAGCGCGGGGAACATGGACAGCATGATCAACCACTACACCGCCAACAAGAAGGTCCGCAACGACGACGCCTACAGCCCCGGCGGCCGGATCGGCCTACGGCCCGATCGCGCGACGCTGCCGTACTGCCAGCGGGCGCGCGAGGCGTTCCCAGGCGTCCCCGTCATCGCCGGCGGCGTCGAGGCTTCGCTCCGCCGGCTGGCCCATTACGACTACTGGAGCGACACCGTCAAGCGGTCGATCCTGCTCGACGCGAAGGCCGACCTGCTGGTGTTCGGCATGGGCGAGCAGCCGATCGTTGAAATCGCGCGCCGGCTCGACGCCGGCCAAGCCGTGCGCGACCTCCGCGACATGCGCGGCGTGGCCTACGCCCTGGGCGCAAAGGAAACGCCCCCGGCCGATGCCCTGGTGCTGCCGTCCTACGAGGACGTGAAGGCCGACAAACGGCAGTTCGCCGTGGCTACGCGCACGATTCACCAGGAGACGAACCCCCTCAACGCTCGCCGCCTCGTGCAGTACCATGACCGCCAGGCCGTGGTCGCCAACCCCCCCGCGCTGCCGATCAGCCAGGAGGACATGGACCGGGTCTACGGCCTGCCGTTCACGCGGCGGCCCCACCCGATGTACCGCGGCGAGGCAATCCCCGCGTTCGAGGCGGTCAAGGACTCGGTCACGATCATGCGCGGCTGCTTCGGGGGCTGCACCTTCTGCTCGATCACCACGCACCAGGGGCGGACGATCCAGTCGCGCTCGCCCGAGTCGGTCCTGACCGAGCTGCGGCGGCTGGGGCAGGACCCCGAGTTCAAGGGGGTCGTCTCCGACATCGGCGGCCCAACGGCGAACATGTACCAGATGCGCTGCACGCGGCCCGAGGTGGAGGCGAAGTGCAAGCGGCTCTCGTGCGTTCACCCGAAGATTTGCAAGCTGCTGGGCACCGACCACGGCCCGCTCGTGCAGCTCATGCGGTCGAGCCGCGAGGTGCCGGGCGTGCATAAGGTGCTGGTGGCGTCGGGCGTGCGAATGGACCTGGCCCAGCAGTCGCCCGAGTACCTGCGCGAGCTGGCTGCGCACCACGTCGGCGGGCACCTGAAGGTCGCGCCCGAGCACACGGACCCGGAAGTCCTGAAGCGAATGAAGAAGCCCGAGATCAACGACTACCAGTCGTTCGACCAGGCCTTCCAGGACGCCAGCCGACGCGCAGGGAAGAAGCAATACACGGTCCCTTACTTCATCGCGTCGCACCCCGGCAGCGACCTGCACGCGATGATCGACCTCGCCCTGTTCCTCAAGCGGAACGGCTACCGGCCCGACCAGGTGCAGGACTTCATTCCCGCCCCGTTCGACATCGCCACGTGCATGTACTACACGGGCCTCGACCCGTTCACGGGCGAAGAGGTGTACACGGCAAAAAACCTGCGCGACCGCAAGCTGCAACGGGCCTTGCTGCAGTTCTTCAAACCGGAGAACTACTTCGAGGTGCGTGAAGCCTTGCTGAAAGCGGGCCGGCCGGATCTGATCGGCTCGGGCTGTGACGCCCTGATCCCCGCCAATCCGCCGAAGGCCGCGCTCCGGGTGCGGATGGAAAAAGCAAACCGGGAGTTGAGCGAGGGGCGTTACGTTCACACGGTCAACGCCCCCGTGACGAAGACGCCGGGGCAAACGGGGTACCGACCCGGCCGCAAGTCGGCCCGGCGCCGGTCCCGTCCGTAGCAACCCGCATCGATATCGCCAAGAACGGATCCCCATGAAGTCCCGACCCAAACGCCCTCTCCACCGCTCACGGCCCGGGCCCGTGGCGCGACCACTCCCGAAGCGGTCCCCCGGCCCGCCCCGCGACGACCGGCGCACGGCGCCGGAGCGCGAGGTCTTGCACGTGGCGCCACTCGACGTGCTGGCGCAAGCCGCGGTAGACATCGCTGAGACCACCGAACACCAGGTCCTGGGCGAGCACAAACGGGCCGATCGTGCGCTCGCGTTGCTGTTGCGCGAGCGGCGCGATCTCGCACCCCCGGATCACCGGTTCGTGAGCCAGAGCGTCTTCGCGCTGTTCCGGTGGCGCGGCTGGGTCGAGCCCCTCCGGCTCGCGCGGCCCGAGGAACGCCTCCTGCTCTCCTGGCTGTTCGACTCGCCGGTTGTGCACCCGGTTTGCCGCGTCTGGGCCCAGCGCGCCGGGCGCGACGCGAGCCGCCTCGTGCCGCTCGGCGACGCGCCGAACTGGACCGCGCGGGCCGAAGGCCTCAAACGCTGGATCGGCGGACGGGCGGTCACGGCCGACCCCTGGCGTCTTTTCCCCGCCTGGTTCCGCGAGCACCTCCCGTTGCCGCCAGGCGGCGCCTCACCCAAGGCGAAGTACCTCGAGTTCCTCTTCTCGCTGCAGTCGCGACCCTCGCTCTGGGTCCGCGCCCAGGGCGAAGACGCCAAGGCACTCTGGGCGGAGCTGACCGAGTCGGGACTGAAGCCGTGGGTCCACCGACGGCTCGACCACGCCGCCAAGCTCAATCCGGACGCCGACGTCCACCACCTGCCGGCCTTCGAGCGCGGAGCCCTGGAGATCCAGGACGTCGCGTCGCAGGCCGTCGGACTCGTCTGCGATCCCGATCCAGGCGACCGCTGGTGGGATGCGTGCGCCGGGGCCGGCGGCAAGGCGCTCCATCTGGCGGCCTTGATGCGCGGCAAGGGCGTCGTCGTGGCGACCGACTCACACGCGGGGCGCTTGAAAGAGACCACCCGACGCGCCCGGCGCAGCCCGTTTCGCAACATTACGACCAAGGCGTGGGACGGCAAGCACGTCGCGGGAAAACCACGCAGCTTCGACGGCGTGCTGGTCGACGCCCCCTGCTCCGCGATCGGCACCTGGCGCCGCAATCCCGACGCCCGCTGGACCCTCGATCGCGAGGCGATCCTCCGCCTCGCCGCCCTCCAAGGGCAGTTGCTGGCCGCCGCCTCGGCCGGGGTCCGGCCGGGGGGCACCTTGGTCTACTCGGTTTGCACGATCACGCCAGCCGAGACGCTGAACGTGGTCCAGACCTTCCTAGAGGCGCACCCCGACTTCCACCTCGACCCGTTCGTCGATCCGATCAACGAATCGCCCACCCCCGGAACGTTGCTCATCTGGCCGCAAGACGTCGACTCGGACGGCATGTTCGTCGCGCGAATGGTACGGAAGGCGTGAAATCCGGCTCGTAGGGCCGGCAATGGCCGGCCCTACTACCGCATGTGAGACGCTCTGCCGTCAACGCCCCGCGCCCGTCACGTACCCCAGCCCGAACTGGCTCCCCGCGCGAACCGCGCGCCTGCCGCGGAACTCCATCTCCAGCATCTTCTCGCTCTGGACCTCGCGCCCCTGCTCGTCGGTCAGCCCGCACACAATCCGGCGCGTCTTGGCTTCCACGACGTCGCCCGTGGAAGGGTACGCATACTCGCCGTCGAGCGTGAACGTGACCCAGCCGGGTTCCCCGCGCACCTTGATGCTCTCCTTCTGCCGCGGCGGATCGACCGTCGCGTCGAAGATGTGCACGCGCTCGTTGAAGGCATCCACCACCCAGAGCTCCCGCTCGTCGGGGCTGAACCCGATCCCGTGGCTCGGGCAGCCGTGCCGCTTCACCGGACCTTTCTTGAACCCCTGCACTTCAACCCGGTGCAGCTTCTTCCCCGTGGTCAGGTCGCCGACTTCGAAACCGAGCAGGTCGTTCACGTTGACGTAGCAGCGCGTCTGCCGGCCATTGACCGTGAACGGCCTGATGCTCGCGCTGAAGGGTCCGACGGTGCGTGCGGCGGTGTGCGTCCGCGCATCCGCCACGGTGAGCAACGGAGACTTCAGGCCGGCGAGGTAGACCTCGCGCCCGTTGAGACCGAAGATCGTGTTGTGCGCTCCCGACTCGGGACGAACCTGAGTCAAGACGTCGCCCGAGGCAGCATCGACGACGTGCCAGATCGGCCCCTCGAACGAGGGGAGGTAAATTACCTTTCCGTCAGGCGCGATCGCCATGCGGTCGCAGCCGGCCTCGTAGGTCTTTTCCCACAGCAGCTTCTCCGAGGCCAGGTCGAGACACATGAGCTGGCGCGTGGTGCAGATGTAGATGCGCCCGGTGACCGTGCTGGCACAGATGCCCTTCACGTTGTCGGGCTCCCCCTTCGGGTTCAAGCCCGCGGTCGGAATCCGCTTCAGAAACTTGTGGCCGTGATCGATGTCGAAGACCAGGAGCCCGTGCCCACCGTACTCCAGGTAATTGCGGACGCCCGGTTCGGCGACATACAACCGACGCGCGACCGGAGATTGTTCGGCCTCTTCCGCCGCGTGCAACGCAGGCGCGGCCAGCGCCCACGCGAGCACTACGGCCCAGTGCCTAACCTTCAGTCGACCCGGTACGACCATCGTGGTGACCCTCGGAACCGTGTGTCTGAGCCGACGACCCTCGGCGTGCAGTCTACCGTGGGCGCGAGGGCCGATCGACCTGCCGGATCAATTTCTGCCGGTAAGCAAGGTCGTATCACTCACGTTCTCAGCGCGTAGAATCGAGCGCCCGCAATCCGCAACGGGCGTGGACGGACCGCCAGGACACTGCGCCAAGCCCGTCGCAGACTCCGGGCACGCCGCCCCGATCGATCCGGAATCGACTCTGGTTCTTTCTCGGCCGGCGCTCCCCGTGGATAGCACGGTGCCCCCCCCCGGACGCAGCGCAAACCATCGAAGTCGTCGCCCGCGGGGCGATTCCGTTCGCGTGCGTGGCATGCACCAGGGGGGTGTCAGCGGAGGGTGGGTGTTTCGGCGGGAACCAACAGCACGACGATGCGTCGATCGCTTCTCTTTCCGAGCTCGCCCGGGCGCGGTCAGAACGAGTCGAGGGCGGGGAACTCCTCGTCAAAAATCTCGAAGAGGCGATCGAACCGCGTGATCTTGAAGATCTCCAGCAAGCTCGGGTCGAGGCAGCAGAGCTTGACCTTACCCTGCATCGCCGCAATCCTGCGCGAGAACTTCAACAAGATGGCCAGCATCGTGCTGGACATCTGACGCACTTCCCGGAAATTCAAGAGCACGTCCCCCGAAGCCAGCCCCTTTGCGAGGTCTGCGAGTTGCTCGTCCACCTCGTGGATGACCTCCTCGGACACGATCTCGTTCGTTGCGAAGCTAGCGACGGTCACGCCGCCGATTGTTTCCACAAACACGCGTGGGGAAGTTGTTGTAGTCACGACTCAAACACTCCTTAAACAAAAGCTTGCAGCGAACTCATTCACTGTCGTCGCACAGCCCTGTTTCACTGCATTGTATCCTGTACGCAAAATCTAACGTCAACGGGAAGACGCCGGTCGCGCCACGCCGGCGTCTCCTTCTTTACGTCACTCCGATCGAGTGCGTTCAATCTTTCACAAACTTCTGACAGCGGACACGTCCCGAGGGTTCGGCCGGAGCGCGTTTTCCGGCGGTCAGTCCGGAGGGTGCCAACCGATCGTCTCTTTACTGCGTTCCTCGACCACCGGTGGGACTTCCCCCTCGGTCTCCGGGCGCAGATAGTCCTGTCGAGCCAGGTCCCAGAAGCTGGGCCAACCTTGGGGGTCGGCTCGCTCGACCGCGTTGATCAGCATCTGGACCTCGGCCAGCTCCTGCCGGTTCACCGTCAGAGCGAGCCGAGGCACGCCATCGGCGTGCACCTCAATCCGGTCCGGGGAGTAGCCCAGTTGCGTGAGCCACGACCGCGCCCGGCTGAGGGTCTCGTGATGCGCAAAGTGATGCGTCCAGTACATAATACTCACCTCCCTTGAACAAACGATGAAGGATTCGGAAAAGTCCCGGAACCAGGCGCAGCGATCCGTCAGCGCTCGCACGCGCGTGACACGCCACGTCATCGTCGACTTCGGGGCCGCGAGCATGCGCGGTGGCGCAGCTCGTCGCCGTTGAAATAACCCTGCGAACCGG
>JARLIH010000185.1 GCA_031291845.1 Isosphaeraceae bacterium | reverse complement strand
GGCGAGCCGCCCGCGCAGCTCGGGGCGGGCGGCGGCCGCCAGCCGGTAAAGGCGGTCGATCTGGGCCGGCACGTCCTGAACGGGCCAGTTCGGCAGCGTGCGCAGATCGGTCTCGGGGCTGATGTGGAGCAGTTGGGCCAGGTCGGCCCGCGCCTCGGCGACCCCCTGGCGGATGCGCACCAGCTCGCGGTCCAGGTCGCTGACGACCACCTCCGCACGGAGGAAGTCTTGCTGGCTGCCGCCGGTCCGGACGCGGACCTTGGCGAACTCGACGAAGTCCGACGCAATCTCGCGGTTCGCCAGCAGGATGCGTTCGGCCTGCTCGTTGAACGCGAGGTCGAAGTACGCCCGCTTGACATTCGCGACCGCGTCCAGTTGCGCGGCGGCCAGCTCCGCGAGCGCAACCTTCACGTCCTCGCCAGCGGCCAGTCCCCGCAATCCGAGCGTGCCGAACCAGGGAAACTGCTGGGCCAGCATCAGGTTGTACGGGTTGTAGCCCATCAGCGAGTACTGAGGTGCGACGCTCGGGATCGGGTAGATCGTGTTCGACACCACGGGGTCGTCAAGCGCGGTCACCTGCGGAATTCGCGCCTTCATCGCGAGCAGGTTGTACCGGGCGGCCTGCACCATCCGGTTTTCCTGAAGGGCGCGATGGATGAACGGATCGACCGGCTGCGGCCCGGTCAGCTCGGGTGGGGTAGGAGCCGGATCGAGGGCGATGGCCTCGGGCGCGTCAAGCGGAATCGACTCCGGAGGCCGGAGGGCGGACGCCTGCAAGTTGTGAGCGACCTCGTTGTATTCGCGCAGGGGGGCCCTGGAGGCGCACCCGGCCGCGCCAAGGCCCAAGGCCAGGACTAGCGCGGTCGTCGGTCTGAGGGTCATCAGGGCGCTCCGATGAGGTAGCCGTCTCGCGCACCTTGAGCGCGGACGGTCAAGCCGTGTCTGGTGAGCCCGCCTGTTATATCGGATAGGCCACTCTTCCGGCTTTTGCGGATTGTCGCGACCGGGAGGGGATTTTTGTCGCTCTGAGCCAACGAAAAACGAAACGGATCGAATTTGGTGGCGACCACTCACTTGCGCTTCGTGCTCGTGGCGGACGCTTCTATTAGCACGAAGCGCAACCGAGTGGTCGCCTCGCCGCGTGACGAGGCGAGCCGCCCGCTACGGTTTCCGACATTGACTAACCTATGGCCTTACCCCTACGATTGTTGCAGGTCTGTTTCGTGTTACCGAGCTTGCCAATGTCTACACAATCCGCCATCCGCCGACGTCTCGTGACCACGCTGGTCGTGGCTGCGGCGGCTTTTGCGCTGCCGGGGGTGGCCTCGGCGCAGGCGGCACCTTGTGCTCCCGCCGGGGGGAAATCGGCGACGATGGCGTGCTGCCGCTCGGCGTCGTGCGTGTGTTGCCCAGCGGCGATCACCGCACCGGCACCGGTAGAAAGTCGCGTTTTGCCCGCGACCTCGCTGACCACGGGCGCCCCGACGGGTTCGAATCGTCTGCCTATGGGTCCTTCGTGCCAGTGCCGCCTGGAAACGCCGGCTGCACCCACTCCCGGACCAACTTCGCCCACCTCCTCAGATCGGTCATGCGCTCTTTCCTGCGTGGCGTGTGACGCTCTTGATTCGCTCGCGGTCGCCGACACTTCCGCACGGCCGGCCTCATCCCCTGATGGCAGCGCGAGGATCCCGCTGTATCTCCAGAACGCGCACTTGCGTTTCTGAGCAAACAGCGCCTTCGGGGTCCCGAGACCAGAGCGTCTCTTAGCCCCGAACGGAGTGCAATGAGACTGCATGGGGCAGCGCCCCAGGATCGCAAGGCGCCCGCGACCCTGCTCGCTCCCGCCCCCATTGCGCCCCGTTCGGGGCTGCCAAAGGCGCAACACAAGCGCTCGGCCATTCTGCGGCACAATCGAAAACGGCACTCCTCGCGCACGACCATCCCTCGAAACGCGATCCATCGACGCTGCTCAAACGAGGTCAATGCATGTCCGACAACAACACTTCCCTAGACACTGCTCCCGAGCGGACCCGCTGGCAGCAGTTCCGGCTGGTCGTAAAGGTGGTCGAGCTCCGCCTGCGCTTCATCGCCCTGATGGCGCTGACGGGCCTGGTGTTCGCCTACTGGGACACCATCTGGAACAAGGTCGATAAGTGGCAGCGGCCCGCGAGCACGAAGACCGTGGCGACGTCCCACACCGAATACTACTGCCCGATGCACCCGAACGTCGTCCGCGACGAACCGGGCGCCTGCCCGATCTGCGGCATGCCCCTGAGCAAGCGGATGAAGGGTGAAAACAAGCCCCTACCCCCCGGCGTGATCGCCCGGGTGCAGCTCGCGCCTTTCCGCATCCAGCAGGCCGGGATCCAAACGGCGGAGGTGGTCTACGCCCCTCTGATCGAAACGTTGACCGCGGTCGGCTACGTCGAGTTCGACGAGCGCCGGCTGGCCCACATCGCCTCGAAGATCCGGGGCATGGCGCGAGTGGAGAAGCTCCACGTCAACTTCACCGGGGTAGACGTCGCCGAGGGGCAGACGCTGGCCGAGCTGTACAGCCCCGAGCTGTACCAGGCGATCCAGGAGCTGCTGATCGCCCGTAAGTCCGCGGACTCCCCAAGGATGCGGTCGACGCTCGGCCAGTCGATCCTGGGCGACCGCCGCGAGCTGAGCCGGCTGGCCGAGGAGAAGCTGAAGCTCTGGGGACTCACGCAGACCCAGATCGACGAGATCCTCAAGCAGGGAAAGGCCGACTACAAGGTGCCGATCGTGGCGCCGATCGGCGGGCACGTGCTCAAGAAGAACGTGGTCGAGGGGCAGTACGTGCAGGAGGGCCAGGCGATGTTCGAGATCGCCGACCTGCACACCGTCTGGGTCAAGGCACAGGTCTTCGAGGACGAGGCCGGGCTGGTCGATATCGGTCAGTCGGTCGAGGCAACGGTCGAGGCGCTCCCCGGCGAAACGTTTCCCGGCAAGGTCGCGTTCGTGCAGCCGCACCTGGACCCCGTGACGAGGACGATGGAGGTGCGGTACGACCTGGGCAACCCCGGGCACAAGCTCCGCCCCGGCATGTACGCCACGGTCACCCTGAAGACACCCGTGGCCGAAACCCCGATGTTCCGCGAGCGCCTCGCCGCGCTGCATCCTGCCGATGCGTCGCTCCGCAAGACGGGACTGACGGTCGAAGAGCAGAAGATTTGCCCGGTCACGGACGCCGAACTGGGGTCGATGGGCGACCCGGTGCGCGTCGAGGTCGACGGCCAGAAACTCTGGACCTGCTGCGACGCCTGCCCCCCCAAGGTCAAGGCCCGCCCCGCTCAGTACCTCGCCAAGCTCGCGGCCGTGAGACCCCGAACGACGACGACCGCCTTAGTCCCGAATATCTGTCCCGTCACCGGGGCGAAGCTCGGCTCGATGGGCGCGCCGGTTCCGGTCGAGGTGAACGGTAAGACCATCTTGACCTGTTGCGCGGCCTGTCCGCCGAAGCTCAAGGCCGACCCCGCCCGCTACCTCGCCCGGCTTGTTGCGCCCCCCAAGGACACGGTGTTGACCATTCCCGAATCCGCGGTCATCGACACCGGCACCGACAAGGTCGTCTACGTCGAAGCCGAGCCGGGCGTCTTCGAGGGCCGCAAGGTCGTGCTCGGAACGCGCTCGGGCGACCGCTACCCCGTACTCGACGGCCTAGCCGCGGGCGAGCGCGTGGCGGCGGCGGGCGCATTCCTGATCGACGCCGAGAGCCGGATCAACCCGGCCACACGTGGGACCACTCCGCCCGCGAAGACGCCAAAACCGGAGAAGCCAGCGCCGCCCAAGCACCAGCACGGCAGCGCCGCGCGCGCCGCGGCCACGTCAACCCACACGAGGCGGATCCCCTCATGATCGAAGCCGTCATCGAGTGGTCCATCCGCAACCGCTACCTCGTGATCCTCGCGTCGCTCGTGCTCGGAATCGCCGGCTTCCGCGCGCTCATGACGATGCCCGTCGACGCGATCCCCGACCTGTCCGAGAACCAGGTCATCGTCTTCACCGACTGGATGGGACGGAGCCCCCAGGAGATCGAGGACCAGGTCTCGTATCCCCTTTCCGTCAGCCTCCAAGGCCTCGCCGGCGTGAAGGTCGTGCGGTCGTCGAGCGAGTTCAACTTCTCGATGATCACGATCATCTTCAACGACGAGACCGACTACTACTTCGCCCGCCAGCGCGTGCAGGAGAAGCTGGGGATCGCCTCGACCTTCCTGCCGCCGGGCGTGACCCCTTACATGGCCCCCGACGCCACGGCCCTCGGCCAGATCTTCTGGTACACCGTCGAGGGGGACGGCAAGGACCTGGGCCAGCTTCGCTCGATCCAGGACTGGTACGTCCGCTACCAGCTCAGCAGCGTGCCGGGCGTCGCCGAGGTCGCGTCCGTCGGTGGCGCACCGAAGGAGTACCAGATCGACCTCGACCCGAACAAGCTCCGCGCCTACGGCGTCAGCCTGGGCGAAGTCGACTCGGCCGTCGCCCGGTCCAACGCCTCGGTCGGCGGCCGGGTCATTCACCAGGGGAACGCCGAGTACCTGATCCGCTCCGTCGGCTGGATCCAGAGCCTGCGCGACATCGAGAACACCGTCGTCACCGAGCGCAACGGCACGCCGATCTACGTCCGCCAACTGGGCGCTGTGCAGGTCGGGCAAGGCTTCCGCCGTAGCGTACTCGAGAAGGACGGCAAGGAAGTCGTCGGCGGAGTCGTGCTCATGCGCTACGGCGAGAACCCGCTCGCGGTCACGCGCCGAATCAAGGACAAGATCACCGCGCTCCAGGCGGGCCTCCATGAGCAAGGGGTCCGCATCGTCCCCTTCTACGACCGGACACCCCTGATCCACAAAGCGCTCGAAACCGTCAGCGGCACCGTAAAGGAAGAGCTGATCGTCTGCACGATCGCCATCCTGCTGGTAATGGGCCACCTCGGCAACGCATTCGTCGTGGCGATCACCCTGCCGATGGCGATCCTGTTCAGCTTCCTGATGATGCGGCTGTTCGGCATGTCGTCGAACATCATGAGCCTGGCCGGGATCTCGATCAGCGTCGGCATCCTGATCGACCAGGCGGTCGTGATGGGCGAGAACGCCGCCCATCACCTCACGCGGCGGTTCGGCCGCGAGCCGATCCGGGGCGACACGACCGAGATCGTCATCCAGGCCTGCCGTACCGTCGGCCGCCCGATCTTCTTCTCGGTGCTCATCACGATCCTGTCGTTCCTGCCCGTATTCGCGCTCTCCGGCCGCGAGGGGAAGCTCTTCCACCCGCTCGCGTACACCAAGACGTTCGCCCTCGTGGGCGTCGCGCTCCTGTCGATCACGCTCGTGCCGGCCCTGATCCCGATCTTCCTCAAGGGGCGCATCAAGTCCGAAGACGAGAACTGGATCGTGCGCACGATGATCGAGATCTTCAAGCCGATGCTCGCCTGGCTGATGGACCGCACGACCCTCGTCTGCTGGCTCTTCGCGATCATCGTCGGACTCGGCTTCGTCGCCTCGACCAAGCTCGGGCGCGAGTTCATGCCCGACCTTGACGAAGGCTCGATCATGGACATGCCGACGACCGTGCCACGCGCGAGCGTCGCGCAATCGGGCGACGACCTCCGCGTGCGCGATGCCGTGCTTCGCGGCTTCCCCGAGGTCTGGCAGGTCGTGGGCAAGGCCGGCCGGGCCGAGTCGCCGACCGACCCCGCACCGCTGGACATGATCGAGACCGTCGTCAACCTGCGCGACCGCTCCGTCTGGCCCAAGCGCAAGCTGCGCTTCGAGGACGCGCTCGAGCAAACCCGGACCGTGCTCGCCGCGCTCGAAGCGAAGGGCGTGCTGCGTGCTCCCTCTTCGGCCGAGGAACGCGAGCGCGCGGTCAACGAGGCCGCGATGACCGTCGCCAGCCGGGTGGACGAGGCCCTCCGCGCGCTCGCCGCGCGGCGGCTGGCGGAGTTCCGGCCCGAGTGGGGACGCGCTCTGGTCGGCGACACCCTCACCGCGCTGCGCCAGCGCGTCGCGTCCTCTGCCATCGCTCGCCCGCTGACCGACGGCGAGC